>NZ_CP061300.1:1868905-2172647 GCF_018687635.1 Polynucleobacter sp. MWH-Braz-FAM2G
TGACTTTATGTTGCTTCGTTGCGCAACCGGGGAGCTGAATCCAGCGATTGGCCAATGGTGGACTGACTTCATAGCGGCTGATCCAGCAGGCCAAGATGATCTGATGACAAGCGTTAAAAGCGAGCCCGGCAATAATCCAAGCCCAACAAAAAGACGGCGACGCAGAAAACCGAAATCATCGCTGCCCACGGAAAGTGCGTCGAGCTAAGCAAACTTAGAGAAATTTCAGTAAAGTAGTTTTATCTCTAGTTTGGAAGCATATGGCACTGGCATACATCGGATTTGGCGGCAATATCGGCGACACACGTCAGCTTATTACTGATGCGATTGTTTGCCTAGCATTGCGCTCCGAAATTCAAATTTTGGCAAAAAGTTGCTTTTATCAAAGCGCGCCCGTTGAAGCCCTTGGCGGGGACTATATTAACGCCGTCATAGAAGTTGAAACTGAGCTAAGTCCCTACGGCTTATTACATGTTTGCCAAGCGATCGAGCAGGAGTTTGGTCGTGAGCGACCCTATGCAAATGCACCTCGCACACTAGATCTAGATATTTTGTCTTACGAGGGTGTTACTCAAAACGAAACTGAGTTGATGCTTCCACACCCCAAGATTATCGAACGCTCTTTCGTACTTTTGCCCCTACTTGAAATTGCCCCAGATTTCTTTTTACCCAAATGGGGCGAGCTCAAAGCCTATTTACCTCAAGTTGCGCACCAAAGAATTGAAAAATTAGCCTGCAGGAACTGCAATTGCGGCGAAAAAGACATTTATAGCCAATCGGCACATTAATTCATTAAACTCTCGCCATGGGTTACTTACAAGGCGATAAGCCAATCACGATTTCCAAGCTCCTCGCGATGCATGCCGAGGGTGAAAAAATTTCTATGCTTACGGCATACGATTCAACTATGTCTGCGCTTCTAAATCGTTGCGGGGTTGAAACTATCCTGATTGGCGATTCTTTAGGTAATGTGATTCAAGGACATTCCAGCACAACGCCAGTGACCGTAGAGCAGGTGGCCTATCACACCGAGTGTGTAGCCCGCGCTAATACTCATGCTTTTTTGATTGCCGATCTTCCTTTTGCAAGCTATGGTGATCCATTTCAAGCACTGGAGTCTTCTGCCCAACTAATGCGCGCTGGCGCAGATATGGTCAAACTTGAAGGTGGTGGTGAGTGGCAAGTTGATGTAATTCGTCACTTAGTAGAGCGTAGCGTACCCGTTTGCGCTCACTTGGGATTGCTGCCTCAATCAGTTCATGTATTGGGTGGCTATAAGGTTCAAGGCAAGTCAAAAGATGCAGCCCATGTCATGCTCGAGCAAGCACTTGCTTGCCAAGCTGCTGGCGCACAAATGGTCGTGCTAGAAGCGATCCCCTCTTCATTAGGCGAAAAAATTACTGCTGAACTTCATATTCCTACTATCGGAATTGGTGCTGGCCCAGATTGCTCTGGTCAGGTATTGGTATTACAAGATATGTTGGGCATCAGCCCTGGTAAGCCGCCCAAGTTTGTCAAAAACTTTATGGACGGTCACCACTCTATCGAGGCAGCTATCAAGGCTTATGTACGTGAGGTAAAGTCCGGCAAATTCCCCGGACCCGAACATGGCTTTGCTGGCTGAATTCTAGCCAAGTAGTTTTAACTAAAAAAACTTTTCACACCCTCAAACCAACCCTTTTGTTGGGGGCTATGTTTATCACCGCCAGATTTCAGGCTGTCATCAAACTTCTGTAGCAATTTCTTTTGCTCTTCCGTAAGTTTGATAGGCGTTTCCACGACAACGTGCACAAAAAGATCTCCGACTAAAGTAGAGCGTAAGCCCTTGATACCTTTATGACGTAAGCGGAAAGTTTTACCAGTTTGAGTTCCCTCTGGAATAGGAAACTCAACACGACCAGTAAGGGTTGGCACCTCTATCTCTCCACCAATCGTTGCCGTTGCAAATGAAATTGGCATTTGTACATGCAAATCACTACCGTCACGTTCAAATACTTTATGAGGCTTCACATGCACCTCTACATAGAGGTCACCTGACGGCCCACCATTAATGCCTGGCTCACCATTACCAACTGAGCGCACTCGCATGCCATCATCAATACCTGCTGGTATTTTGATTTCAAGTGTTTTTTGTTCTTTATGCTTACCGCTGCCATGACATGTTTTGCAAGGCTTAGGAATGTACTCACCAGTGCCACGACATTTAGGGCAGGTTTGCTGCATTGAGAAGAAGCCCTGTTGGACACGAACCTGACCATGGCCATCACAAGTGGTACATTTCTCTGCTTTAGTTCCCGGCTCGGCACCAGTACCATGACAAGGCTTGCAATTACTCCAACTTGGCACACGAATTTGTGTTGTATAGCCCTCAGCAGCTTGCTCAAGTGTGATATCCATGTTGTAGCGCAAGTCGGCGCCTTTATACACTTGTGGTCCAGAATGACGGCCACCACCTTGACCGAAGATATCGCCGAAGATATCGCCAAACGCATCGGCAAAACCACCCCCGCCAAAGCCTCCGCCACCAAATCCACCACCCATTGAAGGATCTACACCAGCGTGACCATATTGATCATAAGCAGCGCGCTTATTGGGATCAGATAAGGTTTCGTAAGCTTCTTTTGCCTCTTTAAATTGCGCTTCAGCAGTTTTGCTATCGGGGTTGCGATCGGGGTGATATTTCATTGCAAGCTTACGATAGGCTTTTTTAAGCTCATCATCGCTGGCACCTTTTGCTACACCAAGCACTTCATAAAAATCGCGTTTACTTTTAGGCACGGCCTATTCCTCTCAACAACCTCAATGACACAAGTCGGCACGAGGCCGACTTGTTGTTTAAGTACATCAAAACTACATTTATGAATATCTGATTACAAAATTACTTCTTGTCATCAACCTCTTTGAAATCTGCATCAACCACATCAGCATCAGGAGCAGAACCAGAAGCTGCACCGCCAGGCGCGGCACCAGCTGCACCGCCGCCCGCTTTAGCCTGTTCAGCAGCCATGACTTTTTCGCCAAGCTTCTGACTTGCCTTACCCAAAGCTTCGGTCTTCGCTTCAATCGCTTCCTTATCACTGCCTTTGATTGCTTCATCCAAATCTTTGAGTGCGGTTTCAATCGCTTCTTTCTCTGAAGCTTCTAAGCTGGCACCATGTTCCTCTAATGCTTTCTTAGTAGAGTGAGCCAAAGCATCAGCAGTGTTGCGCGCAGTCACCAACTCAAGTGCTTTTTTATCTTCAGCAGCATTGGCTTCAGCATCCTTGACCATGCGTTGAATTTCTTCTTCGGTCAGGCCAGAGTTTGCCTTGATGGTGATCTTGTTCTCTTTACCAGTGGTTTTATCTTTTGCTGTTACATGCAAAATACCGTTGGCATCAATGTCAAAGGTCACTTCAATTTGCGGCAAACCACGTGGTGCAGGAGCAATACCTTCGAGGTTAAATTCGCCAAGCAACTTATTAGCAGCAGCCATTTCACGCTCGCCTTGGTAGCACTTAATGGTTACTGCAGGTTGGTTATCTTCCGCAGTAGAGTAAACCTGTGAATGCTTAGTAGGAATCGTAGTGTTCTTTGGGATCATCTTGGTCATTACTCCGCCAAGGGTCTCAATACCCAATGACAATGGAGTCACATCCAATAGCAATACGTCTTTACGATCACCAGACAATACAGAGCCCTGAATTGCAGCACCAACGGCAACCGCTTCATCTGGGTTAACGTCTTTACGTGGCTCTTTGCCAAAGATTTCTTTCACTTTGTCTTGAACCGCAGGCATACGTGTCTGACCACCGACCAAAATGACGTCATCAATATCAGCCACATTCACGCCAGCATCTTTAATGGCAGTCAAGCAAGGACCAGCTGTACGGTTAATCAACTCTTCCACCAAAGACTCCAACTTGGCACGAGTCAATTTCAAGTTCAAATGCTTAGGGCCGCTGGCATCAGCTGTCACATAAGGCAAATTGATTTCTGTTTGTTGAGCAGAAGACAACTCGATCTTCGCTTTTTCTGCAGCATCTTTTAAACGCTGCAATGCCAATACGTCTTTACTCAAATCAACGCCTTGCTCTTTCTTGAACTCAGCAATGATCCAGTCGATGATGCGTTGGTCAAAGTCCTCACCACCCAAGAAGGTGTCACCGTTGGTAGAGAGCACTTCAAATTGCTTCTCGCCATCAACGTTAGCAATCTCAATAATGGATACGTCGAATGTACCGCCACCCAAGTCATACACAGCAATCTTGCGGTCTACCTTGTCTTGCTTGTCTAGACCAAAGGCCAAAGCAGCAGCAGTTGGTTCATTGATGATGCGCTTTACATCCAATCCAGCGATACGACCAGCGTCTTTAGTAGCTTGACGTTGACTATCGTTAAAGTAAGCAGGAACAGTAATCACTGCCTCAGTCACTTCTTCGCCGAGATAGTCTTCAGCAGTTTTTTTCATTTTGCGCAGAATTTCAGCGGACACTTGCTGTGGCGCCATTTTCTTATCGCGTGCCTCAACCCATGCATCGCCATTGTCGGCTTTGATAATTGCATAAGGCATGAGACCAATATCTTTTTGTACTTCTGGATCTTCAAACTTACGACCCATTAAACGTTTTACTGCGTAGATAGTATTTTTAGGATTAGTTACTGACTGACGCTTTGCAGGTGCACCAACCAACACCTCACCATCTTCAACGTAAGCAATGATGGATGGAGTTGTGCGAGCGCCTTCGGCATTCTCGACAACTTTAGGTGCATTGTTTTCAACGACTGAAACGCAAGAATTCGTGGTTCCTAAGTCGATACCGATAATCTTTCCCATAATGGCTCCAAAAAATTAAATAGTTATGTTGGACTGCTAGATATTTCAATAATCAATAAATGGGGCCAAAAAAGGGGAATTCAAGGGGTACAAATAGCAAAAAAGGCAGAAATCTGCCCTTTTTATGTATTTTTGGGGTTCCCCCTGACTGATTTGCCTATTTCGAGGCGCTAACGGTCACTAATGCTGGTCGCAACACCCTATCTGCCACCGTATAACCTCGCTGTAGAACAGAAACCACTGTATTTGGCTCTTGTTCTGAAGGTACCGAAGCAATCGCTTGATGGTGGTGAGGATCGAATTTATCACCCACTGCAGGGTTAATTTCAGTCATTCGACCTTTTTCAAAGGCAGAAAGCAGTTGTTTCAGGGTAATTTCCAAACCCTCTTTAAAGGCTTTAGCGTCGCCAGCATCTGTACTCAATGCAGCATAAAGACTGTCGGTCACTGGCACCAAATGCTCTGCAAAACTTTCAATTGCAAATTTGTGCGCTTTAGCAATATCTTCCACAGCGCGTCGGCGGATATTTTCGCCTTCAGCTTTTGCACGCAAGAAGTTATCTTGTAGCTCACCAATCTTTTGGTTGAGCTCAGCAATTTCCTGCTCTGGAGTTTTTACAGCTGGAGCTTCTGTCGCAGTTTCTGCTACAGGCTCCACTGAAGGATTCTCTTGCTCTGGTGTTGGGTTTTGATTTTCTTGTGTCATGAGCGCTATTTTACTTTTCTAAAAGATGACTATTACTTTCCAATATGGGGCTGTTTATTGCAATTTCAAGACTTGGCTCTTTCCGCGAGCTCAGCCCTTTCATTACGCTTCGCCAAATCGGCCTCAGATTCCACACCCAAATACCAGCCCTGCAAATGATGTTGGGCAATATCCCGCAATGCCTCTATCCACTTGGGATTGCTGTTTAAGCAAGGGATATAGCGATAGTCCTTACCGCCGTGCTCCAAAAAGATTTCACGAGCTTCCATAGCGATCTCTTCAAGGGTTTCCAAACAATCAGCCGGAAAACCAGGACAGAAAATGTCGATGCGCTGACAGCCTTCTTTAGCTAACTTTTCTATAGTCGGCGCTGTGTAGGGCTTCAACCATTCAGCCTTACCAAAGCGAGATTGAAAAGTCACAATGTATTGGCCTGGCACTAAGCCCAATGACTCTGCGAGTAAACGCCCAGTTTTCAAGCACTCGCAGTGATATGGGTCGCCCTTCATTAAGTTGCGCTTTGGCAATCCATGAAAAGACATGACAAAACGATCACCCCGATCAAAATCTGGGCGCCCATCATTTTCCCAATTCACTAAAACTTGATCACGTAGAGCGGCAATGTAAGCTGGATGATCGTGATAGTGTTTCACTAATCGCAACTCAGGTTGATCACGCCAAGTACTTAAAACACGAAAAACTTCATCGAAGCTAGAGGCTGAAGTAGTTGCAGAATATTGCGGGTATAGAGGCAATAACAATAAACGCTCCATGCCTTGTGTCTTCAGGCTCTCCAGTACAGATTGTGTGGATGGCTGACCATAGCGCATTGCCAAATCAACCAATACAGTATGCCCCTTATTTGCAAATTGATCGCCCAGCTCTTTTGCCTGTAGACGTGAGTAGTGCATCAAAGGTGAACCTAATTTTGGCAACCAAATGGATGCATACTTCTTTGCTGATGCGCTACTACGAATCGGCAAAATAATGCCATTCAAAATGCACCACCAAATGATTCGCGGAATTTCCACAACGCGAGGATCAGAAAGAAATTCTTTTAAATACGCACGCACTGCTTTAGGTGTTGGTGCTGATGGCGTACCTAAATTCAATAGTAAGACTGCTGTTTTAGCTGCGCGCAAATGCGGGTTCTGATTCAAGATAAGTTGTCTCTAGTAAATAAATAGTTATTAGTAAATGTTTAGGAGCTGAGCGCTCCAGACAGTAATTTAGAAGTGATATCGACTATCGGAATAACTCTGTCATACGCCATCCGAGTTGGTCCTATCACACCAAGTGTTCCTACTATTTGGCCATCAACACTATAGGGAGCACTGATCACAGCCAGATCTTCATAAGGCAACAAATCACTCTCACCGCCAATAAATATCTGAACGCCATCTGCATGACTAGACACATCGAGTAATTGCATGAGCACCGATTTCTGCTCCAACATATCAAACATTTTGCGCAGTTTATCGAGGTTAGAGCTTAAGTCGCCAACATTCAACAAGCGACGCTCGCCAGACAAGACCATTCCAGCTGCACCTCTATCGTAATCAGAGACGCCACTTTGAAGGGCTAAAGCCATCAAACCAGAAATATCAGCACGTAAATTATCTAAGTCTGAAATCAGATGCGCCCGAACTTGATCGAAACTTTTCCCTGCAAACTGGGTATTAATAAAGTTACTTGCCTCAATCAATTGGCTGGGCGTGTAATCCTGAGTTGTTGGCAAGATGCGATTCTGCACATCGCCATCTGGGGTCACCATGATGAGCAAGATTTTGCCCTCCCCTAAGCGCAAAAACTCAATATGCTTAAAAACTTGGGTGCGTTTAGGCGTCATCACCACCCCAGCAAAATGGGTCAGGTTGGACAAAATTTGAGCCGCTGAATTTAAGACTCGCTGTGGAGAGTCAGGTAAAAGCCCTTTTTCCACCTCTCGAGCCGCAATTTCTTCCAAGGGGCGGACTGTCACCATGGTATCCACGAATAAACGATAGCCCTTGGGAGTCGGAATGCGACCCGCCGAAGTATGGGGGCTGGTCACCAACCCCATTTCCTCCAAATCAGCCATGACATTACGAATAGTGGCTGCCGAGATGTCTAAACCCGAGAATCTGGAAAGGGTGCGCGAGCCAATAGGTTGCCCCTCCTCGATATATCGCTCGATGAGGGTTTTCAGCAGTGCGCGGGAACGTTCGTCCATGGTGGAAGGGATTTTATGCCTATGGTTTAATCGTTATATGTTAAGCCCATCCCCAAATTCCACCAAGAAGGCATTTAGCCGAGTTGCGCTCGTCGGAAAATTTCATGCGGATGGCATTGATGAGCACCTAAAAGACCTGGCCGTACTAGTCAAAAGCTTGGGATGCGAGGTATTTCTAGAGGCTGCCACAGCACAACATCTGGATTTAAAAGACTTTCCAATCAAGACCGCAGAGGATTTTGCTGGGGCAATTGATCTGGTTGTCGTTCTTGGAGGCGATGGCACGATGTTGGGTATTGGTCGCCAACTAGCGGGTAGCAATGTGCCGCTTGTGGGCATCAATATGGGTCGACTTGGGTATATGACGGATATTCCCATTCAGTCTGTGCAAACTATCCTCCCCAAAATTATTGCTGGAGACTATGAAGCTGATACTCGCACTCTTCTCGCTGCAGTCGTCATGCGTGATGGTAAAGAAATTAATCGCGCTCTGGCATTGAATGATGTTGTTGTAAACCGATCAGGTATTTCTGGAATGGTTGAACTGGCAGTACATGTCAATGGCTCTTTTATGTACAACCAAAGATCAGATGGCTTAATCGTTTCAACCCCCACTGGCTCAACTGCTTATGCACTCTCAGCTGGTGGCCCTATCTTGCATCCCCATGTGGCAGGTATTTTGCTGGCGCCAATTGCACCGCACTCGCTTTCTAATCGACCAATCGTTCTACCCCAAGATAGCGTTACCGTGATTGAAGTTGTTGATGGCAGAGAAGTGATTGTCAATTTTGATATGCAATCTCAAACGAATTTGCAAAGCGGTGACAAGATTGAAGTGCGCCAATCCGACAAAACCATTGCGCTTCTTCATCCAAGCAAACATAGCGACTACAAAACATTGCGCGAGAAACTGCATTGGAACGAGTACCCATCGACATTCTAATGTCGAGTTTTTTGCTACGCTAATACATGCTTCAAACTATCTCACTTCGTGACTTTGTCATTGTTGATCAGCTTGAATTAGATTTTTCTTCGGGCTTTACGGTGCTTACTGGTGAAACCGGCGCTGGTAAATCCATCCTACTTGATGCACTTGGCTTAGTGCTTGGCGAACGCGCCGATAGTAGCCAAATTCGCGAGGGCAGCAATCGAGCAGAAATTTCTGCGCTCTTTCGTATTGACCCTGAGCAAGTGAAATCTTTTAACCATTGGTTGGATGAGCAAGGCTTCCCTCTAGAAGATGAAGGTCGAAGCTTACTTCTCAAAAGAACGGTCGAATCCAATGGTCGTAGCCGCGCCTTTATTAATGGAAGCGTAGCTACCTTAACCCAATTATGCGAAGCAGGCGACCAACTTGTCGATATTCACGGGCAACATGCACATCAACTTTTATTAAAGGGTGGAGCACAACGAGAACTTCTTGATCGTCATGCAGGCTTAATACCGCTTGCGACAGAAGTTTCCCAATCATTTAAAATTGTTGCCGAATCCCGACGCCGTTTGGAGCAAGCTGAAAACGCTGGTCAGGATATCGAACGCGAACGAGAGCGTCTTGAGTGGCAACTTGAAGAGTTAACTGAGCTCTCACCACAAGAAGGTGAATGGACAAGCATTCAAAGTGAGCATGCAAAACTAGCTAATGGCGCCAAACTGATTGAAGGTTGCCAAGAGGCTATTAATACTTTAAGTGATGCAGACAATTCGCTTGCATCTAGCTTAACTAAAGTTTGCAGTTCTATTGATTCATTAGTTGCACATGACTCAGGTCTTAGTGATATTAGCCAAGCGCTTGAATCAGCCAACATACAATTAGACGAAGCTATTCATGGTCTCAATCGCTATCTTCAAAAGCTTGATTTAGATCCAGCCCGACTAGCGCAAGTCGAGGAACGCATGCAAGTCCTGCACAGCACTGCAAGGAAATATCGCACCGAACCTGACGAGCTTCCAAAGCTTCTAACTGAAACCTCAGAACGCTTAGACGCACTGACAGCCTCGCAAAATATTGATGCTCTCCGTGAAAAAGTAAAGCAAGAAGAGGCCGCTTATCTCAAGTTAGCTAAACAGCTCTCACAAAAACGCGCCCAAGCATCATCCAATCTAAGCAAGCTTGTCACAGAGGCTATGCAAGATTTATCTATGGCAGGCGGCCGTCTTGAGATCACTTTAGTGCCACTTTCTGAGGGCGGATCACATGGTCTAGAACAAATAGAATTCTTAGTAGCAGGGCATGCTGGAAGCACCCCTCGACCACTTGCAAAAGTAGCCTCTGGTGGGGAATTGGCGCGTATCAGCCTAGCAATCAGCGTCATCACCAGCAAGGCTTCATTTATGCCCACACTCATTTTTGATGAAGTGGATGCTGGCATTGGCGGAGCAGTAGCCGAAACTGTCGGGAAACTCTTGCACCAGCTAGGTCAGTCACATCAAATTTTATGTGTCACTCACTTACCGCAAGTAGCAGCACAAGGCAATCACCACTTTAAGGTCAGCAAATCACAAAGTGGTGAGAAGACGGTCTCGCAAGTACAGATCTTGGGCAGGGCTGAGCGCGTTGAAGAGGTTGCACGTATGCTGGGTGGCGCCACGATTACGGATACCACCCGACGTCACGCACGCGAATTACTAGAGCAAAACTAACGAAGTTTGTGTGATCTTCTGAGGCATTAAGCCACGCTAGGCACTATCAGAAGATGCATTAAAAATTTGCAGCCAAAGCGCTTGCACTACATCTTTAGCAGCGATTAACTGGTGCTCATTTTCTAGATTAATACGAGTCTTTTCAGCCCCGTCTAAGCGCAGACGATGTTGACGCGCCCTCAGCAATCGATAGGCATCTCCTACAGAATGAGCAAGGTCTAACGAGATTAAACCTGCCTCACCAGCAATTCTGAGTAATGCGATATTGCCAAGATTGCCAAGTAGCTGAGGATATTGATGTGCATAAGCTAGCACCAGAAACTGCACAATAAACTCAATATCGACCATGCCACCAGAATCATGCTTGAGATCAAACTCTGTGTCCGTATTGGGATGGCCAGCATGCACCTTACGTCGCATCTCTAAAATTTCAAATCGAAGATGTTCAATGTTCCGTTTCTGACTTAACACCTCGGAGCGTACTGAGTCAAAAAAGTTGCCTACATTTGAATTGCCTGCAGAAAAACGGGCTCTAGTTAGAGCCTGATGCTCCCAGACCCAAGCGGCATTATCACCTTCGCGGAGTTGGTATTTTTTAAAAGCATCGGCATTCGTAACCAAAAAACCAGCTGATCCGTTCGGGCGAAGACGAGTATCTATTTCAAATAAGCTACCTGTAGATGTATATGCAGTTAGCCAGTTAATCATTCGCTTAGCCAGTAACGCATAGACCTCCTGCGCAGCATAGTCAGAATCCTCGGCTTGATACAAAAATACGAGATCCAAATCAGAGGCATAGCCCAATTCTTTTCCCCCCAATTTGCCATAAGCGATGATGGCAAATGGCGGAATGACTTCGGAAGATAATTCAAATTTTTTGGCCACCCCAGGCCAGACACGCTCAAACGTGGTTTGCAAAATTAAGTCCGCAAGCGCAGACAAATGGTCGCTCACCTTTTCTACTGGCAAAGCCTGTTTTATCCCGATTCCTAAATCCGCCAACAAGGTAATAAAGGTTTCGTTGTGATGAACAACACGCAGGATATCCATAGCCTGTTCAGAGCCATCATCCGCAGACATCACATCATCTAACCTCATGTTGAGATTGGACTTTACTTCTGCCCAATATTTCTCTGGATTATCAATTAATGCCCTCTCAATTTGCGAGTTCAGCAAGTGATCGAGCAAATGGGGATGGCGGGTTAAATATTGGGCTCCCCACTGTGACGCTTTTAGTAACTCCAATACATTAGACAAAGCCTTTGGGTATTCAGCCAAAATTGAAAGATAAGCACTGCGCCTAGCTATAGCCTCAAGCAAGTCAAAGAAACTCAATAAGGTATGATCCGCATCAATTGGGCTAGCGCCATTACTCTGCAGATTGCGTGCAGCGCTACACATCAAATTGTCGACAATTAAACGACTCTTCTCAGGCAAGAGTTTTTGCTTTGGGCTATCAACCCACGCCTCCCAACGAAGAAACGATTCAGGAAAAAAAGATTTGTCTGGAGCCCAGTTGTTTGCTAAAGGCGTAATTTCAAGGCGTGCATCATCATCTAATAAAAAGGCTTTTTCAAAAAGCTGTGCCACATTATTTTGATGACGATCAAGTTCAGCAATAAATGAACTTACTGGCGTATTTAAACCTTGCATCGAAATCGCCAAGCGTGAACGGGCCTCAGCATCGTCGGGAAAATAATGGGTTTGCTGGTCATCCCACACCTGAATCCGGTGCTCTAATCGCCTCAAGAAAACATAGGCTTCTTGCAGAGACTCCACTTCATCCGCGTTCAAGATGCCATTTTGCTTAATAAGCTCTAATACCTCCAAGCTTGGGCGCACTCTAAAGCGAGGATCAGTACCACCACGCATCAGTTGGAACATTTGCGCTAAAAACTCAATCTCTCGAATGCCACCACGTCCCAACTTAATATCTCGTGAGCGCCCCTGATGACCAGAAGAGCGCTTCTCCGCTTCTGCTTTAATTTGCGCATGCAAATCTCGAATAGCTGCAATCACGCCGTAATCTAAATATCGGCGATACACAAAAGGACGAATCAATTGATCTAATTCTTTTTGGCAATGAGCAAAATCTGGAGAGTTCGGCAAAGGCGCAATCAATCTGCCCTTAATCCATGCGTAACGCTCCCACTCTCTCCCCTGAACCAAAAGATACTCTTCTAGCATATCGAGACTACATACAAGGGGTCCAGAGTCCCCATTGGGACGAAGGCGCATATCTACTCTGAATACAAAACCATTGGCATCATGCTCAGCAAGTAATCTAATGAGGCTTTTACCCATTCGGGTAAACCACTCCTGATAAGACAAACTTTTTGGGGCACCGTTAGTTTCACCATCGTGCTCATATAAAAATATTAAGTCGATATCAGATGAAAGATTCAATTCCAAGCCACCTAATTTACCCATTCCAACAACCATTAACGGCATTTCAGAATTTGTGGTTCGACTCCAAGGTAGGCCAAAGCGATTTTTCAGATCCTCGCGGACAAATGCAATCGATGCAGAGACTGCTAATTCAGCAAAATGGCTTAGCGCATGTGTAACCTCTTGAAGGTCGGCCATGCCATTTAAATCCCGAAATGCCACCCACAACATTAAGCGCTGTCTTGCCAAGCGCAAATTGGACATCCATAAGACCTCATCCCGCTCTTCAACTTGCTGGTATACAGAACAGTCATTCAGCAAATGCTGAATACCCTCTATGTCGATTTTTTTCCGCCCCTGAATACGAAGCCATTCAAGCCACTCGGGGTGCGCACCGAGCCAGCGTCGAGCATAGGTTGAGTGTTGCTCTAGAAAATCAATCTGTTGGGAAAATTCATCCATCCCCCCATCTTAATCCGACCTAGAAGACCTAGCCAGAAGCTTGGCGATGAAGCCAAGGCTGACGGATAATAGATGCCATGCTGCAAAATATTATCCCTCCTCGCCTCAAGAGCGTGTTTGCTAAACGTCCTCAAGGGTTGGGTGGGACGTGGCGCAAGCGAGCCCTGATATTGGCAGGATTTGTCTTAGTACTTTTTGTGCTGGGTCATATAGGGGTGCGTTTTGTACTTTGGCCACAAATCGAGAAATCCAAAGCATCAATTGAGAAAGTTCTGAGCGCCCGTCTCGGAACTGAAGTCACAATGGATTCCTTACAGGTTTCATGGACAGGCATTAGGCCCGACTTTGAAATTGAAGGCCTTCGCTTCAGTGGCCCCGATAAAACAAAACCCCCACTCTCCATTCAGAAGATTAATGGACAACTTAGCTGGGCATCCTTTTATCATCTTGCGCCCTATTTCCATGAACTTAATGTTGAAAGCGCTGAAATTTATGCTCAACGCAATAGCAATGGAAAAATCACCATTGCCGGCATTTCAGTTGATGGAAACACCAATGACTATTCAGCAGAAAATTGGCTTTTTGCGCAAAACGATATTCGCATTAGTGACGTTCAATTATTTTGGGATGACCAACTCAAAAAGAAAGCAATTGCTTCGATAGAGATTAAAAATCTTTCCCTTAGCAATGGCATACGCAGTCATACAGGCTCATTAAGCGCAATCACACCCTGGACCAAAGACCCTGTCTCGGCAGAGATTGACTTGGTTCATCATATTGGTGGTCAAGCTGGCAATTGGCGCGATTGGATTGGCACTATCTCATGGAGCCTAAATGAACTTCAACTCGGTCAAATTGCAAAAGAATTTGTTCTACCTCTTAATACCTTGACAGGAGTATTGAACTCCAAAGGGAAATTAAAAATCGATAACGGCAAGCCAGATGGTGGAGAGGTTTATCTCGCTGCTGATAATTTAACTCTGCAACTCTCCAAAGGCGAAGATGCGATTGCGCTCGGAAGGCTTGAAACCAATCTCACCCAAGAAACTGATGGTGGCTTGATATCGATCACAACCAAAACCTTTGCTTGGCGTGACTTTGACAGCCCCAAATCAACCCCGCTTGAGAATTTAAGTCCAATGACATTCCGCTGGAGGCCACCAGCTGGTGACGGAGAAATTAAAGAATTTGGCTTCTCATCACCTAAGATCCTTGTTGAAGATGTAGCTCTGTTTGCCCTTAATCTTCCGCTGTCGAAAAAAGTTCATCAATGGATTAAAGCTTCACAGGCTGAAGGTGAACTACAGAATTTGGATATTAATTGGTCTGAAAGTAAATCGCCTTTATCTGCATTAAATATTCCTGGAGGATGGTTTAAATCAAACAAAGTCGACTTTACGGTGAGCGCGAAACTAGTCAATTTAAGTTTCGCGGGAATTAGCAAAATAATTCCTTCAGTAACAAATCTTTCAGGCTTTCTCACTGCAGACCAAAACAAGGGCAGCTTCTCTGTCAAATCGAATGATCTTGAAGTTGAAATCAATGATTTATTGGTTGACCCTAAAATCAAGCTTGATCAAGCGTCCGGCCAAATTTCTTGGGCAAAACAAAAAGGTAATTGGGTCATCGATACGAAGCAACTCTCGCTTAGCAACCCTGAAATATCTACAACGCTCAACTTAAATTACATCATCGGTGATGCTAAAAATCCTGACGTAATGAGTCTTGACATGAATTTTGCACAAGCAAATCTTAAGACGGCTCATCGTTATTTGCCAGTGGGAATGAGCGGCGATGCCAAATCTTATTTAAGCAAAGCTTTTGATGCTGGGACCATCAAAAATGGTAACTTACACATTAAAGGGGATCCTAGCGAAGTCCCGTTTGCTAAAGCGGGCACCGGAGAATTCACTCTCAAACTACCAATTGTTAGCGCTATCTTTCATCCTGTACCAAGCACCAATGTCGCTGATGGAGTTTGGCTGCCATTTAGTGAGGTGAATGGCATTATTAGCATGCAAAACGCCAACCTAGTAATTGACATTGCTCAAGCCAAATACAAGCAAGTTGCCCTCAGTCAATTTCATGCGGAGATTCCGAGCGTTAGCGCGAAGCAATTAATTCTTGCCGTGAACGGAGAAGCACAAGGTGATGCGCCCCAATTGCTAGACTACTTATTTGCCTCACCTGTTGGCAAGAGCAAAATTGCTCTTGAGCATAATTTGAAAATTTCAGGATCTACCAATCTAAGCCTAGGACTAAAGATTCCTTTAACCGGGAGCGGAGAAACTAGTACTGATATCAGATTGAGCTTTCCAGGAAATAGAGTGCAATGGGCGGATTTACCTCCTTTTGAAAACCTCAAAGGAAGGATGAGAATTACCGAGGTTCATCCTGAGTTTGAAGATATCACCGCCAATTTTCTTGGTGGCGCCATCAAGATTTCAAGCGCGTCCTCTAACCAAAGCTACAACATTTCTGGGGATATAGCGGCCAACTTTATTAAAAACTATTTTTTAAATGATACGGCGATACAAACGATTCCAATTCTTCAATCACTTAGCGGTATTGCAAGATATGAAGGCAGCATCAACTTCAATAAAGGAAATAGCGAAACCAACCTCAAATTTGATATGCGAGATTGGGCTAGTTCTGCCCCTATCCCCGTTAAGAAGCAGCTTGGCGTTCCCATGACTGGTCAGGTAGTTCTAAAAACCACCCCAAAGACTAAAACCAATTTAGGAAGCTTTTCTTGGGATGGAAAATTTGGTGATGCCTACTTTATTAAAGGCGAAATTAGTGGAGATGAAAATCTTCGCCACGCAATCGGAATTGGAGCCCCTGCAATTACACCTACTCAAGGATTTCAGCTTAATTTAACTTCAGCAGAGCTGGATCTAGATGCTTGGCAGGACTATCTTGATAATCAAAAGAAAAGGGGCGCCCCCAGCAAGACAGAAAATCCGAGCGCAGGAAATGTTCAACTCAACGCAGATGTAAAGAAGGTTATATACCTGAATCGTAAATGGCAGGATATGAGTTTTTCTGCAAACAATAAAAATGTATCTTGGCAAATGCGTTTTAACTCACCATCCATTGCCGGCCAAATTCAATATTCTGGTCCCGATAAATTGCAGACAAGCGGCCTAATTAGTGGACATTTGACGCGTCTTAAAGTGCCACCTGAAACTACCGTTTCGATTGAGACTACCAAGCCTACTCAGAAAAATACTTTGCCAAAGGCTAAGAAAAGCCCTGAGTTAATTCCCAGTTTTGATCTGGTAATTGATGATTTTTCATGGTCAAAAGGCCAGCTAGGGCAAGTGAAGCTCAAGACCAAAACAAGCAATAATGTTTTGGTAATGGATTCTCTTCAAATTAATCATCCGCAAGGCAGCGGCACTCTCTCCGGCAAATGGATAGGCGCAACAGGAAAAGACATCGAACATACAAGCTTCAATGGCGAACTAATCATCAAAGATGCCGGACAGATCATTGCACGCTGGAGCGATCAAAAATCTGTAGAGGGTGGACAAGGCAAATTAACAGCAAATTCTGAGTGGGACGGATCTCCTTTTGATCCTAATTACGAAACCCTCACTGGTAAGGCAGTATTGAACCTAGAGAAAGGTCGATTGCTGGAAGTGAATTCTAGCGGCGCTAAACTTCTTGATGTACTTAGTTTGCAAAGCTTATTTAAATTTGCAACTCTCGATCTCAAAGGAGGCCTTGGAAATATTGTCACAAAAGGCACGCCTTTTAATTCGATTGATGCGTCTTTTGATATCAATTCTGGAATAGCTCAAACCAAAAAATTCAATATGGCTCTTGATCAAGCAAGAGTTGCCATGTCTGGGCAAATTAACATTGCCAAACATACACAAGATTTGCGAGTTACGATATTTCCTACAATTGATGCAACGGCTGGTTCATTGGCTGCTTTTGCCATCAATCCGATTGTTGGTCTCGGAGCATTGGTTGGCCAGTACCTAATTACTAGTCAAATTAATCGCAATCTTCAATCCGATTATTTGGTGCAAGGATCTTGGGATAATCCTGAAGTCATTCCACTAGACCAACAAGGGCAGCCGCTGGATCCGAAATCACTAGATACCATCAGAAGCAAAGATTTACTCAAAGAGCAAAGTAAACCGAGCAATGACAATTCAGAGCAACAAAATAATCCAAGTAATTTAATTAAAAAGCCCAATTGATCATGATGAGCGCCTTAGCAAGCACTGGAAAACTGAAGATTGCCTCCATTCAGATGATCTCCACTCCAACAATCCATGAGAATCTCTCTACGGCAAGCAGGCTGGTGAAGGCGGCAGCGGATGAGGGTGTAAAGCTAGCGGTACTGCCTGAATACTTTTGTTTAATGGGCCTGAAAGATACCGATAAAGTACATGCTCGAGAAAAGCTGGGTAACGGCCCCATTCAAGCTCATCTCTCACAACTTGCCAAAGAAAATAATCTTTATTTAGTCGCGGGTACCATTCCACTTGAAGCTTCTGATCCCAACAAGGTGCTCAACACCATGCTTGTTTTTGATCCTTCAGGTAAGCAAATTAATCGCTATGACAAAATTCATTTGTTTGGATTTCAGACTGCTACTGAGCGTTACCAAGAATCAGAAACAATTGAAGCAGGAAATGAACCGGGCCTCTTCAAAATCTCAGTTGATGGAATTGAATGGACTTTTGGTATGAGCGTTTGTTATGACCTACGCTTTCCCGAACTTTATCGAACCCTTGGAACAGTTGACTGCCACATAATTCCTGCTGCATTTACTTACACCACCGGCAAGGATCATTGGGAGGTTTTACTACGCGCTCGAGCTATTGAAAACCAATGCTATGTGTTAGCTTCAGCACAAGGTGGGACACACATAAATCAACGTCGCACGTGGGGAAACAGCATGCTTATTGACCCCTGGGGCAATATCTTGACCAATCTCCCCGAGGGAGAGGGCTTTATTTCTGGGGTTTTGAGCAAAGATAAATTAAACGAGGTACGCTCTAAGCTACCAGCACTTGCACATCGCAAGCTTTAGAGAAAGATTTGCCAAACTACATGAATGCACCAGAAGCACTATTTCCAGCTAATTGGACAAAAGCTAAAAAACAATCAGATCTAATCAAATTAGCAAAATCGATCCTACTTGAGCCCACAGGTTTATCCGAGCAAGACCTACACCGCACTTTTGGCAATCTATTCACCCACCGCCTTGATGATGCAGACCTGTATTTTCAGCATACTCGAAGCGAAAGTTGGAGTCTTGAAGAGGGAATTGTTAAGTCAGGTAGCTTCAATATTGATCAAGGCGTTGGTGTGCGAGCGATCTATGGTGATAAGACTGCTTTTGCCTACTCGGATGAAATTAATCTAGAAGCTCTAAATAAGGCTTCCACCGCTACACGAGTCATTGGTCCTGAGGGCGGAAAACAATCAGTGGCCAGCAAGTTATTTAACCCTGTTTCTAATAAGCTGTATTCAGATATCAATCCTCTGGATTCCCTCCAACCAAAAGAAAAGATTGCATTACTTGAGAGTATTGAACGTCGTGCTAAAGCACGAGATCCACGCATCATTCAAGTGATGGCAAGTTTGGCAGGTGAGTTCGATGTGGTGCTAGTGGCACGCGCAGATGGATTATTAGCTGCTGATGTTCGACCACTAGTACGTGTTTCGGTACATGTCATTGCCGAACAAAATGGTCGTCGCGAATCTGGATCCTCAGGTGGTGGTGCTCGTCACGACTACCTCTATTTTGATACTGAGCTCATTAATCGCTATGTTGATGAAGCAGTGGATGGTGCCTTAATCAATCTTGAATCTCGGGCTGCCCCTGCGGGCCCAATGACTGTAGTGATGGGACCAGGTTGGCCCGGTGTTCTCTTGCATGAAGCAGTAGGACATGGATTAGAGGGAGACTTTAATCGTAAGGGCTCCTCCGCATTTGCTGGTCGTATTGGGCAACGGGTTGCGGCTAAGGGAGTCACGGTTGTGGATGATGGCACCCTATCCGGCCGTCGTGGATCTCTGAATATCGATGACGAGGGAACGCCAACGCAATGCACCACTTTGATTGAGGATGGCATCCTCAAGGGGTATATCCAAGATAGCCTGAACGCACGCCTCATGAAGATGCCGCTAACTGGAAATGGGCGTCGCGAAAGCTTTGCATCACTTCCAATGCCTAGAATGACCAATACCTACATGCTGGCAGGAAAAGATGATCCCCAAGAAATCGTAGCGAGCATTAAACGTGGCTTGTATGCAGTTAATTTTGGTGGCGGCCAAGTAGACATCACCAGTGGGAAGTTTGTTTTTTCTGCCTCAGAAGCCTACTGGGTGGAAAACGGCAAAATTCAATATCCTGTTAAAGGCGCAACGATTATTGGCAGTGGCCCAGAGTCCTTAAAACAAGTTTCCATGATCGGAAATGACCTCAAACTCGATGGCGGCGTAGGGGTTTGCGGCAAGGAAGGACAAAGTGTTCCGGTCGGGGTTGGACAGCCTACACTGAGGATTGATAGCCTCACCGTAGGTGGAACCGCCTGATTAAGTCAAATTACGGCTTAAAATAGCCGTATGAGCCAACAAAATACGAATCCCGCCAATTGGTACTCCGCTGTTGATAAAACCTCGGATACTGACGATCAACGCATTGATAACATCTCTGTTCTGCCTCCGCCAGAGCATTTGATCCGCTTTTTCCCAATCGCGGGAACGCCTACCGAAGCGTTAATTAGTAAAACGCGCAAAAAAATCCGCGACATTATTCATGGCAAAGACGATCGCTTACTCGTTGTCATTGGACCATGCTCTATTCATGATCCAAGAGCAGCACTTGAATACTGCCAACGTCTTTTAGCAGAACGTAAGCGTTTCGCAGGTGAGCTAGAAATTGTGATGCGGGTATATTTTGAAAAGCCACGAACCACTATTGGTTGGAAAGGTTTGATTAACGACCCCTATCTCGATGAAAGCTATCGCATTGAAGAGGGTCTGCGACTCGCTCGCCAAGTGCTCATGGAAATTAATCGTCTCGGAATGCCAGCTGGTAGCGAATTCTTGGATGTGATTTCCCCACAATATATTGCAGACTTGATTTCTTGGGGCGCAATTGGCGCACGTACTACTGAGAGTCAAGTACATCGCGAACTCGCTTCAGGTTTATCTGCGCCTATTGGCTTTAAGAACGGTACTGATGGCAATATCAAAATTGCTACCGATGCTATTCAAGCTGCAGGTCGCCCACATCACTTTTTATCCGTTCATAAGAATGGTCAAGTATCTGTTGTGGAGACCAAGGGTAATAAAGATTGCCATGTGATTTTGCGTGGTGGTAAAGAGCCGAACTACGAAGTAAAGTTTGTACAAGCCGCCTGCTCTGAGCTCGATGCTGCCAAGCTTCCAGCCAGTTTGATGGTTGACTTATCGCATGCCAATTCCAGCAAGAAGCATGAGCGTCAAATTATTGTTGCTGATGATGTTGCTCAACAAATTGAGTCTGGTTCACATCAAATTTTCGGCGTAATGGTTGAAAGCCATCTGAATGATGGTGCGCAGAAATTTACACCAGGAAAAGATGATCCGAACAATTTGGAATACGGCAAAAGTATTACTGATGCTTGTATTAACTGGGATGATTCAGTTCAAGTACTAGAACGTCTTGCTACCGCTGTTAAGAAACGCAGAAGCAAGAAAAAATAATACAAAAATAAATTTAAAAGTCGTACACCCTAAAGAGACTAATTTATTTGGTCTCTTTTTTTTCGTGCTTCCAAAGCACATCTGTGCCACCAGCAGCCAGATTTAAAATACGAGCAAGTACAAAAAGTAAATCGGATAATCGATTTACATACTGACGCGGGGAATCGTACAAAGACTCCTCCCAACCCAAACGCACAATCGAACGTTCCGCTCTACGACATACAGTTCTGCAAACGTGTGCTTGTGCGGCTGCTCGTGTGCCACCTGGCAAGATAAATTCAGTTAACGGAGGCAATTGCTTGTTGTATTTCTCAAGCCAAATATCGAGTTGGGCAACATGCTCAGGATTGAGTAACTTGTAATTAGGGATACAAAGCTCACCACCCAAGTCAAATAAATCATGCTGCACCTGCAGAAAAAGCTCATGCAACTCGGCAGAAATTTTTTCTGGGATCGCCTCGGTCATTAAAACCCCGATTTCAGAGTTCAGCTCATCTACATCACCCATGGCACAGATTCGCAGATGATCTTTCTCAACGCGACTCCCGTCACCCAAGCCGGTCATGCCCGCATCACCGGTTCTAGTAGCGATTTTTGATAGTCGATTTCCCATAAGCTTAATTATAGGTAAATGGCTAAAATGAATCTTATGAATATGGTGACCCCACCCCCCGATATAGCCGCTATTAGCGCCCTACAATCCAAATTGGTTTCGGCCCTGCGCCCAATCCTGCCGGAATATGCCCTTTTGTGGGAACCGGAAGACACTATTCCTTATGAATGTGATGGTTTAGCCGCCTACAGGCGGATGCCTTTAGCCGTAGCCCTCCCCGAGACAGAGGAACAAGTCGCGAAGATTCTGAAAATTTGCTACGAGATGAAAATCCCCGTAGTTCCTCGTGGATCAGGTACTGGTCTCTCTGGTGGCGCCATGCCCCTCTCTCAAGGATTGGTATTGTCTTTAGCCAAACTCAAGAAAATTCTAAGTATTGATCCATTTACTCGAACTGCTGTAGTTCAGCCTGGTGTACGCAATTTGGCCATTTCTGAAGCGGTTGCGCATCTTGGCTTGTATTACGCACCAGACCCCTCATCACAAATTGCTTGCTCTATTGGTGGCAACGTCAATGAAAACTCGGGTGGCGTTCATTGTCTAAAGTATGGCCTCACTCTTCATAACGTTCTGCGAGTTCGAGGAATACTCATGAATGGCGAGATCGTTGAATTTGGCGGCTTAGCACCTGACGCCCCCGGTCTAGATTTATTAGCCATCATGATGGGCAGCGAGGGAATGCTTGCTGTGGTGACAGAAGTTACAGTCAAATTGGTAGCTAAACCAAAGTTGGCGCGTGTCATTATGGCTAGCTTTGATGACATCGAAAAAGGTGGTAACGCAGTTGCTGCCATTATTGCTGCTGGCATCATACCTGCTGGGCTAGAGATGATGGATAAAGCCACCACTCGTGCAGTTGAAGAGTTTGTACATGCTGGCTATGACTTAAATGCTGAAGCAATTCTGCTCTGTGAATCAGATGGCACGCCCGAAGAGGTGGCAGAAGAAATTGAACGCATGACTAAGGTGCTCGAAGAAGCAGGTGCAAGTGGTATTCAAATTTCCAAGGATGAAAGTGAGCGCTTAAAGTTTTGGAGTGGTCGTAAAAATGCTTTCCCGGCTGCAGGTCGTTTAGCGCCTGATTACTATTGTATGGATGGCACTATTCCTCGTCGCCATATAGCCACCCTTCTCAAGCGCATACAAGGTATGGAGGCAAAGTATGGCCTTGGTTGCTTAAACGTCTTTCATGCAGGTGATGGCAATATGCATCCCCTGATATTGTTTAATGGAGCGGATCAAGAGGAATGGCACCGCGCCGAAGACTTTGGTACTGAAATTTTAGAGGCCTGTGTTGAACTCGGCGGCACCATCACTGGTGAGCATGGTGTCGGTATTGAAAAAATTAATTCGATGTGTGTGCAATTTGGCGAGGGCGAACGTGAATCATTTTGGGGTGTGAAAAGCGCCTTTGATCCAGAAAAACTCCTCAACCCAGACAAGGCCATCCCCACCTTAAACCGCTGTGCAGAATATGGCCGCATGCGCATTAGTGGCGGTCAGCTGCCTCACCCAGAATTGGAGCGCTTCTAATGAGTCACTCCAATGCACAAATTAATGTATTTCGCGAACAAATTCTGAATGCCGCCAACAATAAGATATCTCTTTCAATTGAAGGTGGCGGCACAAAATCTTGGTACGGAAATGCAAATAACTACGCCAAGCTAGATACACGTCCTTATGCTGGTATTTTGGAATACCAACCAGAAGAACTAGTTATCACTGCTTGTGCTGGCACACCACTAAAAGAAATAACAGCGGCCCTCAAAGAAAAAAATCAGGTGCTCGCTTTTGAGCCACCTTATTTTGGTGATAACGCAACTTTTGGTGGCGCAATTGCCGCTGGCTTAGCTGGACCTGGCCGCATTACAGTTGGTAATTTTCGTGACTTTGTACTAGGCGCCCGTATCCTTGATGGAAAGGGTCAAGACCTTTCTTTTGGCGGCAAGGTTATGAAGAATGTAGCTGGGTATGACGTTTCTCGTTTGTTGCCTGGCTCTTTGGGAACTCTTGCGCTTTTATTAGAAGCTTCAGTCAAAGTTTTACCTAAGCCTGCCGCAACAGCGACCTTGCGTTGCCAAATCTCTCAAGAGAAAGCTCTAAAGATTCTCAATGAGTGGGCGGGTCAACCACTTCCACTCTCAGCAAGTTGCTGGATTGGTTCAACCAAAGGCGGTGATGGTGAGCTCACGATTCGACTTGCAGGTGCGGTTGCGGCTGTGAAAGCCGCTATTCCACTGATGAGCTCGTTGGCAATGGCCATTGAAGTAAATGACGAGATTGCTGAAAACTTCTGGAATGATTTGCGCGAGCAAAAACTATCCTCATTTACAAATCTCAGCGCCGATCAAACCCTATATCGCCTAGCGCTTCCTGCGGCTTGCGGACCAATTTCAATTTCTGACGCTGACGATGAAATCGTTTTGGAATGGCATGGCCAGCAACGCTGGATCAAAGCGCCTGGCGATGAAGCTACTTTTACAAGTCTTAAGGCACTTGCCAATACTCATGGCGGACATGCCACTCGCTTTAGACAGGGCGCTAATGTAGACCCTTCTTTTCAGCGTTTTACATTACTCTCCGAGCAAACCCATTCCAAAGCACTTGAAGCGGTGCAAGAACGTTTGAGGTCCGCTTTTGATCCTGCTGGTGTATTTGCCACTAAACGCCTTCCATAAGTATTCATATGCAAACTCAACTCGCCCCTCAATTTGCCAACACGCCGGAAGGTATCGAGGCAGCCCGCATTCTGGGTAAATGTGTTCACTGTGGCTTTTGTACTGCTACCTGTCCAACCTATCAGTTACTCGGCGATGAATTAGATGGTCCTCGTGGGCGTATTTATCTTATTAAACAAATTGCTGAAGGCCAAGCACCTACCGAAAAGACTCGCCTTCATTTAGATCGCTGCTTAACTTGTCGTAATTGTGAAAGCACTTGCCCTAGTGGAGTGCAATACGGGAACCTAATCGATATCGGCCGTAAATGGGCAGAAGAAAATACACCTGAGCGTCCGCTTGCTCAAAGACTTACTCGCTGGGCGTTAAAAGAAGGCTTAACCAAACCCGCTTTATTTAATTCAGCGATGACATTGGGTCGCTTGGTGCGCCCCTTGATGCCTAAGGGCATCCAGAGGAAGATTCCTCTGACACTAAATAAAGCTCTAGCAAAATCTACTGATCCGTATGCAAGGCCAATAACTACGCATCAACGCAAGATGGTTTTATTAGAAGGCTGCGTGCAGCCTGGCATGTTGCCTAACATCAACTCTGCAACGGCTCGTGTGCTCAATGCATTAAAGATTCAGTTAATTAGCGCTCCTAGTGCAACATGTTGCGGAGCCCTGCGTTATCACTTGAATGATCAAGCGGGAGGCTTGATTGATGCGAAGCAGAATATTGATGCTTGGTGGCCTTTGGTTGAAAATGGGATTGAAGCGATTGTGATAACGGCATCTGGTTGCGGTGTGATGGTGAAGGATTATGGCCATCTGTTTGCAAACGATCCTGTATATGCGGCAAAAGCTAAGAAGATCTCTGACTTAACCAAAGATATCTCAGAAATTCTGCCTTCATTGCAAAACGAGCTTATGCAACTTGTAGGTACAGACCCTAAACCAGGTGTGGTGTATCACCCACCTTGCACTTTACAGCATGGACAACAAATCCGTGGCAAAGTCGAGGCGGTGCTCTCCAGTATTGGCATTGGTGTACGTCTGTGTTCGGATAGTCATCTTTGCTGTGGATCCGCCGGAACCTACTCTGTCACCCAACCAGAACTATCCGAACAACTTCGTAACAATAAGCTAGCTCATCTTCATGCTGCGTGCGAAGAATCAGGTGCCGAAGTGATTGTTTCTGGAAATATCGGTTGCATTACGCATTTACAGCAAGAAAAAACTCCAGTGGTTCATTGGATAGAAATAGTAGATCAGCTAATCAGCAACTCAGTCAAGGCCTCATGAATTCCATCGTAGTTAATTTGCTGCAAGTCAGAGAGCGTATCGAACTTGCTGCCTTGGCAGCAAATCGAGAGCCCGAAGAAATCGAACTATTAGCTGTTAGCAAAACCTCTCCTGCATCTGCTGTAGAAGAAGCTATGCATGCTGGCCAATCTGCATTTGGCGAAAACTATGTTCAAGAGGCCGTAGAAAAAATTGAAAAGCTTGCCAAACTACGTCCTTGGCTTATATGGCATTTCATTGGTCCATTGCAAAGCAATAAAACAAGAGAGGTTGCGCAACATTTCGATTGGGTTCATAGCGTGGATCGCCTTAAAATTGCTGAGCGCCTATCCATGCAACGCGGCGAGTTTCCCGATTTACCACCTCTGCAAGTATGCGTTCAACTTAATGTGAGCGAAGAAGATAGTAAAAGTGGCGTCTCTTTGGAGGAAGTTGAAGCCCTATGCAACCAAATTACCTCTTTGCCCAATTTGGTTCTCAGAGGTTTAATGGCCATTCCAGCACCTACCTCGGACATCCATCAGCAACGCCAGGCATTTGCAGTCGTACGGGATTGTTTTAAACGGATACAAGTAGCCCACTCCACAGAGCTGGGATATCAATTTTTTGACACGCTTTCAATGGGAATGTCAGATGACCTAGAAGCTGCCATTCAGGAAGGCAGTACTATGGTTCGAGTAGGCACAGCCATTTTCGGGAAGCGGGATAAGATTAACAAATGAGCACAAACAAAATTACCCAAATTAATAGCAACGCACATATTACTTTCATTGGTGGCGGCAATATGGGGCGCGCCCTCATTAGCGGTCTACTTACCAGTGGATTTGAACCCAACCAAATCTCCGTTGTAGAAGCTAACGCAACAACCGCCTTAAAGCTATATGAAGATTTTGGTGTACAAGGTATTGGCGCACTAGAGCAAATTGCTTTTGACTTCTCAAAAAATAATGTAGTTGTGATGGCAATCAAGCCTCAAGACTTTAATGTTGTTGCTAAAGGACTAGCCGCCAAACTAAAGCATGCAAGCGCTCCAGGTCCATTAATTTTGAGCATAGCAGCCGGAATTCGATTGAAGGATATGAGTCGTTGGCTTGATCACACACGTTGCGTTCGCGCCATGCCAAATACGCCAGCATTAATTGGCAAAGGAATTACTGGTCTATTTGCGGATGCTGCCGTAGATCAGTCTGACCGCGCTCTAGCAGAAACCATTTGTAATGCAGTTGGCCAAGCAGTTTGGGTTGCAGAAGAAAAACTGATGGATGCGGTCACAGCTGTTTCAGGCAGTGGTCCTGCTTATGTTTTTGCATTTTTAGAAGCAATGCAATCAGCTGGCGTTAAGCTTGGTTTAGATGCTCATACTGCTCGCAAACTGGCTTATGCAACGCTTGAGGGGGCTACGCAACTTGCCCATAATTCCGATGAGCATGCTGGTGTATTACGCGAAAGAGTAACCTCCAAAGGTGGCACCACTGCTGCTGCACTTGATGTGATGAAACAACATGGCTGGCATGAGATTTTAGAAAAAGCAATTGATGCTGCTAGTCAACGTGGCAAGACTATGGGTGATGAACTGGGTAAAAGCTAGCTAATAGCCATCCCCAATACAATTCCAATAAATAAAAATCCACCCAACCAATTGTTGTGACGGAATGCCTTAAAGCAATCCTCTCGATTGCGCGTTGATACCAACTTCAGGTGATAGATAGCGCAAGCCAACGCTGGAAACCAACCTAATAAATAATAATTACTTAAACCCGCCAATTGAGCGACGCATAACTGACTCAAAAATAGCATTCCATAGCAAATCGCTATAGCGATGACATCGTTATTTCCAAATGTAATCGCTGATGTGCGTAGCCCTAAACGCAAATCATCATCACGATCTACCATTGCATAAGCTGTGTCATATGCAATTGCCCAAAAAATATTTCCAATAAATAAAATCCAAGCCTCTAAGGGTATGAAATCCAAAATAGCGGCGTATGCCATCGGTATCCCAAATCCAAAGGCAATACCTAAGACAGCCTGAGGCATAGCAAAAAAACGTTTGGTAAAGGGATAAATAAAGGCTACTAACAACGCAAGAACTGATAGTTGCTTTGTAAATATATTCAAGGGTTGAATCAGCAAAAATGCAAGAAAGGCTAAAAAACTAGCAACTGCTATGGCTTCTTTGCCTGAGATTTTTCCACTGGTTACAGGGCGACCCTCTGTTCTTTTGACATAGCGATCAAAGTCACGATCAGCATAGTCATTGATTGCGCAACCCGCACTGCGCATTAAAAACGTACCTACTACAAATATCGCCAGAATAGATAAATCTGGCATACCACTACTAGCGAGCCAGAGAGCCCAAAGTGTTGGCCATAACAATAAGAGCGTTCCAATAGGCTTATCTAGCCTAATTAAATACCCGTAAGAAATAAATCGTTCTTTTAAATTCATGGGGTAATTATCAAGCCTTTAAAAATTCCGCGCGAGATCCAAGCCAGCGCTCTAAATGGCGCTCTACAAGCTCAGCATGTTCGGCAAGTAATCGCTCGGCTGCCTTTTGAGCAAGCTCAATTAACCATGCATCTCGTTGTAAATCAACAAAACGCAACATAGCATCACCCGATTGTTTGGCCCCAAGGAGTTCACCAGGACCACGTAGAGTTAAGTCACGCTCAGCAATCACAAACCCATCGGAAGTTTCACGTAAGGTTTGGAGTCGTTCTTTTGCGGCCATCGATAGTGGTTCTGCATACATCAAAATACAGACTGAATCTGCCGAACCTCTCCCTACACGACCACGTAATTGATGAATCTGAGCATAACCAAAACGCTCAGCATGCTCAATTACCATCAAAGCAGCATTCGGGACATCAACCCCCACCTCTATTACTGTAGTGGCTACGAGGAGCTGAATTTCATTTGCCTTGAAAGCGGACATAACTGCCGCTTTTTCTTCCGCCTTTAATCTTCCATGCACCAAGCCAACGTTGAAATTTGGTAACGCTTGCGTAAGCTGTTCAAAGCTTTCTACTGCTGTTTGTAATTGCAAGGCTTCAGACTCTTCGATTAGTGGACAAACCCAATACGCTTGTAAGCCTTTGGATAACCAGCTTTGCAATCCTTTAATGACTTCATCACGACGCGTAGCCTTAACCACCTTAGTGGCAATCGGTTTGCGACCAGGAGGCAGCTCATCGATAACGGAAACATCCAAATCGGCGTAGTAAGTCATCGCCAAAGTACGAGGTATTGGAGTAGCTGACATCATTAACTGATGGCAGTAAAACAATTCAGATCCAACACGTTGCTGAATCTCTAACCGTTGCCTCACGCCAAACCGATGTTGCTCATCAATCACAGCTAAACCTAAGTTTGCGAATCTAACACTTTCTTGTATTAAGGCATGCGTACCAATAATCAGTTGCGCTTGCCCACTCTCAATTGCTTCTTGCGCCAATCTTTTCTCTTTTACTTTTAAGCTTCCTGATAACCAAGCAATCTGAACTCCTAGAGGCTCAAACCATTCTTTCATTTTGAGATAATGTTGTTCAGCCAAAATCTCAGTTGGCGCCATGATGGCAGCTTGATAGCCATGATCTATTGCACGGGCGGTAGCCAAGGCAGCCACCACAGTCTTACCACTCCCAACATCTCCCTGAAGCAATCGATTCATTGGAAAGGATTTGGAAAGGTCATTGCTAATTTCTAACCAAACACGCTCTTGTGCGTTCGTTAATTTAAAAGGTAATGCTTTTAGCAAACCCTCTTCAATACTTTGCTTGGCAGCTTTATTCCGTACTTCGTCTTGGATTTTTGAAAAACAAGGCGCATGTCGCTCACGACGAATAGCATGAGCGCGTTTTAAAGAAATTTGCTGAGCAAGAAGCTCTTCAAACTGAACTCGACGCCATGCAGGATGAGTACGCTCTAGCAATAATTGGGTATTTGCATCTGCAGGCGGCTGATGCAAATAAGTGATCGCTGATTGCAGAGTAGGCCATTCATTACCAGGCAATAACTCTGCCATGAGTTTTTTTGGCAGGAACTCTGCCAAACTTTCACTCAAACTAGGTTCACGTAAAGCCTGGTTAACTGCTTTACGAATAATGGATTGCGAAACTCCAACGCTAGCTGGGTAGACCGGAGTCAAACTAGTTGGCAAAGGAGCATCTGGAGCAACAGCCCTTACGCTAGGGTGAACCATTTCTGGACCCTGAAAACCCTCACGCACCTCTCCGCGCACCCGAATGTTCACGCCTACTGCCATTTGCTTTTGCTGGCTAGGATAAAAATTAAGAAAACGTAGATTTAAGGTTTCGGTTTCATCTTCAATCGTGACCACCATCTGTCTTCTAGGCCGAAATAAGACTTGATTGCGTATGACCACCCCTTGTGTCTGGGCTGGGTTAAATCTCCCATGAAGAATAGCCTCTTCAATAGTCAGTAACTCAGTTTCATCCTCATAGCGCGATGGCAAGTGCAAAGCAAGGGCCATTGGGCTGTCTAAACCCATCTTTTGGAGTGTGCTTGGCGCTTGTTTAGTAGTCATCGTTAAAATCTAATACCTGATGGTAATGCTATGCAACTCTCCGACTTCAATTACGAACTCCCGCCCGAACTAATCGCCCAATATCCATTGGCGAATAGAACTGACAGCCGCCTCTTAGAGGTCAAGACTGATGAGTCAAATCGCGTCGAACTGCATGATAGACAGTTTAAGGACATTCTTAGCCTAGTTCAGCCTGGGGACTTATTGATCTTTAATGACACAAAAGTGATTCCAGCTCGACTGCACGGCAAAAAAAAGACTGGCGGAAACGTTGAGATGCTCATCGAGCGTATTAGCGGAGAAAAACAAGCCTGGGTTCAAATTAGAGCCTCAAAAGTGCCAAAGATAGGTAGTACTGTTCAAATTCACAATCAGATGGGCGAATCCTTTCCAGTCGAGATGATCGGCTATGACGGGCGTTTTTATGAAGTCCGCTTTCCTGAAGATGTTCTTTCACTACTCGAGCGATTTGGCGAGCTACCCCTACCGCCCTATATTGAGCACCAACCTGATAATGAAGACGCACAACGCTATCAAACTGTAGTAGCTAAAAATCCAGGGGCAGTTGCAGCCCCAACAGCAGGTCTTCATTTTGATGAAGCGATATTGAAAAAAATTCAAGATTTCGGGGTGAACCAAGCAACAGTCACCCTACATGTCGGAGCGGGTACATTTACACCCGTGCGCGAAGAAGACCTCTCAAAACATAAGATGCACTATGAATGGTTCTCCATTCCCAATGAAACTTTGCGGGCAATTGAAACTACAAAACAAAATGGTGGGAGAGTCATTGCAGTAGGAACGACGAGCCTACGGGCGCTAGAGAGCCACGCAGCCAGCGGGAAAAGTAGCGGCGAGACTAATCTCTTCATCACACCAGGCTATCAATTTAAAACGGTAGATTGTTTGCTAACAAACTTTCATCTGCCAAAATCTACCCTACTAATGTTGGTAAGTGCTTTTGCAGGAATGGAAAACATTCGCGCAGCTTATCAACACGCCATTCAACAGAAGTACCGTTTCTTCAGTTATGGAGATGCGATGTTTCTTTGTCGACTCGAGAATGTAAAGCCATGACTAAACCAGTTCACTTTAATATCCTTGCACGCGACTCACAAAGTCCTGCCCGTCTTGGCCAACTTGACCTCCCTCATGGAAGCGTGCAAACACCGATCTTTATGCCAGTTGGCACATATGGCACAGTAAAAGCAATGACGCCACGCGACCTTCATGAAGCTAAGGCACAGATTATTCTAGGCAATACTTTTCATCTTTGGCTGCGACCTGGATTAGACGTCATTAAAAAACATGGCGGTCTACATCGTTTCATGGGCTGGGATAAACCCATCCTGACTGACTCAGGGGGCTTTCAAGTATTTAGTCTGGGCGCATTACGTAAGATTTCTGAGGAGGGCGTTACTTTTGCCTCCCCTATCAATGGCGACAAATTATTTATGTCTCCAGAGGTTTCCATGGAAATTCAGGCAGTTCTCAATAGTGATATTGCTATGCAGTTTGATGAATGCACCCCTTACGAAATGAAGGGACAACCCACTTCCGAAAAAACTGCCCGCTCCTCTTTAGAGATGTCTTTACGTTGGGGTGACCGATCCTTGAAACGCTTCCGTGAATTGAATACGGGCAACGGGCTCTTTGGCATTGTTCAAGGTGGCATGTTTGAAAACCTGCGTGAATTTTCTTTGGATGCTGTTAGTCAGCAAGGTTTTGATGGGATTGCTATTGGCGGGCTCTCTGTTGGGGAGCCCAAACCAGAATTTGAGCGTATTTTGAATTTCACCGCCCCAAAATTACCAGAACACATGCCCCACTATTTAATGGGGGTAGGCACTCCAGAGGATCTGATATTGGGAGTGAGCTTAGGTATCGATATGTTTGATTGCGTCATGCCTACCCGCAATGCCCGCAATGGCTGGCTTTTTACCCGCTTTGGTGACCTCAAACTACGTAATTCTGGGTACAAGGATGATGATCGCCCAGTAGACCCTACCTGCGGCTGCTATACCTGCCAAAACTTCACTAGGTCCTACTTAAATCACCTCCAAAAGGCGAATGAAATCCTCGGATCGCAGCTCAATACCATCCACAATCTGTCCTACTACCTACAACTCATGTCTGAAGTACGTGAAGCCCTCGGAAAAGACCGTTTTAGTGCTTATCGAGAGGAATTTCATAATAATCGTCAGCGAGGCGTCGAACCTGGGCAGGACTAATAGCCCCGTGGAGGGCAAAACCCTCGGCAAATCACCTCCAAAGCCCCACACAGTTTAGAATTGCGGGTTACGACTCAGGTTTCAAGGTCGAAAAATAAAGCAGTTTTTTATAGGTAATTAACGGAGGTTTTGTATGTGGATTAGTAACGCTTTTGCCCAAGCTCCTGCAGCGGGCGCAGATTCCGGTGGCTTGATGAGCTTCCTCCCATTAATTTTGATGTTTGCTGTTTTGTACTTCATCATGATTCGCCCACAAATGAAGCGTCAAAAGGAAACCAAAGCAATGTTGGACTCACTGGCTGTTGGTGATGAAGTGGTTACTGTTGGAGGCATTATGGGTAAAGTGACTGCGCTCAAAGACCAAGTGGTAACCGTTGAGATTTCTGCAGGTACTGAAGTGCAATTACAAAAAGGTGCTGTTTCCACAGTATTGCCAAAAGGCACACTGAAGTCCGCTTAATTTGTTTGTTTAAAAGTAATTAATATGAATCGTTACCCTCTCTGGAAATATCTAGTCATCGCTGTTGCCCTACTGATCGGCGGACTATATTCACTACCCAATTTTTATGGAGAGGCTCCAGCGGTTCAGGTATCGTCTGCCAAACCAACCATTAAGGTTGATTTGGCAACGCAATCTCGCGTAGAGAAGATTCTCACTGAAGCGGATATCCCTAATACGGGCATTTTCTTTGAAGTAGCTGGCAATGTTGGCTCTATCAAAGTTCGCTTTAACAATACTGATATTCAATTGCGCGCACGTGATCTCTTGCAGCAAAAATTAAACGTTGACCAAGCAGACCCAAATTACACAGTCGCATTAAATTTACTATCGAACACACCAGGCTGGCTAAATGCAATCAACGCACTTCCTATGCCGCTAGGTCTTGACTTGCGGGGAGGTGTTTACTTCCTCCTACAAGTAGACATGAAGGGTGCGGTCCAGAAAAAGGTTACCTCTTTAGCGACAGATATTCGCAGTCAATTACGCGATAAGAATATTCGGCATCAAGGAATCGATCGCGGCGCTGATTTCATTTCCATCAACTTTGGCAGCATTGCGGATGCGGATACCGCACGTTCAGTTTTAATGACAAGTCAACCTGAGTTAATTTGGCAAGTAAAGCCAACTGGCCTATCCCCAAAACTTGTTGGTGAATTTAAGCCTGCTGCATTAAAAGAAATTCAAGATAACGCAGTTAAACAAAACATCATCACCTTAAATAAGCGTGTAAATGAATTAGCTGTCAAAGAACCAGTTATTCAACAACAAGGTGCTGAGCGAATTGTGGTGCAATTACCCGGCGTTCAAGACACCGCAAGAGCCAAAGATATCATTGGTCGCACAGCTACTCTTGAAGCTCGTTTAGCAGACCCTCTAGTTTCAACAATTGCTATCGGTGAAACGCCGCCTCCTGGAATGGACACATTCCGCTTTGGTGAAAACCGTCTAGGTGTGTTTAAAAAGTCAGTGATCTTTAGTGGTGACCGCATTACCGATGCCAGTGCTGGCTTTGATCAGAATCAACGCCCTGCCGTCAATATTTCATTGGATGCTGCTGGCGGCCGCGTCATGCAAGAAGTGACTCGGGAGAATATTGGCAAGCCGATGGGCATGATCCTATTTGAAAAAGGCAAAGGTGAAGTATTAACCATCGCCACCATTCAAAGTGAATTCGGTTCCAAGTTCCAGATTACTGGCCAACCCACTACAGAGAGCGCAAATGACCTAGCACTCTTATTACGTGCGGGCTCTTTAGCTGCGCCGATGGAAATTATCGAAGAGCGCACTATTGGACCTAGTCTTGGCGCCGAGAATATTGAGAAAGGTTTTAAATCTCTTCTCATTGGCTTTAGTGCGATTGCCATTTTCATGATGGCCTACTACTTGTTATTCGGCACATTTTCTGTTGTCGCTTTAGCGGTCAACTTATTGCTATTGATTTCTGTTCTCTCAATGCTTCAAGCAACCCTTACATTACCTGGTATCGCAGCGATGGCATTAGCTCTGGGTATGGCGATTGATTCGAACGTATTGATTAACGAACGTATCCGTGAAGAGCTGCGCAATGGTGCATCTCCACAAACAGCGATTGCTGTGGGTTTTGATAAAGCGTGGGCAACAATTTTGGACTCCAACGTAACCACTTTAATTGCAGGTCTAGCACTTTTAGCATTCGGTTCTGGTCCCATTAAAGGCTTCGCTGTAGTCCACTGCTTGGGCATTTTGACTTCAATGTTCTCCGCCGTCTTCTTCTCACGTGGCCTTGTCAATCTTTGGTACGGCAGACATAAGAAGATTCAAAAACTCGCTATTGGCCAAGTTTGGCGCCCTCAGGAGAAGTAAGCCATGGAATTTTTTCGCATCAAAAAAGATATCCCTTTCATGCGCCATGCTTTGGTGCTTAATGCGATCTCTTTTATTACCTTTTTAGCCGCCGTCTTCTTCCTTTGGCATAACGGCCTACACCTCTCCATCGAATTTACTGGTGGCACGGTAATGGAAGTGACTTATCCACAAACTGCCCCTTTAGACTCAATTCGAGAAAAGGTTGAAAAGTTAGGTTACGCAGATACTCAGATTCAAAATTTTGGTAGCTCACGCGATGTGATGATTCGCCTGCCGCTACAAAAAGATGCTGAAGGAAAGTTAATCTCTTCTGCCGATCAAAGTAATGCAGTGATGCAAGCGTTAGACCCTGCAAGCTCAGGAGCTAAGCTCCAGCGAGTGGAGTTTGTAGGTCCACAAGTTGGCCAAGAATTGGCTATCGATGGATTAAAAGCCCTGGTCTTTGTAATCATCGGCATCGTTGTATATCTCTCATTTCGCTTTGAGTGGAAGTTTGCGGTTGCCGGCATTATTGCGAATTTGCATGATGTGGTCATCATTTTGGGCTTCTTTGCCTTCTTCCAATGGGAATTTTCACTTTCCGTTTTGGCGGCAGTACTTGCTGTACTTGGCTACTCAGTCAATGAATCCGTAGTTATCTTTGACCGAATTCGCGAGAATTTCCGTAAATATCGCAAGATGAATACCCGCGAAATTATTGACAACGCCATCACCAGCACGATTAGTAGAACCGTAATTACTCACGGAAGCACTGAAATGATGGTTTTAGCAATGTTAATCTTCGGCGGCCCTACACTCTTCTACTTCGCCCTAGCTCTGACTATTGGTATTTTGTTTGGTATTTACTCTTCAGTTTTCGTAGCAGCCGCATTGGCCATGTGGCTAGGTGTTACACGCGAAGATTTAGTCAAGGGCGAGAGAAAACCAGATGATGACGCCCGCAAAGATGATCCTAATTATGGGGCTCGGGTTTAACTAGAAACGTCTAGTTAAATGAAAAGTTTTGGCTTTCAAGGGCAGCTAAGATTCTTTTAGTTGCCCCTTGATGCTCTACCGAATAAGTTTTTGCGGCCGCACTCATCCTTGCAAGTTCGTCCGCATTGGTAAGCAACTCTTTCAAGGACTCCATTAAAGCAATAGGTTGGGTCAAGATCAACTCACCCTTAATTCGCTTTGCTGCGCCACTTTCAATCGCATCTAAAGTAGCCTGCTGAAAGTTATAGGTATGCTCACCCAGCAAAACAGGACAACCTGCTGCGCATGCCTCAATCAGGTTTTGACCTCCAAATGGCAACAGACTGCCGCCCATAAGCACCAAATCGGAGGCGCTGTAATACATAGGCATCTCGCCCATGGAATCGCCCAAGACAATATCTAATCCAGCGCACTCACTTGGAATGCCTGTCCACTCACTGCGACGGCGAAACTTGAATCCAGCATTCAAAATCTGATCCGCCACTTCTGGAAAACGCTCTGGATGACGTGGCACCAAACATAACAAAGGCACGATTGGAAAAGCATTGCTTAATAACAAGTCTTTCCAGGCCTTGAGTATGATTGCTTCTTCACCGTCACGCGTGCTGGCAGCGCACACCATTAAGCGTTGACTAGCATGTAATTCTTGGTGCCAAATTTTTCCCTGCTCCACAAGCACAGGATCAAGTGGCACATCAAACTTTAGATTTCCTACTATCTGGACATTTTGAACATCGAGACTGCGGTAACGATGTGCATCAAATTCTGTTTGCGCCAAGATGCCCACAAAAGCCTGAAATAATGATCGTCCTGCCTTGCCAAATCTATTTATACGACGCGCACTTCTCTCCGATAAACGGGCATTTACCAAGAACAGTGGCAATCTAATTTCTTTGCAACGAAAGACAACAGTTGGCCACGCCTCCGTCTCCATAAAAAGGCCGAACTTTGGCCTAAAGGTCTTGAGAAAATGCTCAACAGCCCAGCAAATGTCATACGGCAAATAAACCTGTTGAATTTGACCGGAGGCTATCTGCCTAGCAAATAACTGCTTTCCTGTGCGACGCCCATTTAATGTCATATGGGTCAGCAAAATAGATTCGCCTCTAGCTAGATAGGCTTCAATTAAGGGTTGAGCAGCGCGAGTTTCTCCTACCGATACGGCATGAATCCAGACAGAGCCCTTATTAATTGGCTGACTATACCCAAAACCAAGACGCTCTGGAATGTGATGCAAATAAGAAAAGGCATGGCGAGCTCGCCAAGCTAAACGCACAAAGGCAAATGGCAATAAGAGATGCCATAACAACTGATAAATAGCAAACCAGATTCGGGGTCGTGCCCCGTAGTCTGAATTGGTGGTCAAACTCACTTTTTAAGACGTTCGGTCAACTCGACCGCCTTACCCAAATAGGAAGATGGAGTCATTTCCAGTAAGCGTGCTTTTGCATCCTCTGGAATCTTCAAACCACGAATAAAAGTTTGTAAATCGGCTTGATTGATGCCCTTACCGCGAGTTAATTCCTTAAGTTGCTCATAAGGATTCTCTATGCCATAACGACGCATCACGGTTTGCACTGGCTCGGCCAATACTTCCCAGCAAGCATCTAGATCAGCAGCGATTGCAGCATAATTTACCTCTAGCTTGCCTAGTCCACGCAAAGCGCTGTCGTAGGCCAAAACACTATGGCCAAATGCAGGGCCTAGGTTACGCAAAACTGTGGAATCAGTGAGGTCACGCTGCCAACGAGAGATAGGTAATTTTTCGGCAAGATGACGAAGCAATACATTGGCAACGCCTAAATTGCCTTCAGAATTCTCAAAGTCAATTGGGTTAACTTTATGTGGCATCGTGGATGAACCTATCTCACCCGCTTTTGTGCGCTGCTTAAAATATCCAACAGAGATGTAAGCCCAGAAATCACGATCCATGTCCAAAAGTATCGTATTGGCACGAGCAATTGCATCAAAGAGTTGTGCCATGCCATCGTGCGGCTCAATCTGAATTGTGTACGGATTAAAGGTGAGACCTAGTCTGTTTTCCACTACATTCTTGGAGAAATTCTCCCAATCAAACTCAGGATATGCCGATAGATGAGCGTTGTAGTTTCCAACAGCACCGTTCATTTTTCCAAGCAATGGCACAGCAGCTATAGCGTCAATGGCGCGCTCTAAACGCTTAGCAATATTTGCAATTTCCTTTCCTAACGTACTTGGCGAAGCAGGCTGACCATGAGTGCGAGAGAGTAATGGAACCTTGGCGTGCTCAATAGCCAAATCAGTTAGAGCAGATAAGACTTTTCTAAGTTGCGGCAAAAGTACTTCATCTCGTGCGCCACGCAACATCAAACCATGGGAAGTATTATTGATGTCCTCTGAGGTACAAGCGAAGTGAATAAACTCACTCGCCTTTAATAAATCAGGACGCCCTGCAACTTTTTCTTTTAAAAAGTATTCAACCGCTTTTACGTCATGATTGGTTACAGCTTCGATATCTTTAATGCGCTGTGCATCGGCATCAGAAAAATTTTCTGGAAGAGAGAGCAAAAAAGCTTCATCTGACGCATTGATTTTTGGAACATCAGGCAAGCCAGCGGCAGCCAAAGCTAAGAGCCAATGAATTTCCACAAAAACACGTTGACGCATAAAAGCCGCCTCAGAAAGCCAAGGACGCAAACTATCCAGCTTTCCAGCGTAACGGCCATCTAGAGGTGAAAGAGCATTGAGGGTTGAAAGCGGCTGACTCACGAATATTGCCTTTACTTTGAATATGTCTATAAAGGCTAATTTTAATGCGTTCCGCAGGTCAGCAAACCTCAAATAGGATAGCTATACTTGAGCCCATGAAACTAATCGGATCCCTTACTAGCCCATACGTACGCAAAGTACGCATCGTTTTTAACGAGAAAAAGGTTGATGTTGACCTCGAACTAGAGAATGTCTGGGCTGCAGACACCAAAATTTCCCTAAATAACCCCCTCGGGAAGGTTCCCTGCCTTATTTCAGATGATGGAGAGGCTATTTATGACTCTCGCGTCATCGCCGAATATGCTGATGGCCTAAGCCCTGTTGGTAAGCTAATTCCAACAGATAACCGCGAACGGGCTTCAGTTAAAACCTGGGAAGCCCTAGCCGACGGTGTCATGGATGCCGGAATATTGGCTCGCTTGGAGCGCACCTTACGTCCGGCGGAGCAACAAAGTCAATCCTGGTATGACCGCCAAATGGGAAAAATTGATGCAGCCCTTCGTCAAATGTCGGAACGGCTTGGTGAAAATGCTTGGTGTCATGGCAATCAAATGACATTAGCCGACATTGCCGTTGGTTGCGCAATAGGTTATTTGCTATTCCGCTTCCCTGAAGTGAAATGGCAAATGCAATATCCAAATTTAAATAACTTGTATCAAAAGTTATTGCAGCGCCCTTCCTTTATTGAAACGGAACCACCTGCAGCGTAGTGATAAAAGCCAATCAAAACTGATTGGCTTTTTTGTATCAGACATCTATAGATGCAACTGATGAGGAAATAATTCCGCCACCAAGACAAATATCTCCGTCATAAAGAACGGCAGATTGCCCAGGTGTTACTGCCCACTGCGCATCTGGAAAACTTAAGTCAAAACTTAAAACTTCTTCATTCGCGCTAAACGTACATGCTGAATCTGCTTGACGGTAACGCGTCTTGGCTGAATAGTTCCCAGGTGTTGGCGCTACGCCAGAGATCCAACTTGCATCCATTGCAGAAAGCCTGTGAGCCAATAGCCATGAGTGTTCGTGGCCTTGTGCTACATAGAGCGTGTTATTAGGAACGTCCTTGCGTGCCACGTACCAAGCATCGCCATTGCCATCTTGACTACCACCCAAACCAATCCCCTTGCGTTGACCCAAGGTAAAAAATGCCAACCCCATATGCTCACCAACAGTCTTTCCCTCTGTCGTTTTAATCGGGCCTGGAACTCGTGGTAGATAGCGATTTAAAAATTCTCTAAAAGGACGCTCACCAATAAAACAAATGCCAGTGGAGTCCTTCTTTTTTGCATTATGTAAGCCAATTTTTTCGGCAATTTTTCTGACTTCCGTTTTTGGAATTTCACCAAGTGGAAACATGACGTTCGCTAATTGTTGCTGCGTTAAGCGGTGCAAGAAATAACTTTGATCTTTACTAACATCAACAGCTTTCAATAACTGCACTTTGCCACCCTGATGTCTTACACGTGCATAGTGGCCCGTAGCAATAGCGTCTGCCCCTAGGCTCATAGCATGATCGAGGAAAGCCTTAAATTTGATTTCAGCATTACATAAAACATCTGGGTTAGGCGTTCGCCCAGCGGCGTATTCACGCAAAAAATCAGCAAATACGCGTTCACGGTATTCAGCAGCAAAATTAACTGCCTCAACATCAATTCCGATCATATCGGCTACCGAAACTACGTCTAACCAGTCCTGACGCGCCGAACAGTACTCGTCATTGTCGTCATCCTCCCAATTCTTCATAAAAAGGCCAACCACTTCAAAACCCTGCTGCTTAAGCATCCAGGCTGCAACAGACGAATCTACCCCACCAGACATGCCAATAACGACTTTTTTGGCCTGGGAGGGTGGGTTTGAGGAAGAATTGAGCGAAGTCATCAAAAAATGCGAAAATCCAATATAAGCTGTTAAGCCATATTGTAGAAGTCTTAGCCCGTATTCACAGGATTTAGGGCAAAAACCAAGCATGCGGACGTAGGGGTAAGTAGATAGGTGTAAAAACGCCTATCTAATTAAAATAGATTTTTTATAAATTTTGCTTTTGGAGACATGCCATGCGCATAGGAGTGCCACTGGAAACAAGGCCTGGGGAAACTCGAGTAGCCGCCACACCAGAAACCGTAAAAAAATTCATTGGACAAGGTCATACTGTTGTCATCCAGAAGGATGCTGGGGTAAAAGCTAGCCAACCTGATTCGGCCTATGAAGCTGTAGGCGCAACTATTGGTAGCGCATCTGATGCATTCGGCGCGGAAATTGTTCTCAAAGTACGCGCCCCCGAAGCAGCTGAATTGCAGCAGATTAAATCTGGTTCTGTGCTTCTAGGTATGCTCGACCCATTTGATAACGACATGATTGCAGCCATGGCAGCACAAGGTATTACTGCATTCTCCTTAGAAGCTGCTCCACGTACAACTCGCGCCCAAAGCATGGACGTTTTATCCTCGCAAGCAAATATTGCTGGCTACAAAGCAGTCATGGTTGCCGCTAATGAGTACCAACGTTTTATGCCAATGCTCATGACTGCTGCAGGAACTGTTAAAGCAGCTCGTGTACTCATCTTGGGTGCTGGCGTTGCTGGTTTACAGGCAATTGCAACCGCAAAACGTCTTGGTGCTGTGATTGAGGCATCAGATGTACGTCCTGCCGCTAAAGAACAAATCGAATCATTGGGCGCCAAATTTGTCGATGTTCCTTACGAAACTGATGAAGAGCGTGAGATCGCTCAGGGCGTAGGCGGTTATGCTCGCCCGATGCCTGAAGCATGGATGAAGCGCCAAGCTGCTTTGGTTGCTGAACGCGCTCAACAGGCTGATATTGTGATTACTACTGCATTGATTCCTGGACGTAAACCTCCAGTCTTGTTGCATAGCGATACCGTTGCCAATATGAAACCTGGCTCTGTAGTGATTGACTTGGCTGCAGGCAAAGGCGATAACGGTTCAGGCAATTGTCCACTGACGCAGGCAGATAAAGTGATCGATGTGAATGGCGTAAAAATTGTGGGCTATACAAACTTAGCTAGCATGGTTGGTGCAGATGCATCTGCACTCTACGCACGTAACTTACTTGATTTCATGAAGCTCATTGTGGACAAAGAAGCTAAGCTGGTAATTCCAAACGATGACGATATCGTTACAGCTTGCTTAATGTGTCGCGATGGCCAAGCTATCCGCAAAAACTAAAAGCAAAAATACTAAGGAAACATTATGGATCTCGCTGCCTTTCAAAGCATCCTCACCGTTCAAAACATCACCGTATTCGTATTAGCCATTTTTGTTGGTTATCACGTTGTTTGGAACGTTACTCCCGCATTGCATACTCCCCTCATGGCGGTGACTAATGCCATTTCAGGCATCATCATCGTTGGTGCATTGCTACAAACTGAAGTTATCGGTGGCGATGAAATCACACTCACTAGCATCATTGGTGCTATTGCAGTGTTTCTCGCATCTATCAATATTTTTGGTGGCTTTATGGTCACCCGTCGCATGCTTGAAATGTTCAAGAAAAAAGCCCCAAAAGCTGATGCGGCTGGAACTAAATAAATCTAGAACAAGACCTATAAAGAGACCAAAACTATGTCAAACATAACCGCTATTTCTTATCTCATTTCATCGGTGTTGTTCATCCTCGCTTTGCGTGGCCTATCTTCACCAACCACTTCACGCCAAGGCAATACCTTCGGCATGATTGGCATGTTGTTAGCAGTCATTACCACCTTCTTTATTCCCGACTTCAAGCCAGTGATCTCTCTAATTGGGGTTGCTATTGTGGGTGGCGCGATCATCGGAACGATTGCTGCTAAGCGCGTTCAAATGACTAAGATGCCTGAGTTGGTTGCATTGATGCACTCATTTGTTGGTTTGTCAGCAGTATTAATTGCAATTGCTGCAGTATTCAATCCAGCACATGCCCATACCGGCGCACAAAAGATCGAACTCTTCATTGGCGCATTTATTGGTGCGATTACTTTCACCGCATCTGTAATTGCGTTCGGCAAGTTGTCAGGCAAAGTTAGCGGTAAGCCAGTTAGCTTTTCTGGTCAACACTTGCTCAACCTGATTTTGGCTGTATCAATGGTAGGAGCTGGTATTGCTTACTACATGACAGATAGCCATGCAGCCTTCTTGGGTATGTGCGCAATTGCATTGGTGTTAGGTGTGACATTAATCATTCCTATCGGCGGTGCCGATATGCCTGTAGTTGTGTCGATGCTTAATAGCTATTCCGGTTGGGCGGCAGCAGGAATTGGTTTCACACTAAATAACCCAGTATTGATCATTGCTGGTGCTTGCGTAGGCTCATCTGGCGCCATCCTCTCATACATTATGTGTAAGGCGATGAATCGCTCTATTCTGGCTGTACTTCTCGGTGGTTTCGGTGCCGAAGCAGCGGCAGGCGGTGGCGATGATGGTGGCCCCAAGAATTACAAAACAGGCTCACCTGAAGACGCAGCTTTCCTCATGGAAAATGCCGATACAGTGATCATTGTTCCTGGTTATGGCTTAGCAGTGGCACGCGCTCAACACGCATTGAAAGAATTGACTGAGAAGTTGACGCATCATGGCGTCACTGTGAAATATGCCATCCACCCAGTGGCTGGTCGTATGCCTGGTCATATGAACGTACTCTTGGCTGAAGCGGAAGTTCCATACGATCAAGTATTTGAAATGGAAGATATCAACAGTGATTTTGGTCAGGCTGATGTAGTTTTAGTGCTTGGCGCCAATGACGTGGTGAATCCTGCTGCACGCACACCAGGTAGTCCAATTTTTGGAATGCCAATCTTGGAAGCATTTAAAGCAAAAACAATTATTGTTAATAAGCGCTCTATGGCAGCTGGTTATGCTGGCTTAGATAACGAACTCTTCTATATGGATAAAACCATGATGGTCTTCGGCGATGCAAAGAAGGTCGTAGAGGATATGGTCAAGGCTGTTGAGTAATTCAAATAAGGCCCTACTTTGTAGGGCCTTATTTTAATATCACCCTAAAAATAATTCATATTCCCCAATAAGGGGTATTAGGCTGGTAAATCATATTAATCACCCCCTTGGGATTAATATGAGCTGTACTCTTAGATAAGTTTCACATCCCATGACCCCCGAATTTATTAGTCAATTTAAAGAAGATAAAAGAGTGTGGGCTTTGGCAGCATACGTCAACGCCTCTCGTGTTCTTATTCGCGCAAAATCCATAGATGAATTAATAAGCGGTGTTTGCGAAGGAATTACGAACCAGCCTCCCTATGTTCTGGCCTGTGTAGGTCTTTTTGAAGAACCTCCGAGCAAAACCATCAAGATTGTTGGTAAAGCAGGTAGCGCTCATAAGTATGCAGAAGGTCTATCTTTAAGCTGGGATGAAAATGATGCGCTCGGCCAAGGACCAACGGGCATTTCAATTCGAGAACGTAGACCTATCATCCTAAGTGACTCTGAGTCAGCAACAAACTATGGTGCATGGGTTAAAAGGGCGAGAGATAACGGCATTAGAAGCAGTATTTCAATTCCACTATATGAGGAAAATACCCCTCAAGGAATATTCATCGTCTACGCAAGCAAACCAAACACTTTTGGCGAAGCTGAAACTAAATTATTTGAGGTTCTTGCAGAAGAGCTCTCTTATGGAATCAATAATTTAAAACAACAAGAAAAACTACGAGAGGAAACTCTCTCAAAGGTCAAACTTCAAGAAGCGCTTTTAAATTCCTTTCAACTAGCAATATCAGCAATTGCTACCACTCTCGAGCTACGAGACCCATACACAGCTGGTCACCAAAAAAGGGTTGCTGATATTGCAGTAGAAATTTCAAAAGAACTCGGGCTCGCCCACGAAACAATACAAAGTGTCAAATTGGCTGCTTTAGTTCACGATATTGGAAAAATATCCGTACCCATTGAGTACTTGACTAAACCAACCAAGTTAAGTGCTCTTGAGTTTGCTGTAATCAAAGAGCATGTAGAAAAAAGCTATGAGATATTAAAAGACATACCTTTTCCCCTTCCAATTGCCACCATTGTTAGACAACATCATGAAAGAGTAGATGGCTCGGGCTATCCTTTTGGCCTCAAGAATAATGAGATTTTGCTCGAGGCTAAGATTCTAGCGGTAGCTGATGTCATTGAATCTATGGCAACAGATCGACCCTATCGATTTGCTGTTGGGCTAGAAAAATCGATTTCTGAGATTCTCAATAAATCAGGCACTTTGTATGATCCTGATGTAGTAAATGCTGTTAAATCACTTCATGAGAGAGGTGTATTTAAGGCCCTAAGCGCGCATCCGCGAACGGGACTTGAGAATTAATTAAAGTGTATATAAATATAAATGAAAAACGCCTGGTCTTTTGAACCAGGCGTTTTTGTTTCTACAGCAAAATTGCTAAGAGCTAGGGCTATTACATCATGCCGCCCATACCACCCATGCCGCCCATACCACCCATATCAGGCATGCCGCTTCCAGCAGACTCATCCTTAGGTGCATCGGAGATTGCACAATCAGTCGTCAACAAGAGACCAGCAACGGAGGCTGCATTAACTAATGCAGTTTTAGTTACCTTAGTAGGGTCAATAACACCTTGTGCAACTAGATCGCCATATTCACCAGTAGCTGCGTTGTAACCATTATTGCCAGTACTTGCTTGCACGGCATTAACCACTACACCAGCATCTTCACCAGCATTGCTGACGATAGTGCGCAATGGTTCTTGCATAGCGCGCAATACGATATTGATACCTGCATCTTGATCAGCGTTATCGCCTTTCAAACCTTTGATGCCCTGCATCGCACGAATTAATGCTACGCCACCGCCAGGAACGATACCCTCTTCAACTGCTGCACGAGTTGCGTGTAATGCATCATCAACACGAGCTTTCTTCTCTTTCATTTCCACTTCAGTAGCAGCACCAACACGAATCACTGCAACACCGCCAGCCAACTTAGCCACACGCTCTTGCAATTTTTCTTTATCGTAGTCGCTAGTTGCTTCTTCGATCTGAACACGAATGTTCTTCACGCGAGCTTCAATCGCTTTGGCATCGCCTGCACCGTCAATAATGATGGTGTTCTCTTTACCTACTTCGATACGCTTCGCTTGACCCAAGTGCTCAAGAGTTGTTTTCTCAAGTGTGAGACCAATTTCTTCAGCAATCACTGTGCCGCCAGTCAAAATGGCGATATCTTCCAACATTGCCTTACGACGGTCGCCAAAACCTGGAGCCTTAACAGCACAAGTCTTAATAATGCCGCGGATGTTGTTCACAACTAAAGTAGCCAAGGCTTCGCCTTCAACGTCTTCTGCAATGATCAACAATGGACGACCAGATTTAGCTACTTGCTCAAGCACTGGGAGCAAATCACGAATATTTGCAATCTTCTTATCAAACAAGAGGATGTATGGGCTCTCCAATACAGCAACTTGTTTTTCTGGTTGATTAATGAAATATGGGGAGAGATAACCACGGTCAAACTGCATACCCTCAACCACTTCAAGTTCGTCCTCTAAAGACTTACCATCCTCAACCGTGATAACACCTTCTTTACCTACTTTTTCCATTGCTTCTGCAATACGCTGACCAATACTGTGGTCGCTGTTCGCAGAGATAGAACCTACTTGAGCAATTTCTTTAGTGGTGGTGCAAGGCTTGCTGATTTTTGCAAGCTCATCAATTGCGGAAGTAACAGCCTTATCAATACCGCGCTTGAGGTCCATTGGATTATGGCCTGCAACAACATATTTCATGCCTTCGCGTACGATTGACTGAGCCAAAACTGTAGCGGTGGTAGTACCGTCACCGGCGATATCAGCAGTTTTAGAAGCAACTTCCTTAACCATCTGCGCGCCCATATTTTGAAGCTTATCCTTCAGTTCGATTTCTTTAGCTACGGATACGCCGTCTTTAGTAATAGTTGGTCCACCAAATGAACGCTCTATCACCACGTTACGACCTTTAGGTCCCAATGTAGTTTTTACCGCGTTAGCAAGAATATTCACGCCTTCGACCATCTTGGTGCGGGCGTTATCTCCAAATACAACGTCTTTTGCTGCCATGATTAAATTCCTCTCTTAAATACCGAAATTACTTCTGTACAACAGCCATGATGTCGTCTTCACGCATCACGATGAGTTCTTCACTGTCAACTTTTACTGTTTGGCCTGCATATTTGCCAAATAAAACGCGATCGCCCACTTTGACGTCTGGTGCGTTTAATTTGCCGCTGTCATCGCGCTTGCCTGGGCCTACTGCCAATACTTCACCTTGATCAGGCTTTTCTGCAGCAGCGTCAGGAATAATGATTCCGGAAGCAGTTTTTGATTCTTGATCTAAACGCTTGATGATTACGCGATCATGTAAGGGACGCAAATTCATCTCTTCTCCTATGTTAGTAAGTGTTAACTAATTAAATAAACTATATAAATCAATGCTTTAAAATCTCAATACCTGCAAGTCAGTAGTGATTTATGAATAAATCACCCTTTTAGCACTCGCTGATAGGGAGTGCTGATTATATAGGTGTGATTCCCACTATTTCAAGGGCATATCACCATAAATTCTTTAAGGATTAAGCCCCTAGATATACTGTGGACAGGCTGGTAGGTCATTTCCTACAGATAAATAAGCCTAAAGCCCTTACCCCTCCAATTCGTCCTGCCTAGACTGGATAGTCACCGATTGGAGAATGCTGATGAGCCCGAAATCCCGGCTGTACACGCTTGTAAAGGCATGGAAGAACAAACCCTTCCAAGAAGTACGAGACGCCTGTGGCGATCCATGGCTTGGCATAAGTAGCCAAGCCCTTGAAGAACACCAATCCTGGTCCAAGCGACAAGCGATTAGTCATGAACCCATATTTAACTGCAAGGGAGAAAAGCTGACTGGATCTTTATTTAGGCCGCTTCTTAATGCCACGGATATGCAATTACTACGTCTGTTTATGGAAGGCCTAGACACTATTGCATATTGGTATCGCAGTGGACGCTTAATCCCTGGAATACTGCCAATGCCTATACATGCAATTGCCTCTAGTAAATATATAGATGCAATGAGTGAGTTAATCCTGAATTCACGCCTTCCAGTTGGATTGGTTGCCGTCGGAATTTGGTCTACACCAGAAATTGATATTTCAGATGCCTGCAAAGAAGGTCTTCTTCGCTTGCGACGTCTTGGTGTTTTGCTTCACCACCTGAATTTCACAGGAAATGTTGACGAACTGCGGTGGATTAAGGAAATGCAAATGGAGGGTGTTCATATTGATATGAAGCAAATGCGTGAACACGTACTAGCCAGCAATGTCCTTTCTCAATTAAGAGAATCCCCCTACTCAGCAACACAAATTTATGCAAGCAATATTGGGCTGATAAATGATTTAGAAAACGCCACCTCGCTGATTGCCGACCATGCTTATGGTGGACTCATGATGTCCCCAGTAAGTCGCCATCAAATGCTTCAAATTAACGATAGTCGTATCGCTAAAGCCATTTTTTCGCTGCACCCTCATCAACACCTAAACCAAAATGGAGACAAGTAATGAGAAAACGCGTGATGTTGGTAGATGACCATCCAGCAATGCTGATGGCTCTTAAAAGTATGTTGCAAGATCAGTTGCTATTTGAAATAGCAGGACAGGCTCAGAACGGGGAGGAATGCCTCAGATCCATGAAAGAGGTTAATCCCAATATGGTGATACTGGATCTAGATATGCCAAAGACTGATGGGTTTGATGTCATACGACGCATTGGATTGATGTACCCAGATGTTCGGATGTTGATTCTCTCAAGCATGGATGAGGCTGTCTATGGGGGAAGAGTACGCTCCTTAGGCGGCCATGGATTTGTCAATAAAACTGCTGGGGCTGATGTCATCCTGGCAGCCTGCGTCGCCATCTCCCAAGGTTACAACTTCTTTACTCATGGCAAAAATGGAAATAGCTCATTAAGTGATAACGATAAGCTAGCTCTAATTTCTGACCGAGAATTACAGGTGATGAAGTACCTAGGCAAAGGAAATACCAATCAACAAATTTCCGACATGCTACATATCAGCAATAAGACAGTAGCAACTTATAAAACAAGAGTTTTTGACAAATTAGGCATAAACAATATTGCTGATCTTATCTTGTTCTGTCGCATGAACAACATTATTGAAAGCTAAGTAAGAATGCATCGATCCATTGTCAGAATTGCTCTGTTAACCCTACTAAATGGGTTCATCAGCAACGCCTCTGCGAATACGTTCACCCAAAAGGAACAACAGTGGATCGATGCCCACCCTGTAGTCAAATTTAGCATTCACGAAAAATATGCGTCTTATTTAGAGGCCGATGAAAAAGGTGAATATGGAGTATTTCATGGACTTTTAAGCAAGCTTAGTGAAATGACTCAGCAAGAGTTTTTACCCAAATGGCGCAAGAGCGAACAAGAAGGATTGCAACAAATTGCAAACGGTGATGTTGATTTCATTATTGATCCACCCTCCCTCGACGATGAGTATCTTAAATTTGGATCACTATCCGAGGCAATTTTTTGGGGTCACGATGTCATTCTGACCAATTTGCCTAAGAATTCTCTCGCAATTAATCCGCATAATGTTGCCTACTTTGATCGAGGTTTTGAAAATCCTCCAGCACCAAAAAACACATATGCCAATATCTCTAGTCATATAGATAAACTCATTTTTGATTTACTAAAGAAAGATATTGAAGCGCTTGTCCTGCCAATTCGCCTCGCGCATCAATTGGCAAAAAAATTCAATGGCGACAAACTGCGGATTGATGGCCTATATAGTAGAGAACCTTTTGAGTACCGTTGGCTTATCTCACATCAAGACAGCGCTCTACATGACGTATTAGACAGATTCTTAAGCAACCTAGATCCAATTGAATCACGTCAAATATTTAGCCTCAATCAAGCCGCTTTTGACACAGCTCCTCAACCCCATGTGATTGCCTTACCCTGGCTCTCCACTTTTGGCATTCTGATTCTCGGATGTAGTTTGCTCTGGCGCTTTCATCAGAAACACGCCCTTCAAAAACAGGAGGCTGAGCAGCTAATTTCTTCAAAAGAACAGGCAGAAAATGCCAATGCCGCCAAGTCTGCCTTTCTAGCCACCATGAGCCATGAAATCCGAACTCAAATGAACGCCATTTTGGGCGTACAGGAGCTATTACTTAACAGTCCACTTCCTAAAAATGAAAAAGCTTTACTCACCAGTGCACATTCTTCAGCAGAATCTCTCTTAGGAATTCTGAATCAAGTTTTAGACCTATCAAAAATTGAGGCAGGCAAACTCACCCTCAATATTGAGCCCTGCAATCTCAAGGCCTTGATCAATAACATTGATTCAGCATTCTCAACGGTTGCCCAAAAGCAAAATTTAAGGTTACTCACCATTCAGGATCCCCGTATTGCAGAAGTGTTGCTATTTGATTCCTTGCGTTTGCGGCAAATACTGCAGAACCTTATTAGCAATGCGATCAAATTTACAGAAAAAGGTGAAATCTACTTCTCAATTAACGTGCTAGCAGATGACCACGCTGGTCAACTCATTGAGTTCCGAGTAATTGATACAGGAGTTGGCATGGGTACAGAAGACATTGCAATTGCACTACAAGCTTTTGAACAAATACCGGGGCATAGCGAACAAGCAAACGGAACTGGCTTAGGCTTAACCATTACCAATCATTTAGTGACCTCTATGAATAGCCAGCTATATTTTGAGAGTGCGCCCGGACTTGGCAGCAACATTCATTTTTGTGTCGCCCTCCCACGTACTGGCATAGCTGCCACTGGATGCAAAACTTTAGAACATGCGAATACTTCTAGGAAGCTGACATCTAAGAATATTCAAAGTTATGAGAATCCGATAAAAGCCTTAGTAGTAGAGGACCACCCCGCAAGTCGTCAGATTATTTCTCTGCAACTTCAAGCATTAGGCATTGAAGCTTCAGTTTGTGAGAACGCCTCTACTGCGATAGAGCTACTTAAGCAAAATCATTTTGATCTCCTTCTTACTGATCAATCCATACCTGGAATGCAAGGTTCTGACCTAGCTAAATACATTCGTGATTTAGGCTATCAAGATCTAATAATCATAGGTATTACAGCTGATATTTATGCTCTTGATTCACGTCATCAATTTCTTGCTGCAGGCATGAATGGCGTTTTGATTAAACCTTTAAGCTTGCAAACATTAGACAATGAAATTTCAAGGCATTTCATTTGTGACGCAATTGAATCCCAATCAAAGCCCCCAAAATATTTGGGAGAGTATCTTGGTGGGACTTTCTCACAAATGCTTGAAAAGAAACCAGAATACTTATTAGCCATCCTCGAAGAAATTAAAAAAGTTCATGATGAAACACTATTAATTCTGAAATCAGATGAGGTAAGCGAGGAATCCTTTGCTGCTTTGGTTCATAAAGTTAAAGGGGGTGCTCAGATTTTAGAATTTAAGAACTTTATTCGGTCCATCTCCGCTCTCGAGAATGAAGGCAATTTACCTTGTAAAGTAAGCGCCTTTATTCAATTACTGGAAACAGAGAATCAGTTAATTGAACAAAAAATGCTGCTAATTCCCTTAAGCTAATTTCACTCCTAAAGCGACTGGTAAAGCATAAACCTCTTCCTATATAGGGACTGGGTTTATCCTATTACTAATGTATTCATCATTTAAGTCGCCCCTCACTTTAACAAGAATGCTCTTAGTAGCAAGTTGGTGCCTGTTCGCATACTCAGCAAGCGCAAATGATCGCCGCAGCACAATGCCACTTCCTTCGGCAGTTACCAGTAGCCTAGAGCGCAATCAAATACCTTTCGACACATTTAGCGCCGCTGTAGTGGAGATTGAACCAGGTCCCGCAGGGAAACATACGGCCAAAAAGGTTCTAGACTGGCGCGCTAACGATCCAATGAATCCAGCTTCAACAATGAAGCTACTTACTACGCTCTCTGGTCTAGATATATTGGGACCTCAATACCGTTGGCGCACGAATGTATATACCGATGGCCTCATTCGTCAAGGCACTCTCAAAGGCAATTTGTATTTACAGGGAACCGGCGATCCAAAGCTTGTTCCAGAAGAGCTGGCTAAGATGATGAAAGACCTTCAAGCCTTAGGTATACAAAAAATAGATGGAAACTTATTTTTTGATCGAAGTGCTTATGCGCCAAGTGTGATGGAACATAACACGATTGATGGTGAAGCCTTAAGAGCTTATAACTCTCCCCCAGACCCATTGCTTTATGCATTTAGAACGCTTTCATTTCAGCTAGGAAAATCACGAACCGCCGACTTCATTGATATTAGCTATTCCCCTGCACTCTCCCAGTTAAAAATATCAAATCAAATGCAGTTAGTAGACCGCTCATGCGATAACTGGAAAAGCAATATTCGTTTTAATTTGGATCCTGAGGGCATAAGCAATACCGACCAACCCCTCACTGCCCAATTTTCAGGCGCATTCCCAAGTTCCTGCAAGGGAGTGAACTTTAACGTCGTTGCCCTAGATGCAAATACTTTTTTAACTCAAGGATTTGCAGCCGCCTGGGAATTGGCTGGTGGCACCTGGACTCGGCCCCCAGTTGGCAAGAATGCAACCGTACCTTTGGCAGCAAGATTGCTCTTACAGTTTGAGGGCATTCGATTGGCAGATGATGTACTTGATATTAATAAGTACTCTAATAATGTGATGGCACGCCAACTTCTTCTCACATTAGCATTGGAGAAAATGGGAAAGCCAGCTACTACTGCCAATGGAGAGATGGTTATCCAGAGTTGGCTTAAACAAAATGGTTTGGAATTTCAGGGGCTTGTTATTGAAAACGGCTCAGGCTTATCTCGCAACGAGGCTATCTCAGCCAATCAGATGAACCAACTCTTGTTGACAGCTCGCAACCTACCCGTGGGCGATATTTTCTATAACAGCCTACCGATTGCCGGCACTGACGGCACTATGCGCAATCGCCTGATGACTCAATTACGAAAGTTCTTGCATCTAAAGAAAAAGCCTGAAGCTAGAATTAAAACGGGCTCGCTTGCAGATGTCAGGGCAATCTCGGGTTACGTGTTGAGTAAATCTGGCAAGATGTACGCAGTAACCTCATTCATTAACCACCCCAATGCTTGGAGAGGCTTAGAGGCCCATGATCAATTGCTCTCGTGGTTATTAGAGGATGGTCCAGAACCAAAACATGCGCGCTGAAGTCGATCTCTAACGCCATCCCATTCTTCACCAGCTGGTGGCTCAGGAAACAAAATTAAGTCCCAGCCCTGCTGATCCAAGTCACGTAAACATCGATACAAACGACTTGCAAAAACAGTACTATCGCTTGATACCTCCACCTCTTCAAAACGGGCGGATGGATGACCATCATGACTTAGAGAAGATTCGGAATCCCAAACCGCAACTGCAACCCGAGATTTAGTGTCAGGAAATTCACTTAATGCATCTAAGACACGACCTGATGCATATAAACGCAAAGGTGTAGTTGGCGCGTAATGGGCTTTGAGACTTCCAGATACCTTAGGAAGAACTTTCTCTTCGTTACTCGTTTTATTTTCTCCAGGTAGGTATACCTTTACGCCTGTCTTAGACAGAATCTCACCCGGAGTAATGGCGCCCGGCCTAAGAAGCACAGCCCCCTCACCAGAAGAGAAGTCAACAATCGTTGACTCAATCCCAACCTTGCAATCTCCACCGTCCAGCACCATCAAATCGAGCATACCTTCAAATTCTTCTCGAACATCAGCTGCACTAGTAGGTGAAACCTTGCCAAAACGATTGGCCGAAGGCGCTGCAACTGCACCTTTAAATTTACGCAATAGTTCTTTTGCTATTGGATGTGCAGGAGCGCGGATTGCCACTGTATCCTGCCCACCAGTCAGCTCATTTAAGACGCTTTTATCCTTTTTAAAAACAAGCGTAAGAGGTCCTGGCCAAAATTGATTAATCAGCTTTAAGGCATCTTCAGAAACATCTCGCGCCCAAGGAGCCAATAATGCAACCCAATCAATTTGCGTTTGATCAAATTTATCGGGAGCAGCCAAATGAACGATTAATGGGTGATTTGAAGGACGCCCTTTAGCGGCAAAGATTTTCTTAATAGCTTCAGGATTTCTAGCGTCAGCAGCCAAACCGTAAACAGTCTCAGTTGGTATGGCGACCAATCCACCATTTCGCAAGGTTTGAACCGCTTCATCAATCACTGCAGAAGAATGCAGTGGCGCACTATCGCTAGACATTTCTAGGGCTCAATACCTAATTCAGTAGCAACAGCTGCACAGTTCTGACGAGCTTCGTTCAACGCCTCACCAAGACAATTAATATGCCCCATCTTTCGACCAATACGCGGTGCGGATTTGCCATAAAGATGCAATTTGGCATCAGGGTGAGCCAGCACTTTATTCCAAGCTGGTTCACGAGCCTTATCTTCACTACCCTCAAACCAAAGATCGCCAAGAAGATTCAACATTGATACGGGTGCAAGTTGACGGGTATCACCCAAAGGCAGTCTAGCCATCGCCCTTACTTGCTGCTCAAACTGACTACTAACACAAGCATCCATGGTGTAGTGTCCGGAATTATGCGGGCGTGGCGCGATTTCATTGGCCACAATATCACCGCTCTTTAATACAAAAAATTCAACGCAAAGCACACCTACATAATCAATCTTTCGAATCAGCGCTTTTGCTGCATCAATAATTTTTTTCTCTTGAACTGGCTTGAGTGAGGGTGCAGGCACTGTTGAGGTGTGCAAAATTCCATTTCGATGAATATTCTGCGAGACTGGATAAGCCACCACCGCATCATCATAACCACGCACAACTAAAGCTGATACTTCAAAATCTAAATCCATGCGCTTTTCTAGAACACATGGCACGCGCCCAAACTCATTCCACGCTGTAGTTAATTCTTCTACGGTATAAACAGTTGCCTGACCTTTGCCGTCATAACCCATGCGAGCAGTTTTTAAAATTCCTGGGAAAAGCTCATCGGAGACATGGGCAATATCAGCATCATGCTCAATCACAAAGTTAGGTGCTGGACCTATATTCGTTTCTGATTTCCAGGTCGCTAAAAATTTTTTCTCGGCCACACGGTTTTGTGCCAAAGAGACACAACTACTACGGGGTGCCACAAAAACACCCAAGGCCTCTAATTCATCCAACGCTTGAGCCGGAACATTTTCAAATTCAGTGCTTACTGATGAGCACAACGCAGCCATTTCTTTTAATGCGGCACTATCCGTGTAATCAGCTTGAATGAATTTTTCAGCAATAGAGCCAGCAGGACTGTCTGATCCAGGATCTAAAACACAAACCTTATAACCCATAGCTTGCGCAGCTTGAGTAAACATACGACCCAATTGACCGCCACCTAAAATTCCTAAATACGAACCCGGCAAGATGGGTTCCAAACGATCGACCATCTAATTAATATCCCGGCAAATTCATAGAACGTGCTGTATCAGACTGCTTTGCACGGAAATCTTCTAATCGTTTAGATAAGGCAGCATCATGCAAGGCCAAACCCGCAATGACATGAAGAGCAGCATTAGCAGCACCCGCCTCGCCAATCGCAAATGTTGCAACCGGAATTCCTTTAGGCATTTGAACAATCGAATACAAAGAATCTTCACCGCGCAAATATTTACTAGCGACTGGAACGCCATAGACAGGAACAATTGTTTTTGAAGCGAGCATGCCCGGTAAATGAGCGGCACCGCCTGCGCCAGCGATAATTGCTTGTAGACCGTTAGCTTGGGCTTTTTCAGCATACTGAAACATGTCATCTGGCATACGATGGGCGGAGAGTACTTTAGCTTCGTGAGCAATGCCGAATTGTTCGAGCATTTGAGCCGCATGCTGCATGGTGTCCCAATCTGAATTGGATCCCATTACTATTCCGACGATTGGCTTTTTGCTCATTTACTCCTCCAAATACCCCAAAAATTAACTGCGAACTCCCAAGAGTAACTATTATCCCCGAGTTAGACTGCTTCGTTAAGCCTTCTCAGTAAGCCTATTCAAAGCTTCGCGATACTTTTGGGCAGTCTTTTCAATAACATCAGCGGGTAATTGCGGTGCCGGAGCCGTTTTAGGCCAAAGCTTGCCATTGACCATGGCTGTTTCCAGCCAATCACGCACAAATTGTTTGTCATAAGAAGGTGGGTTTGAGCCTACATAATATGTTTCTGCTGGCCAAAAGCGAGAGGAATCGGCGGTAAGAATTTCATCCATTAGGACCAATTCACCATTGGTATCCAAGCCAAACTCAAACTTAGTATCAGCAATAATGATTCCTCGGGTAGCAGCATATTCAGAGGCCTCTTTATACAGACGAATACTTACTTCCCGAATTTGATTGGCTAACTTCTCGCCAATTAAATCAACCACTTTTTCAAATGAAATATTTTCATCATGCTGACCAAATTCAGCTTTAGCTGCAGGTGTAAAAATTGGTTCGGGTAATTTTTGAGCGTTTTCCAAGCCGTCTGGCAAAGCAATCCCACAAACCCTGCCAGTTTCTTTGTAATCTTTCCAACCACTACCAGCCAAATAGCCACGCACAACCGCCTCTACCAAAATTGGTTTTAAGCGCTTAGCAACCACAGCACGACCTTTGACCTGATCTACCTCATCAGCAGCTACTACCGTCGCTGGATCAATACCAGTCAAATGATTTGGGATTACTGCCGCTAATTTATCGAACCAAAAATTGGCCATCTGATTCAGCACCACACCCTTTTCAGGAATAGGTTCACCCATCACAACATCAAATGCAGAGAGTCGGTCAGTTGTAATCATCAACAACTTGTCATCACCTAATGCATAAACATCTCGCACCTTACCTTTAGATAACAGTGGTAAAGACTTAATAGAGGTAGCGTACAAAGCGGGCATATTTAAATCACTTCACAATTTGAGTTAATTTACCGCTCTTATAAAGCTCAGCCATTTTTTCTAGGGGAATTGGTTTAATTTTGGATGCTTGGCCTGCAGATCCAAAAGCCTGGAAACGTGCAATACAAATCTTCTTTGCTGCTTCACGAGCCGGCTTTAAGTAGTCGCGTGGGTCAAACTTGCTGGGATTTTCAATAAAGTAACGACGAATCGCACCTGTCATAGCTAAACGAATATCTGTATCGATATTGATTTTGCGAACACCATTTTTAATTCCCTCTTGAATCTCTTCAACCGGCACACCGTAAGTCTCTTTCATATCGCCACCAAATTCACGAATCTCAGCGAGCAATTCTTGAGGAACACTGGAAGAACCATGCATCACTAAATGCGTATTGGGAATGCGCGCATGAATTTCTTTAATGCGATCGATCGCCAAGATATCGCCTGTAGGCTTTTTACTGAATTTGTACGCCCCGTGACTTGTACCAATAGCAATTGCTAAAGCATCGCACTGAGTCGCTTTCACAAAATCAGCTGCTTGTTCAACATCAGTCAACAATTGCTCGCGAGTCATCGTGCCATCAGCCCCATGACCATCTTCCTTATCACCCTTCATGGTTTCTAAAGAACCTAGCACCCCTAATTCAGCTTCAACCGTAACCCCAATAGAATGAGAAAACTTCACTACCTCCTTGGAAACATCCACGTTGTACTCGTAACTAGCTACGGTTTTGCCATCAGCTTCTAGTGAACCATCCATCATCACGCTAGTAAAACCGCTCTTAATCGCTGCCATGCAAACTGCAGGACTTTGACCATGATCTTGATGCATAACTACTGGAATATGTGGGTAAGCCTCAACAGCTGCAGAAATCAAATGACGCAAAAATGCTTCCCCAGCGTATTTACGAGCACCTGCTGAAGCTTGCATGATGACTGGGGAATCGGCTTCATTAGCCGCTTCCATAATTGCCGTTACTTGCTCTAAGTTATTTACATTAAATGCGGGCAGACCATAACCGTTTTCCGCCGCATGATCCAAGAGTTGTCTTAAAGATACTAAAGCCATGATGTTCTCTTATTAAATGTTGATTTTGGTTTATATAAATATGCTCTAAATACAGCTCTACTTCACATGCACAATTTTGAGAGTATTGGTGCCACCAGGTTCACCCATAGGCTCGCCAGAGGTCAGTACAACGGTATCGCCTTTTTTGACGGCGCCTGATTTTTTTAGGCAGGCTTCCACTTCTTGTAATGCGGTATCACGATCCTTGGTGTAGTCCAAACCAATTGGAGTGACATTGCGATAGGTGCTTAGTGCACGCTGGGTTGCTATCTTCGATGTCAAAGCGAAGATCGGCACGTGAATATTGTGACGACTCATCCAAATTGCTGTTGAGCCTGAATCGGTCAATGCAGCAATTGCATCCGCATTGAGATGGTGCGCTGTAAATAAAGCGCCTAAGGCAATCGTTTGATCAATACGAGTGAATGTTTTATCCATGAAGTCGGTATCGAGCTTCACGCGATCTGACTTTTCTGCTTCAACGCAAATCTCAGCCATCGCTTTAATGGTTTGCACCGGATACATACCTGCAGCAGATTCAGCGGACAACATTACTGCATCCGTACCATCCAATACAGCATTAGCCACGTCGCTCACTTCGGCACGAGTAGGGACTGGAGCATTAATCATGGACTCCATCATTTGCGTAGCAGTAATCGTAAATTTATCCGCTTCAAGCGCCCAAGCAATCATGCGTTTTTGCAAAGCGGGCACTGCCGCATTCCCAACTTCAATCGCCAAGTCACCCCGTGCGACCATAATCCCATCGCTTTCAGCAATAATACTTTTGAGCGCTTCTGGCTCAATTGCCTCTGCGCGCTCCACCTTAGCAATAGTTCTCACTTTGCCAACGCCATGCTTAGCACTCGCGGCATCAGCCAGCTTTCTGGCATAAGCCATATCAGCACCATCCTTGGGAAAGCTAATTGCCAAGAAATCTACCCCCATTGCAATTGCAGCATCCAAATCGGCAATATCTTTTTCAGTCAGAGCGGGAGCCGTTAAACCACCACCAGCACGATTGATTCCTTTGTTATTGGAAAGGGGTCCACCCTGCTCAACAATAGTAAAAATTTCACCACCTTTGACGCCATCGACGCGCAATACCACCAATCCATCGTTCAATAAAAGACGATCGCCTGGCTTTACATCGTTTGGCAGCTCTTTGTAATCAAGGCCAACACGATCTTGATTACCTAATTCACAGGCAACATCGAGGATAAATTTATCCCCCTCTTTAAGCTGAATTTTGTTATCAGCAAATTTACCTACCCGAATTTTGGGGCCCTGCAGGTCAGCCATAATGCCCACTTCTTTACCCGCCTCAGCAGAGATAGTGCGGACTAAATCATGGCGTGCTTTGTGGTCTGCGACTGTACCATGGGAAAAATTCATTCGGACCACATCAACACCAGCACGGATCATGTCACGCAAAACATCAGGCTTTTCAGAAGCTGGCCCTAAAGTTGCAATGATCTTGGTTGCTCTAAGCATATATTTAGTCTTTCGCCCTCTCGGCAAGCACTGCAAAGGCTGGCAAAGATTTGCCTTCTAAAAATTCAAGGAAGGCACCGCCACCAGTTGAGATGTAATCCACTTGATTTTCAATGCCGTACTTAGCGATAGCCGCCAATGTATCACCACCGCCAGCGATAGAAAACGCAGGTGAATGCGCAATTGCTGCCGCTAACATTTTCGTACCACCACCAAATTGATCAATTTCAAATACGCCCAATGGACCATTCCAAACAATCGTGCCTGCATGAGCAAGCATGATAGATAAACGCGCGGCAGTTTTAGGACCAATATCCAAAATCATGTCATCTTCAGCCACTTGATCTGAAGGCACACGATTTGCACGGGCTAATGGAGATAATTCATTTGCTACTACGACATCTTCTGGAATCGGCACATGGGCACCACGCTTTTCCATGATCTCCATGATTTCTCTAGCCTCATCGACTAAATCAGGCTCGGCAAGCGATTTTCCAATTGGCAAACCTTTAGCCAGCATGAAGGTATTAGCGATACCACCTCCAACAATTAGTTCATCTACCTTTTCGGATAAAGCTTTCAATATGGTGAGCTTAGACGAAACTTTCGAGCCTGCCACAATCGCCACTAAGGGACGCTTTGGACTAGCTAGTGCACGACTGAGGGCATCTAATTCAGCCGCCATTAATGGTCCAGCACAAGCAATCGGTGCAAATTTAGCTACGCCATTCGTGGTTGCCTCAGCACGATGCGCAGTTCCAAATGCATCATTCACATAAACATCACATAACGCAGCAATCTTTTTGGCCAAATCGTCGTTATTCTTTTTTTCGCCTACATTTAAACGACAGTTTTCTAACAGAACAACTTCGCCAGGCATCACCTCAAATCCGCCATCGACCCAATCGCTAATTAAAGGCACTTTACGACTAAGCAAAGCAGCAATACGATCAGCTACAGGAGCTAAGCTATCTTCCGGCTTAAATTGACCCTCAGTAGGGCGACCCAAATGCGAAGTCACCATTACAGCCGCTCCAGCGTCCAAACACATCTGCACCGCTGGCATGGATGCCCGAATACGAGTGTCCTCGGTAATATTTCCAGCATCGTCTTGAGGAACATTTAAGTCAGCGCGGATCAAAACCCGCTTACCCTTCAATTGACCTGATTGAGCTAATTCACTTAAACGCTTAACTTTAAATAAGGATTCCGGCATGAGTTTTAGGTAAATATGTAGGTTTATTGGGAGACCTCCATTCTAAATGCTCTAGCCTGCCCACCCCTGAAGATTCAAGCCAACAGACCACCCAGCCTGCTCTACAATAAGGACTAATGCGTTCTTGGCTAGAAAAGTTAAATCTGCCAGCCAAGTGACCAGCTAAAACCGTTTTTACAGATATTTAACAGATACAAAAGGTAAAGAAAATGTCGATGTCCGACCGCGATGGCTTTATTTGGACTGATGGGAAGCTAATTCCTTGGCGTGAGGCCAATATTCACGTGCTTACGCACAGTTTGCACTACGGAATGGGCGTATTTGAGGGCATTCGGGCCTATAAAACCCCCCAGGGAACGGCTATTTTCCGCCTTCCAGAACATGTAAAACGCCTATTTAACGGCACCAAAATCTTCCAAATGAGCATGCCATATAGCCAGGAGGAGATTACCAAGGGCATTATCGACGTCGTAAACAGCAATAAGCTTGAGGCCTGCTACATCCGCCCAATCATCTTTATTGGCTCTCAAAAGCTAGGCATCTCCCCAAAAGGGAATTCCATTCATACTTCTATCGCCGCTTGGGAATGGGGTGCTTATTTGGGTGAAGATGGCATCAATAAGGGTATTCGGGTTAAGACCTCCTCCTTTACCCGTCACTTTGTCAACTCTTCTCTAGTTCGCGCCAAGGCCTCTGGTTACTACATCAATTCTATTTTGGCTAATCAAGAAGTGACTGCCAATGGTTACGATGAAGCCTTATTGCTGGATACAGAGGGTTATGTTTCCGAAGGATCTGGAGAGAACGTCTTTATGGTGAGCAACGGCATTGTGTATACGCCGGATTTGGCCTCTTGTTTAGATGGCATTACCCGCAACTCTATTATTCAAATCGTAAAAGATTTGGGCCTTGAGTTGCGTGAAAAGCGCATTACTCGAGATGAAATCTATTCTGCTGATGAAGCGTTTTTTACCGGTACAGCTGCTGAAGTGACCCCTATCCGCGAGTTGGACGACCGCACCATTGGTGACGGCAAGCGTGGCCCAATTACAGAAAAAATTCAGAAAACGTATTTTGATGCTGTATATGGGCGCAATGATAAATACAAATCTTGGCTCACATACGTGAAGTAATTTCAGCGATCAGGAACAGCATATGACTCAAGCACAAGCAACCATGGTGGATGGCAAGGATTTACCTTTGCACTGTCCTACCAATCAAACTCCAGCATGGAACTCTCACCCACGAGTCTTCCTAGACATTACCAAAACCGGTGAAGCTAAGTGCCCGTATTGTGGCGCAGAGTACAAACTTATTCCCGGCACTGAACCACACGGTCACTAAGTCCATCAGCGTCTTCATAAAGACGCTGAATCGGCAAACATTACATGAACGGTATTTTGATTGTCGCTCCCAATTGGATTGGGGATGCCGTAATGACTCAGCCTTTACTGGCAAGCCTTAAGCAGCAATTTCCAGAAGCAAATATAGATGTACTTGCCAGTACTTGGGTGGCACCCATTTATCGCGCCTGCCCTGAAGTTTCAGAAGTTATCGAAGCAAAATTTGAGCACAAACAACTGCAATGGGGTTTACGCAAGCAACTAGCTAAAGAGTTATCAGCAAAAAAATATCAGGTCTGCTTTGTATTACCCAATAGCTTCAAGTCAGCTCTGATCCCATGGCTGGCTAATATTCCTCTACGCATAGGTTATCGTGGTGAGCTACGTTTTGGACTCATTAATCTATCCCTAGATAACCCAAGCAAAATTAATCGCCCACCCATGGTGGAACACTATCTTGCATTAAGCAAGCTACTAAATAGCGAACTAGCAACAACGGCAGACAACCCTTCACCTAAATTGTGCATCTCTGCAACAGCAAAACTTTCTGTTCTGAATAAATTTAATGACGTCAATTTTGATCCCACCAATACATACGTCATGTGCCCTGGAGCAGAGTATGGCCCAACAAAACGCTGGCCAATAAGTCACTTTGCTGAGTTAGCCAATAAATTAGTAACCCTCAATCCAGACGCCCAAATAATTCTCTTAGGGGGAAAAGCTGATCATGAGCTTGCTGAAGAAATTTGCGCAAAGGCCCATAAAGATAGCAAGATTCACAATTGGTGCGGCAACACAACTCTTGATGAGGCAATTGCCCTGATTGGCATGTGCAAAGCGGTTATTAGCAATGACTCTGGGTTAATGCATATCGCAGCAGCACTGCAAACACCCCAAGTCGCTATATTTGGGTCAAGTGATCCAGCCCATACACCTCCACTATCAAACAAGGCAAAAGTGCTTTGGTTAAATCTACCATGCAGCCCCTGCCATAAAAAAGTGTGTCCGTTAGGTCATTTAAATTGCTTAAATGACATTCTCCCTGACCAAGTATTCACTACACTCAAGACATTGCAGTCATAACTCAGGAAACGTAAGCCATGTCCAAACTTGCCAGACTCTTTCACAACGCTGATGATGTCGTTGATGCTTGGCGAGATGCCCTACGACATCGAGATGTTCAAGGAGCATTAGATATTTGGTTAGATGATGACTCTATCACCTGCGTTCTTCCTGAGGGTCATCGCTTAACCGGACATGCAGAAATCCGTGAGGGTTTAGAAAGACTTCTTAGTAAGCAAGCTTTATTTTTAGAGCCAATTGCTTGTATTAGCCACTCCATATTAGGAGCTGCTATATATGACACTACAGAAGCAGTTCATTTCAGAGCCGATCAAATCGAAGCTGAATTCTTTCTCAATATCACCTTGGTTCTTCTGCAGGATAGCGCTGGTTGGCGGATAGCCCATTTACATGCGAGTCACTCTACGGAAGAAACATTCGATTCTCCTTTAACACCGCACGGTCTTCACTAAATACCATGGATGATCAAGTGCTGCGGTCGCTAATGAAGTGGCCAAATGTGCCTGACTGTTTTGGCTGGCTCGCTCTAGACCGACGTGGGCAATGGCGTATGCGTGATGAATTCACGCAGCAAAACAATCTACCAGGTCAAGTTATTCAACACAGTGTTTTAAGTGAATTTATTTCACGCAACTATGCATGCGATACACGCGGAAGGTATTTCTTCCAAAACGGTCCTCAGCGTGTTTTCATTACTTTGGATGCAACACCTTGGATTGTTCGCATACACCCTAGCAAAGCGGGACATGAGCTGATTACACAATGCCATCATTCAATTGAACCTTGCGGTGCTTTAAGCGATGAAAACGGAAATATTTATATCCTTGGCGAAGCGAACCAAACTATTTATGAGGAAGCAAAGGATAGTCAATTTATCAAAAAAATTATGCTGACAATTGCTTTATTGCATGATCACGATCTTGATCATTTTTCTGAGCTTGCCAAGTTACATGAAGAGGCCTGTAGCTTTGGAGGATCATGGAATTGGAATGGAAAACGACTCTCTCTTGACCCCGTCCACTCTGGAGGGCTCTCCACGCGCTTTCACTTTATTAAAAAACCAACCGCTTAACCAGGGGCTTGCTTGCCCTGCTCCTTGAGCTCCTCTTGATATTGTCTTTGCATCTCACGTAGACGAGCATCAATACTGGATCCTTGATAAAAATCAGCGCCGCCAGCTGAGCGAGCAATACGAAGCTGCTCAATTGCCGAAGGCCAAGCCCCTTCCAATGCATACTTTTCGCCAAGAGCGTAGTGGCGCATAGGCACATTATTCGCTTGATCATAGGCCTTGGAAAGTAAAGACCACCAGACGATTTCATTCGGCTGAGATTTGGTACGAGATTTCAACCAATTAATTGCATCATTAGTGCGCCCGAGCTTAAGATCAGCACTAATCATGGCAGCGCCTGCCGCATAAGATTGTGGATAAGCTCGAAGTGAGGCTTGAGCAATTTGTAACGCCTCTTCACCTTTACCTTTGGCCAAAGCTAATTCAGATGCGGTGATATCTAATGCAAGGCTTTGCTTTTGATTAAGCAAATCAGATGCAACTCCCTTTTGAACAATATTACGAGCCTGCTGTAAATCAGACTCTGCTTGATCTATTTTTCCTTGACGTTGCGCTATTAGGGCCAAGCCATAAAAGCCTTCAAGCTGCTTTCCTATTGGCTGCTGCTTACTCAAGCTGTCAAATGTATTTTTTAAGTCATACATCCCGCTGGAACTACCAGATTGTTCCATGCGCGCCCGAGCTTTTATAAAATAGAACTCTGGGGATATTGTTAAATTGCCTTTGACAACCGTCCGTGCCCTATCTTGCATATCGGCAATCCGGTCAGTAGTTAACGGGTGGGTACGGACATAACCTGGAACCCCTTTATCCATAATTCCCGTTGCTTTTTGCAAACGCTGAAAAAAGCCAGGTGCGCCATTCACATCGTATCCACTAGCATTCAAAATCTGAAAGCCAATACGATCAGCTTCGCGCTCTGCATCTCGGGAGTATGACAGTTGATTATTAACAGCAAGGGCTTGACCACCTTGCATCAATCCAGCTGCTGCCGATGGATTGCGCGAAGCAGCTAGAGCCCCTAAAACCATTCCAGCTAAGGCAAGCATCATATTAGTGGTTTGTTTGTCCATTTGACGAGCAAGATGGCGTTGCAAGACGTGACCTGTTTCATGCCCCATGACTGAAGCTACTTCAGAATCACTTTCAGCACTCACTAGTAAACCAGTATGGAACCCGATAAATCCTCCGGGTAACGCAAATGCGTTAATACTGCTATCCCTTACAGCAAATACTTCAAAGTTATACGCACCACTTCCTTGTTCATTCGCACCGCCCAATTGCAATTTCTTTGCAGCTTGTAATAAACGACGCTCCATCTGATTTAAAAAATCATAGATGAGCAAATCATTTGAATAGTCAGCGTCTGGACGTATTTGACGCATGATCATCTCGCCATATTTACGTTCATCGAGTCTTGTTAAAACGTCTCCTCCAGGATCCCCCATATCGGGCAAGACAATAGTTGGCTGACTTTGCATTGAACTGCGAGTTGGTGCATTAGCAGGACGCGCGTCAGGTGACTGCATCGCCCGGCCAATATTTTGAAGAGCCGCTGAATTTCCCTCCACGGAGACATCCCCAACAGGTGAAGCGGAATACACCGGAAATCCAGAGCAAGCTAAAGCCAACATCAACTGAACTGTCAAAATACGGCGCAAAAGTGAGGTTTTTGTGACTGGCTTTATTTCTTGCATCTCTATATGGTAAAACTTATCCCATGAACAAACTAACTCATTTTGATGCCAGTGGGCAAGCCCATATGGTAAACGTTGGGGATAAACCAAGCACCCATCGTATTGCAATAGCTAGCGGCAAGATTAAGATGCTTCCAGAGACCTTCGAGATGGTGAACGCTGGCACCCATAAAAAAGGTGATGTACTGGGTATAGCCCGAGTTGCAGGCATCCAAGCATCTAAAAAGACATCTGAGCTTATTCCACTCTGTCATCCCCTAGCACTAACCCATGTTAGCCTAAGCTTTGAAACCATTCCCAATGAAAGTAGCATCAACTGCCAGGTCAGAGCGGAAACTACCGGTCCCACTGGCGTAGAAATGGAAGCCCTCACCGCAGTCCAAGTCGCCCTACTCACTATTTATGACATGTGCAAAGCCGTAGACCGTGGCATGGTGATAGGAGATGTCAAACTACTCGAGAAGAGTGGTGGCAAGAGCGGGGAATGGACATCAAATAACTAATATCATCTAGTTAAACACACTAGATAGTGCGACACTTAAAAATGAACTGCAGAATAAACTTTTAAAAACTACTTTTTAACAGCTTTCACCAAATACTGGTGAGACAAAGCATCTTGCATTGCTTCTGACGCATTACCGCCCGCACGTGTTGCCATTCTTTGAATAATGCTTAAATAATTTTCTCGACTTGTATCCTCGACAATTCTACCCGTGAGGTCCACAATTTTATAGCCAGTAGATTCAAACAGCTCAACAATAGTTTTTCTAGTAAACCATCTTAAATGAGTCCTATCTAGCAATCCCATATCTTGATATCTAAAGTTACCCAAGCTAATATCAACTTGAATACTCCAGTGCTGAATATTAGGGATGCAAGCAACAATACAACCATCATCAGGCAAGATTTGATGTATTTTTTTAAGGCACCCCCAAGGGTCTTTTAAATGCTCTAGAACATCTGCAAAAATCCAACACTGTATATTGGAGCTTTTCAACCAAAAAACTTCATTCAAAAATTCAATATCACCAACTAAAACATTGTCACAATATCTTTTAGCGAGCTGTGCATAGCTATCCTCAATCTCTAGCCCATCATATACACAATTAGGATTTATTTTTTTATATTCACGCGCCAATGCACCACTAGAGCATCCAACTTCTAATAAATATTTTATATTTGATGGAATAATTTTCAGTAAATCGAGATTTGCGATCTCATGCATAGGAGTTTGACTAGACATAATTTTTTCGAATAGCAAAGAACATAAATAATAGGCTGATTGAGTAAGTGACTGGCAAATTGACTAAGAATTTAAGGCTAAGATTTCCGACGTCTTTTACTTTTAAGGTAGCTCAAACCTGACTTAATACGCCGATATATAAATGGTGGCAATAAAAGCTTAGGATTCAATATTACCGGCGGAATCCAATCTCTCTTATAGTTTTGAGCATTAAATGCTAATACTTGCTTTCTAATTTCGGGACCATCCGTTGGCCTAGCAGCATACATGGTTGAGTGAGATGGCAACTCCTCATACACTTTTTTTGAAGCGGTATAGTAGTAAAGAGCAATTGATCTTCGCTTTATATGATCGGGCGTATTGAGTGGGTCTGGATGACCATGATATGAATCCGCGTCAGTATTAAATATTACGCATCTATTAAATATAGGCGCCACAGATCTAACTTTATGCTTCATATTCCTGTCCCAAACTTCTAGATACCCCCCATAACTTTCATTCCAATCTTTATTGAGATAAATAAGAACATTTAACCTTCTATTTAAATGCAATCTTTCATTAACCCTAAAATCGGCATGAATCCCAAGCTGACCTCCTCTAGAGGTCTCATGAAATCCTCCGCCCGCAAAATATGGATCGGGAATAATGCCACTAATAGTAGTTAAACCTTCTAAAAACTGCAAAAATGAAGCTGAATTAAAAAAATCAAATGATCTTCTTACAAAGTCATTGCAGTCGTTCGGAAATATTTGCCTCTTATGATGTCCCGCGTAGTGGCCCTCATGCATTACATCACCATCTAAAGCTTCTAGAGGAAAATTTGCCAATATTTTGTCAGCCAAATCTGTTGGCAAAAAATTATCAATGACTATGTGTGGGTAAGGTTCTGCAAAACAATATGATCCAGACAACTCTTCGCCAATTTCTCTTGCTTCTTTTAGGGATAAATTCAGCCCAGAATCAAATGAAATAGGCAAAGTACGACTAATGATTTCAGAGTCTTGAGTCATATTAAAGTTAATAATTTATCTTATGTTTATAAGAATAATATATGAAATGAAAGTCGCTTTTCAGCGACTTTCATTGCTACTACAGACTAATCAATTTATTTCCCAATTCTACATTCCGATGGCAGCAGCTGAGGAAGCAGGTTTGTTTCTGTAGATCTACATGACCAGCCTCCAGACCATGTAGAACCCTCAGACTTAGATAAATCTAAAGGCTTTGGCACGTTGGCATCAGGTTCGTTAGTTGGAATCAAATGCAAGGTATTCTTTCCATCTGGAGCAACGCTGATCTGGTAATCAATGGCAATTGCACCTGATGGAGTAATTTCTATTAGCTTCACACTACGAGTAGGCGAAAAAGTAAATGCTCCATTTGTAGCATCATCCATAGGCACAGTACCACGACTAGCAAATGCTTCTGTTACCGCGAGTTTTGCACTAGAAGATAAGTTCAGCCCCTCCACCACACGACTACGTGCAATGTAATCTTGGTATTGAGGCACTGCAACAGCCACCAAAATTCCAATGATCGCAACTACTACCATCACTTCAATAAGAGTAAAACCTGCCTGACCAATATCCTCCCGATCTTTTTCATGCGCCTTAACATCTAAATTGTTTAACTTGCTTTGCATATTTTTCATCTCCTTGTTAAATGACTCATCATCCAACTTAGACCTCACAGCAACAAGTCAACTGAACATAAAAAATGCCGGCATTCTTTGCCGGCATTTCTGATTTGAGAAGAGGAAATTATGCCGCTTCTTTATTCTTTTGCTTCTTTTTTAGATATGTACCAACCAACAATACGATGGCAACTCCAATACCCTCAAAGATCATATGAGCATCTTCTAATGCCGCCTGAATAGATTCCTTGATGGCAGGATCCTCAACCAACATTCCACCGGCCAACAAGCCCAGCAAACCAGCGCCAAGGGTAATGATGATCGGGAAGCGATCCATTACTTTCAGTAGCATGGCACTACCAAAAATAATGAGAGGAATGGAAAGGCCTAATCCAATAATCAATAAAACCAGACGTGTTTCTTCTGGCCCCTTTTGAGCTGCAGCAGCCACAGCTAAAACATTGTCCAAACTCATTACCAAATCTGCTACCAAGATCGTGCGAATTGCACCCCAAATATTTGGGTGAGCATGCATATCCTCTTCCTCGCCGCTATCAGCTAATAGCTGAACACCAATATAAAGAAGCAAGATAGCGCCAATAATCTTCAAATAGGGCAATGTTAATAACTGAACCGCTGTAATAGTAAGAACAACTCGCAAAATGATAGCGGCAGCACTACCCCAAAAAATCGCCTTCTTTTGTTGAGCGGGGGGCAAATTACGTGATGCTAGAGCAATCACGACTGCGTTATCACCAGATAGCAAAATGTTCGCAACAATAATTGACAAAAGTGCGGCCCAAAATGCTGCCCCTGAAAATACTGAGAAATCCATAATGTCTCCTACGTTTTTAATGTTTTATTTATGTTTTATATGCTAATTACTTCAACTACTATTACTTCAAAAAAGAATGCTGACAAATCAGCATTCTTTTCCTTATTACAAATTACAACATGGCTTTCAATAAAGCAGCCATTTCTGAAGGATTCCTTGTTACCTTAAATCCACACTCCTCCATTACAGCGAGTTTGGCATCTGCAGTATCAGCTCCACCAGAGATCAATGCGCCAGCGTGACCCATGCGCTTACCTGGAGGCGCTGTTACACCAGCAATAAAACCAACAACTGGTTTTTTCATATTGTCTTTACACCAACGAGCAGCTTCTGCTTCGTCAGGACCACCGATTTCACCAATCATGATCACAGCGTCTGTGTCTGGATCTTCGTTAAACATTCTCATGATGTCAATGTGCTTCAAACCATTAATTGGGTCACCACCAATACCTACTGCAGTGGATTGACCTAAGCCAATAGCAGTTAACTGACCAACCGCCTCATAAGTCAAAGTGCCGGAACGGCTAACAACACCAATACGACCTTTCTTATGAATATGACCAGGCATGATGCCGATCTTGATTTCATCAGGAGTAATAATTCCTGGGCAGTTAGGACCAAGCAATAAAGTCTTCTTGCCGCCAGCAGCTTCTTTGGCGTGCATCTTGTTACGAACTTCAAGCATGTCGCGCACTGGAATACCTTCAGTAATACAGATTACGAAATCGAGGTCAGCTTCAACAGCTTCCCAGATTGCAGCAGCAGCACCCGGAGGCGGTACATAAATTACAGAGGTTGTTGCGCCAGTTTGTTGAGCCGCTTCTTTAACAGTCGCATAAATTGGAATATTAAAAATAGACTCGCCTGCTTTTTTAGGATTTACACCAGCAACAAAACAATTCTTGCCGTTTGCGTATTCTTGACATTTTTCAGTATGGAACTGACCTGTCTTACCAGTAATACCTTGTGTGATGACTTTGGTGTTTTTATTGATCAAAATAGACATATTGAAATTCCTGGATTATTTGTTTTTGGCAACAGCGGCAACTACCTTAGTAGCAGCTTCAGCCATTGAATCGGCGCTAATAATTGGCAAACCAGAGTCTGCAAGAATCTTCTTGCCCAACTCTTCGTTTGTACCCTTCATACGCACTACCAAAGGCACTGTGAGGTTTACTGCTTTACATGCAGTAACAACTCCATCGGCGATCACGTCGCAACGCATAATGCCGCCGAAGATATTTACCAAAATCGCCTCAACGCTCTTGTTTTTCAACATAATCTTGAATGCTTCGGTTACCTTTTCTGCTGTAGCACCACCGCCAACGTCCAAGAAGTTTGCAGGCTCGCCACCGAACAACTTAATAGTGTCCATAGTTGCCATTGCCAAACCAGCGCCGTTCACGAGACAGCCAATATTTCCATCTAATGAGATATAGGCAAGGTCAAACTTAGAAGCTTCGATCTCAGCTGCATCTTCTTCATCGATATCACGATAAGCAACGATTTCCGGATGACGGAACAATGCGTTTGGATCAAAGTTAAATTTCGCATCCAAGGCCTTGATCTTGCCATCACCTTCAAGAATCAATGGGTTAATTTCAACCAATGAAGCATCGGTATCCCAATAGGTCTTGTACAAGTTTTTGAATACATCGCGTGCCATCGGAATAGAGGCTTCAGGGACGCCAATACCTCTAGCAACGATGTCACAGTCAGCATCGGTCAAACCAATCAATGGATCAACAAATACTTTAATAATTTTTTCTGGATGAGTTGCTGCAACTTCCTCAATGTCCATACCGCCTTCACTGGAAGCCATGATCACATTCTTTTGCGTGCCACGGTCAGTCACGATACTGAAGTAATACTCTTTTTTAATATCAGCGCCATCTTCGATCAATAGGCGATTTACTTTTTGACCTTCAGGTCCAGTTTGATGCGTCTTGAGCTGCATGCCCAAAATTTCAGAAGCATATTTTTTTACTTCATCCATGCTCTTAGCCAATTTCACACCGCCGCCTTTACCGCGACCACCAGCATGAATCTGAGCTTTAACAACCCATACAGGGCCACCCAGTTTTTCAGCAGCTTTCACTGCCTCATCAACACTAAATGCAGGAATGCCATTAGGAACAGGCACATTGAATTGGCGAAGAAGTTCTTTGCCTTGGTACTCGTGAATTTTCATAATTACTCCGAAACGGTATCTTTTTTAGCAAGCGATGAGGATAAGTAAAACCGATGTCGCGACAATCTCATACTTACTCTTAAACTGGCTAAATATGCCAAATTTGAATAAATGCGAACGGCTTGACCGACTCCATAAGTCTATCATGCTGCGATGCCGCAAATAGCGATTCTAGATCCGTAATTGCCCTAATTAGGGCTCTGACCACCAATGATTTTGGCCACCACTTCCGAACTAAAACCTTTTGAAGCCAAAAACCGATACTGTCTGGCTCGCTCCTTCTGATCTTGAGCACATACCCCGTATTTCTTGGCCCAAAGATCATAAGCCCGCTGAAACTCAGTTTCCTTCAAAGTATTTAGCAACTTGGCAGACTGTTTTGAATCAACCCCAGCTCTTTCAAGCTCATCAGCTATCTTGCGGATTCCATAACGTTCACTTCGGCGGCGAACCAAGGCCTCTGCAAAACGTTCATCAGACAGCCAGCCCCGAGCCTCAAAATCATCCAAAACCGCATCGATCTGAGATGCTCTGGATTCTGGTGTTTGCTCTGCTTGATCCTCTACTATCTTGCTCCATCTGACTTCCGATTCCATCAGTTTGGCAGCTAAATTTTTACGGCTATATTCTCGAAGCGACAAAAGGCGCAAAGCCCGAGCTTTGAGACTCGGGCTTTGTTTTACTTTCTTACCACCTTGATCAGGCATCGAATTATTCGACTTCTTCTTCCTCGCCCAGCACATCCGTTACCACCGCTGAACCAGTTTTAACACCTAATTTCTCACGGATCTTTGCTTCGATATCTTGGGCAATTGCTGGGTTTTCTTTTAAGAACTCACGAACATTGTCTTTACCCTGACCGATACGATCGCCGTTATAGCTATACCAAGAACCTGACTTTTCAATGAGGTCAGCTTCAACCCCCATATCAATAATTTCACCCTCTCTAGAAATACCAGCGCCATACATGATGTCAAAAATGGCTTCACGGAATGGAGGTGAAACCTTGTTCTTAACTACCTTCACGCGTGTTTCGTTGCCAACAACCTCATCACCTTTTTTGATGCTACCAATACGACGGATATCTAGGCGCATAGAAGCATAGAACTTCAGAGCATTACCGCCAGTGGTTGTTTCTGGAGATCCAAACATCACACCAATCTTCATACGAATCTGGTTAATAAAGATTACTGTTGTGTTGGTACGTTTAATAGCCCCAGTCAATTTACGCAAAGCCTGACTCATCAAGCGCGCTTGCAGGCCTGGCAAAGAGTCACCCATATCACCCTCGATCTCGGCCTTTGGAACCAATGCAGCAACTGAGTCAATGACAATTAAATCGATAGAGCCTGAGCGCACTAACGCATCAGCAATTTCTAAGGCCTGTTCGCCAGTGTCTGGCTGAGAAATCAAAAGATTATTTACATCAACACCAAGACGAGATGCGTACTGCACATCTAAGGCATGCTCTGCATCGATAAACGCACAGGTACCACCAAGCTTTTGCATTTCAGCAATCGCATGCAATGTCAGCGTTGTTTTACCGGAAGATTCTGGGCCGTAGATTTCAATCACGCGTCCGCGTGCAAGACCACCCACTCCAAGAGCAATATCCAATCCGAGTGAACCGCTCGATACCACCTGAATATCTTGACCAATTTCAGCATCACCCAATCTCATGATTGAGCCTTTGCCGAATTGTTTCTCAATTTGCGCCAGTGCCGCTGTTAATGCTTTTTGCTTGTCTCCGCTCATTCCTTCAAATTCTGAAGAGGCTGATTTTCTTTTGTCATCCAAGGCCATTTTTATTCCCTTTTCGCTATGTACTGGGCTTTTTCCCGAAGTTTTATCTACTGTGTAACAACTTAATGGTTACTGTATATAAAAACAGTACTATTTGCAAGCAACTTTTCAGTCGAATTTACGGATTGTTTATTAGGCCACGTTCGATTGGAGTGCGATCCCAATAGAAAAAGAGGGGAATTGCGACTGCCCAAACCACTCCAACCAAAGCAAATCCAATCATTTGGCCACCAGGAGCCCACATTCCAGCGCCCATCCGAATACCGGCTTCATAAGACATGGGACCGCAAATACCCCCTAAAACAGCCCCTAAAACTGGTCTACCTCTCAACCAACTCAAAGAGCCATTAATCGTAGTCGCAACCAATGCCCACAATACCCACATCCAAATTGGCGATAAATATGGGGATGGCCAGGCATCCTGAAAATCAAGATATCCCAAATGCATGATCAGGGTATCAGCCACCAATCCAAATATAAAAGCTTTAAATAAAAGACTTATTTCAGTTTTTGATGAAGGGGAGCGCCAAGCATGGAAAGCAATATAGGAGAACGTACCAAGCACCGCCCAAAGCACGTCTTTATTGGCTGCGCCTAGTACACAGGCAAACCAGCCGAGCTGGAAAATAACAAAGTTCCAAAATTTAGCCATTCCCAGCACCCTAAGAAAAAGGCCACTGCTAATGGGCAATGGCCTTTTGATTTGGTGGCGAATCAGGGATTTGAACCCCGGACCTGCGGATTATGATTCCGTCGCTCTAACCAGCTGAGCTAATTCGCCGAACTCGCTATTGTAAATGATCAGACTTGATCTGTCTAAGGGACGCCTACCCAGTCGACTAAAACCTCTTATTTGATCAAAAAAGTACTAACACTCTCTTCGCGCCCATAAAAGACATTAAATTCAATCTTCTTGGCCAAAAAAAGCTTTTTGAGCACCTCATCTTTGTTATCAAAAATAATCGCGGTTTGCTCAGGGTATCTTGAGAAAGGGTCGCTAGTAACCTCTACCACCATTCCGTCTATTTTAATTTGCTTAATTGATCGCTTATATAACTTATCAGGTCGTATAAAAATTAAACGTTTTACATACTTATCCAATACAAGCTTTTGACCCTGTTCATTTGTCTTGTAGTAATAAATCAGTTCTTCTTTGCCATTAGTAGTCATATCGCGCTCTTCATCCCACTTGGCAGAAACATTCTGACTCGCTAATACGCCTAGAAATATCAAAGCCAATTCAATGGCGACAATAATGACTTTCGTTCCAAATAAATTTCTCATTTAGTTATCTTAGTCCAACCAACACATAAAATGCAGAAGGCATAATATTCTTCAATCATGAGCTTACGATCAATTTTTCTTGTTTCAATGATGTTAAATGCCTGCATGCACACTTACGCATCTGCAGCTCAAATCTTCATCACCAATTACCCATCGGAAGCGACCGCAAAAGTCTTCATCACCAAATATCCATCGGAAGCAAATTGCATCGTATATGACACTCAATATTCCAGCGATAACGAACCTGGTGTCTGGTTTTATACCAAGTATAAAAGTGATGCTCGTGCGGTGATTTATTACACTCAATACAAGTCTGAGGCTGATCTTATTGTTTATTTCACCAAATACAAAAGTGATGCTCGCTGTCGCTTTTAAAAGGAATCTCTTCTTAGATGAAAATTCTTTCTATCTCTGCTGGCAAGGTGGCACCCTTATTTGGCAATCACCACCCAAATTACAAGCTAGTTGCCTCAGCGATTCATAAAAAAGCAATCAGTACTTTAGAGAAACCGAGCCCCATAGAAATTACTACGCTTGGCATAAAAGGCGATGAGCAGGCCGATCTATCGGTACATGGCGGTTTGGAAAAAGCTATCTATGTTTACCCCGCGGAGCACTATGCTTTTTGGAATGAATTACTTACACGTGAAACGAATAAGTCAGTTGATTTGCAATATGGCGCCATTGGTGAGAACTTCACTATCGAGGGCCTTTTAGAATCAGAAGTTTATGTCGGTGATCGATTGCAAATTGAAGATCTAGAATTTGTAGTAACAAAACTCCGTGAGCCTTGCTTCAAATTCAATGCTGCCGTAGCTTATAAGGGCGCATCTAAAGCGATGCTCCAATCGGGCTTTAGCGGCTGGTATCTCAGAGTATTAAAAACCGGAACTCTATCTGCTGGCGCTGAAATTACGCTCATCCCAGGTTTAAGAGAAACATCCATTGCCCAGCAAAATAAAAAACTCCTGAATAACCGCAACCAAAAAGATTTATGGGAATAAAAAAACCCGATCATTTCTGATCGGGTTTCTTATTTAATGCAGACTTAAGAATCTTAGTAGATCCGCTTAGTCACGTGCATAGATGTCTACGTCTTTAGTTTCACGTACAAACAGTGTACCGATTACCAATGTCATCGCAGCGATGATGATTGGGTACCAGAGACCATAGTAAATGTTACCGTTTTGCGCCACCAAAGCGAAGGAGATCGTTGGCAACAAGCCACCGAACCAACCGTTACCAATGTGGTATGGCAAGGACATAGAGGTGTAACGAATACGGGTTGGGAACATCTCAACCAACATCGCAGCGATTGGGCCATAAACCATGGTTACCAAGATCACTAAGTACACCAACAAGAGCAATACAGCAACGTAGTTAACGCCAGCTGGATCAGCTTTGGTTGGGTAACCCTCTTTTGTCAAAGCTTCACGAATTGCCTTCTTGAATTCAGCATCTTTCGCTTTGGCTTCAGCTGGGTCCATTCCGACTGGTGAGTAACCAGGAATCTCAATATCACCAATCTTCACAACAGCATTTGTACCTGCTGGCGCTGGAATCGTTGAATAGCTAGCAGAGTTTGATGCCATCACTTGTTTTGCGATATCGCAAGAGCTGGTGAACTTAGCTGTACCGGTTGGGTTGAATTGGAAAGTACACTGAGCTGGATCAACAGTAATCGTTGCAGGCGCAGTAGCCATTGCCTTTTCCAACGCTGGATTAGCGTAGTGTGTCAAAGCGTTAAACACGGAAACTGGAGTGTTAGGGATGTAAGTAATTACAGCCAATAACAAACCGCCCATGATGATCACTTTACGACCAATCTTGTCAGACAAGCTACCAAAGACTACGAAGAATGGTGTGCCGATTACTAACGAAGCAGCAATCAACAAGTTTGCAGTCTTAGGATCTACTTTTAATACCTGTGTGAGGTAGAAAAGAGCATAGAACTGACCTGTGTACCAAACCACTGCTTGACCTGCAACCAGACCAAACAATGCCAAGATAACAATCTTCAAGTTCTTCCATTGACCGAATGACTCAGACAAAGGAGCTTTTGACAATTTGCCTTCTTCTTTCATCTTCTTAAATGCTGGTGATTCATTCATGGACAAACGAATCCATACAGAAATCGCCAACAATGCGATAGAAACGATGAAAGGAACACGCCAGCCCCAAACGTCAAAGTCTGGACCAGTGAATTCACGAGTGAACAAAATCACGAGCAAGGAGAGGAACAAACCTAAAGTAGCGGTTGTTTGAATCCAAGCCGTGTATGCACCACGACGACCATGAGGGGCATGTTCTGCTACATAAGTAGCAGCACCACCGTACTCACCGCCCAAAGCCAAACCTTGAAGCATACGCAATGCGATCAAGATCACTGGAGCGGCAACTCCGATAGTTGCATAGTTAGGCAGAATACCCACGATGAAAGTTGCGCCACCCATCAATAAGATGGTTACCAAGAAGGTATATTTACGACCAATCAAATCGCCTAAGCGACCGAACACCAACGCGCCAAATGGGCGCACGATGAAGCCGGCAGCAAACGCTAACAAAGCGAAAATGAAGGCAGAACCTGCATCTAGGCCTGAGAAGAATTGCTTAGCAATAATTGCCGCAAGTGAACCGTACAAGTAAAAGTCATACCACTCAAAAACCGTACCCAAAGAGGATGCAAAAATAACTTTGCGTTCTTCAGCGGTCATTGGGGCTGCTTTGTGTGCTGTTGACATCAGTAGCTCCTAACTATTTTTATTAAATAAAAAACAACGGGTTGATTATGCTTTGAAAAAAATCAAAGAAATCCATTACTTAGGGTAATTCCCCATCAAATCGACTCGGGGTTTTCCCGAAAAAGTGTGGATTTGATGCAACTCTCTAAATCCATGATTACTTTAGGGTTTTGCACTATTTAATAGCAATGTGCACAAGCCAGGTGCAGACTGATTGAAGCAAGTGCAATACCTTCATTTTGTCAATTTGCAGTTCTATTTAATTGTGACTGAAGTAAATAAAAGGCATTACTAAAAATGCCATCAAATAAATATTACATAAGGAGCAACTCAAATGAAAAGACGTGACTTTTTAGGTAAGACCGCACTTGGCGCTGCTGCAGGAGTTTTAGCTGCACCAGCAATTGCACAATCTATGCCAGAAGTGAAATGGCGCTGTGCCTCTAGTTTTCCCAAAAGCTTAGATACGATTTATGGTGGCGGGGAATTTATTTCTAAACGAGTAGCCGCTCTAACCGATGGCAAATTTCAGATTCGCATCTTCGGTGCCGGTGAAATCGTTCCCGCATTCGGAACTGTGGATGCAGTTCAGCAAGGTACTGTGGAATGCACACATACAGCTGGCTATTACTTTGTTGGCAAAAACAAGACTTTTGCTTTTGATACTACCGTCCCTTTTGGCATGAATCAGCGTCAGCAAAATGCATGGATGTATTGGGGAGGTGGCCTTAAGCTCCAGCGCGAATTCTTACGCGACTACAACATCATTTCTTTTCCAGCAGGTAATACTGGTACTCAAATGGGCGGTTGGTTTAAAAAGCCTGTCAAAACGGTTGCGGATCTCAAAGGCCTCAAAATGCGGATCGCTGGCCTTGGTGGTGAAGTGATGGCTCGCCTCGGTGCCATCCCACAACAAATTGCAGGTGGCGATATTTACCCAGCACTCGAAAAGGGAGTAATTGATGCAGCCGAATGGGTTGGTCCATATGATGATGAAAAGTTAGGTTTTTACAAGATCGCACCTTACTACTACTACCCAGGTTGGTGGGAGGCTTGCTCGATGTACTCCATGTATGTCAACATCAAGGAATGGGAAAAGTTACCTAAGCAATATCAAGAAGCTCTAGCTTCAGCCTGCGCCGAATGCAATATCGACATGATGGCTGAGTACGACTACAAAAACCCAATCGCCCTACAAAGCTTAATTAAGAATGGCGTGAAGTTGCAATCCTATTCAACAGATATTATGAAAGCAGCCTCTACAGCTGCTTTCGAAATGTATGAAGAAGAAGCGGCCAAAAATCCATCATTCAAGAAAATTTACGAGCCTTGGAAAAAATTCCGCAACGATCAAATGTTGTGGAACAAAGTGGCTGAGCAAACCCTCATGAGCTTCATGCTAACCAATCCCGTCAAATAAACCTTAAGCGAGCAACTGAAATGCCAAAACAATTTTTAGTTTTTGCAAATTTCATTGATCGCCTAAATGACCGTTTTGGAGTCTTAGCAAGTTGGATGGTTCTTATTGCCGTACTGGTTAGCACTGCAAATGCGCTAATTCGGTACGGCTTCAACATAAGCTCAAACGGTTGGTTAGAAGCGCAATGGTATTTGTTTGCGGGCATGGTGATGTTTGGTGCAGCCACTACATTTCGCCTAAATGAGCACGTTCGAGTCGATGTGCTTTATGCCTTATATCCCAACAAAGCCCGCCTCTGGCTAGATTTCTGGGGAGGAATTGTTTTTTTTCTACCCATGACCGTCATCATTGGCTACTACTCTTGGGAATTTTTTATTACCTCAATCGTTCAAGCTGAAACCTCCAGCAATCCAGGTGGCCTCATTCGTTGGCCGGTGCGCGGTGTGATTACTTTGGGCTTTTTCTTATTAACGCTTCAAGGCATCTCAGAAATCATCAAACGCTACGCCGCCATTATCGGCATGATAGAGATCGATCCTAAATACGAAAGACCCCTCCAATGATTAGCCAAGATTTAATGGCCCCCATCATGTTTGGGGGATTGATTGTATTTTTATTACTCGGATATCCAGCCGCATTCTCACTGGGTGCTGTTGGTTTATTTTTCTCCTTAATCGGCATTGAAATGGGCATGTTTCAGCCCACCTTCTTGCAAGCATTACCAGATCGAGTGTTCGGCATTCTTTCGAATGACCTGTTGTTGTCAATCCCCTTCTTTACGTTTATGGGTGCGATTCTCGAGAAGTGCGGACTAGCAGAAGATATGCTTGAAGGTTTGGGTCAATTATTTGGCCCCATTCGAGGCGGTTTAGCCTATGCGGTAATTATTGTTGGCGCAATCCTTGGTGCGATTACTGGAACAGTAGCTGCCTCTGTAATTGCAATGGGCTTAATCTCTTTGCCGATCATGTTGCGCTATGGCTACAACCCACGCGTTGCAACGGGTGTGATTGCGGCTTCTGGCACGATTACGCAATTGATTCCACCTTCACTTGTTTTAATTGTGTTGGCTGACCAGTTAGGCAAATCTGTTGGCGACATGTATGCCGGCGCAATTGGCCCATCGATTATTCAAGTAGTGTTGTTCTGCTTATTTATCTTTTTCTTATCTATTTTTAGACCACAAGATGTACCGGCTTTACCGCCCGAAGCACGCCCAAAAATTGATTGGAAATTATTTAAGCGAATCTTATGGGGGATTGTTCCTTCCATTGCTCTCATCTTCTTAGTGCTGGGAACCATCTTGATGGGTCTAGCCACTCCAACCGAAGGCGGTGCTATGGGATCTGTCGGCGCATTAGTGCTCGCTGCCATGAATAAGCGCCTAGAAAAGCCTTTAGTTTGGGAGGCAATGACTTCTACCATGCGCATCAACGCTATGGTGATTTTCATTCTGATCGGCTCAACAGTGTTTGGATTGGCGTTCCGCGGGGTCGATGGTGATCTTTGGATTGAGCATCTTCTATCAGGTCTGCCAGGCGGTCAGGTTGGCTTCCTTATTGTGGTGAACTTGTTTGTTTTCTTCTTAGCCTTTTTCTTGGATTATTTTGAAATTGCATTCATTATCATCCCGCTATTGGCCCCAGTCGCAGACAAGCTCGGCATAGACTTGATTTGGTTTGGCGTGTTATTGGGTGCAAATATGCAGACCTCCTTTATGCATCCGCCGTTCGGATTCGCATTGTTTTATTTGCGAGGAGTAGCCCCCAAATCACTAAAGAGCTCTGATATTTACTATGGAGCACTTCCATGGGTTGGACTACAGCTCATTTTGGTTGCCATCATCATTTTCGTTCCTGAAACAGTCACTTACTTTGTAGATAAACCAACCGCTGTTATCGATGCAAACAGCCCATCAATCGATCCATTGGCTGGGGTTGAACAAAATGAAGTCACTGTAGACTCAAGCTCAGAGATAGAACGTCAATTGCGAGAAAATAAATAGCTATTGCTCATAGCAAAATAACGATAGAGGGGTTTGACGATGCAAGCAAAGTGGGGTATCAGAGGGATGGCGGTAGCGCCGCACTCCCTCGCATCCGAATCAGCATTAGCGGTTCTTAGGGAAGGTGGCAATGCATTGGAGGCAATGGTGGCTGCTGCCGCAACCATTGCAGTTGTCTACCCTCATATGAACTCTATTGGAGGAGACTCATTTTGGGTGATTCATTCTCCAGGCAAAGCAATGGGGGGTATAGATGCCTGTGGAGCTGCTGCTGGATTAGCGACTAAACAGTGGTATGCAGAGCGAGGTATCACTAAAGCAATTCCCTTTCGAGGGGCTGTTGCAGCAAATACTGTGGCGGGCACCATCTCAGGCTGGGGCGCTGCTCATCAGCTTTCTAAACAAGGCTTAGGTGGAAAGATTCCGTTGGCACGTTTATTAGCTGATGCAATTCATTACGCAGAAGCTGGCGTTCCAGTCACCTTCAGCCAATCCAGTCTGACGGCAAAAAAGCGTGAGGAACTAAATCCTATTCCTGGCTTTGCAAAAACTTTCTTGGTTAACGGCAAAGCACCTGAGGTAGGTAGCATTTTTAAGCAAGAGCGACTTGCGAAAACCTTACGTCAAGTTGCACGTAAAGGTACCGATGATTATTACCGTGGTGAGCTTGCAGAATTATTGGCTAAAGAATTGACCGAAATTGGTAGCCCCCTTCGCCTTGACGACTTGCGACGTCATCATGCCAAACTCATAGACCCTTTGGAACTTAAACATAGCTTAGGCAATGTTTACAACATGATTCCACCAACACAGGGTGTTGTGTCTCTCATGATCATTGGCATCTTGGATCAATTGAACTTAAAACGCTTCAAAGTCGACAGCGCTGAATATGTCCATCATTGCGTAGAGGCAACTAAGCAGGCATTTAAGATCCGCGATCAATTTGTGACTGATCCCGCTTATATGACTAAAAATGCGCAATCTTTTCTGTCTCCAGCGTTCTTGAAAAAGCTGGCTAAGAATATTGATCCCAATAAAGCACTCCCTTGGGGCCAAGGGAAAGGTCCGGCAGACACTATTTGGATGGGGGTAATTGACGGTAATGGCAATTGCGTATCGTTCATTCAGAGTATTTATCACGAGTTCGGCGCCGGCATTGTGCTACCCAAGTCAGGCGTGAATTGGCAAAACCGAGGATGTAGTTTTTCTTTAGATCCAAAAACTCTTAATCATCTTGAGCCCTACAGAAAACCATTTCATACGCTGAATCCAGCGATGGCTTTATTTAAGGATGGCCGTTCGATGGTTTATGGAACGATGGGTGGAGATGGTCAACCACAAACTCAGTGCGCAGTATTTACGCGGACTGCAACTTATGGTCTGGATCCACAAGATGCGATTAGCCGCCCCCGCTGGTTACTTGGACGAACCTGGGGACAAACAAGTGATAGCTTAAAACTGGAGTCACGCTTTAGTCCTTGGGTAGCAAAAGAACTGCATGCGCTAGGTCATGAGATTGAAATGCTGGATGCTTTTGATGAGACTGTAGGGCATGCGGGTTGCATTATTCGAGATCCTTCAGGAACCTTGCGAGGCGGATGGGACCCTCGAAGCGATGGTGCAGTTAGCGCGTTTTAGTAATAAACATTTTGGGTACGCGCAAATTCCAATGAATTGCTGCTGCGCGTAACCCAAATGTTCCGAGCATGCATATTACTGATCCCTCAACTACAAACTGAGGCATGAAATTTAATATCAATACATATGCACAACATCCCAATGTCACTGGAATTGCATAAAGCTCGTGTGACATGAGCAATGTTTTTCTACCTGCCAACACATCGCGCAATAAGCCACCACCAATCGCAGTAATCACCCCCAAAATAACTGGCGCAACTGGCAAACCAAAATCTAGATTCGAAGCCTTATCCGCACCCTGTATTGCAAAGAGTGCCGCACCAAAACCATCGATATATAGCATCCAGCGATAAATCTGAGGCTGAGTAAAAAAAGATTCGGCAAAGAAAGTAATAACACTGGCAACGATAGCAAGCCAAACATAGATTTGGCTTTCAGACCAGAACACAGGTACTTCTAAAATAATATCGCGTATAGTTCCGCCACCAATCGCAGTAATCAAACCAAGCACCAATACCCCGAAGAGATCGACACCGCGATCTGCAATGGCCAAGACTCCCGTCACCGCAAAGGCCATGGTAGCGATAATTCCAATCCAGTAGCTGATATCTTGCATATGAATGAGTCTATAAAGTGCTTGGCTTAAATTCGAATCTAATTAACTAACCTCAATATACTATTAAAGAAATAAATTCATATAAGGTATTGATATGACCCCTAAGCTTTATAGCTTCTGGCGTAGCTCTGCCGCATTTCGAGTGCGTATCGCCCTCAATCTTAAAGGCTTGGATTATGAAGTAATCCCTGTTCACCTTAGCAAAAATGGCGGCGAACAATTGAGTGAGGTTTACAGCAATAAAAACCCCAATCACCTAGTACCCCTATTTGAAAATGGGGAACAAAGTATTCACCAATCATTGGCAATTATTGAGTACCTTGAAGAGATTCAAGCAGAACCGGCGCTTTTACCGACGCTGGCCATTGATAGAGCTTGGGTTCGCTCAGTAGCTATGGATATTAGTAGCGATATTCATCCGCTTAATAATTTAAGGGTACTTCGGTATCTCGTTAAAAAACTTGGCGCAAGCAATGAAGCTAAAGATGAGTGGTATCAGCACTGGATCAAAATAGGTCTTGAAAGCTTGGAGAAGCAATTAAGCAGTGACCCCAGAAAAGGTAAATTCGCCTACGGCAACCAACCAAGTTTGATTGAAATCTGTTTAGTACCCCAAATATTTAATGCCCTAAGTGCCAAGGTAGACGTAAGTCCATTTCCCACCATCATGCAAATTTATGATGAATGTATGAAGTTAACTGCTTTTATCGATGCATCTTGGGAAAAACAAATTGATGCTGAAGGATTAAATCCGACTGCCCCACCACAAAAATAATGAGATTGTCAGCAAGGAGCACACGGTAGTAATCAATACCACACGAGAAATAACACTACCATCTGCCTTGTAATACTGAGCCAACATAAAAGGTCCAGTGCCTGTCGGAAGAGCGCTCAAAATAACCGCCGCACTAACCCATAAATCAGATAAGCCCAATATAGGACTGGCTATTACCCAAGCAATTAAAGGTTGCAAAATTAACTTTGCCAAACTAATGCCCCATGCCTGAGTTGGTGCAGTTGTACTTTTTTGTATCAGAAACAAACCAATTGAAACAAGGGCACACGGTGTTGATGCAGCAGCTAAGAATGTAATGACCTGCGCAATCGGATCATACAAAGTCAAGCCACTAGAGGCCCACACCAAACCAGCAATCGGAGCTATTAATAATGGATTGGTGCAGAGAGATTTAATAACACTCCACACAATCTCATGAAACTTCTTGTGTGACAAGACACCAATTTCGATGAGCACTGTCGCCAAAGCAAACATTACAAAGACGATGAAGGTAGAAATAATCGCCGGCGCCAAACCATCTTGACCAAGAGCAAGTACGCACAACGGAATGCCCATATACCCAGTATTTGAGTAAGACGCACTGAGACCATCAAAACTTGCTGCTGCTAAATCTCGATTGCGCATCCAACTCATGAGCAACACCAAAAGAAAAACAATTAAACAGCTTAGAAAAAATGCAGCAATGAAATCTAGTTGCCAAAGTGTTTGCCAACCACTACTAGCAGCAAAACTAAAGAGTTGTGCCGGCAATGCTAGCCAAACAACAAATCGATTCAACTCAACCGAAGCATTTATACCCAACTTGCCAGAACGCCCTCCAATATACCCAATCAAAATGAGTAAAAAAACGGGCAAAACTACATTAAATACGTAGAGCAAAATTAATGGATGGGTTAAGAAATTTTCTTGAGCGTCTTGACATAACGCTGTGCATTTTGAACATAACGCTCAGCAATATCGTGAATGCCTTTTATTTGCTCGGACGTTAACTGTTTAACCGCCTTGGCAGGACTTCCTAAAATCATGGAGCCCTCTGGAAATTCTTTTCCCTCGGTCACCAGCGCACCTGCGCCCACCAAACAATTTTTACCGATCTTGGCTCCATTCAAAATGACAGCGCCAATACCAATCAAACTGCCATCGCCAATCCGACATCCATGAAGCATCACTTGATGCCCAACGGTTACACCCCTACCAATCATAAGTGGATATCCAGGATCGGTATGCAAAACAGATGCATCTTGTACATTACTGCCCGCCCCAATTTGAATGAGATCGTTATCGCCACGGATAACTACTTTAGGCCAGATACTGGCATCTTGATGAAGTTCTACTTTGCCGATAACTTCCGCACTTTCAGCAACCCAAGCGCCCTCAGATAATTGAGGGACATTTCCGTCTAGTTCAAATATAGCCATGACTCATTATAGGTATGAATCAGGCTATAGATGAACGACCATGTATTAGAGAAAATTACCAGTTTGGCTCACGATCAGGTGTTGAAGAAATACGATGCACACTTAAATCAGCGCCTTCAAATTCTTCTTCCTGGGACATGCGAATACCCAAAACTGCTTTAAGCGCGCCATATACTACAAACCCGCCGATCAATGCAATGCCAACTCCCAACGCACTCCCAATCAGTTGGCCAGTAAAGGTGATACCGCCAATCCCACCAAAAGCTTTTGTTCCGAAAATACCAGCGGCTAGTCCACCCCATAAACCGCACAATCCATGTAGTGGCCAAACTCCAAGAACATCATCCAGCTTCCAGCGGTTTTGTACCAAGGTAAACATATAGACAAACAAGCCACCCGCAACCAAACCAACAAATAAAGCGCCCAAAGGATGCATTAAGTCAGAGCCAGCACAAACGGCTACAAGTCCAGCGAGCGGACCGTTATAGGTAAATCCAGGATCGTTACGACCTACCACCCAAGCAGCCAAGGTTCCACCAACCATCGCCATTAGGGAATTCATCGCAACCAAGCCGCTAATTTTGTCAATTGTTTGCGCGCTCATCACGTTAAAGCCAAACCAACCTACCGCCAAAATCCATGCACCTAAGGCCAAGAATGGAATGCTCGATGGTGGATGAGCAGAGATTTGACCCTCTTTTGTATAGCGTCCGCGACGAGCCCCTAAAAGAATCACTGCTGGTAAAGCAATCCACCCACCGACCGCATGAACCACCACCGACCCAGCAAAGTCATGAAACTCTTCACCCGTCAAACCTTTAATCCAAGCCTGAATACCATAGTGCTGATTCCAAGCAATACCCTCAAAAAATGGATAAACAAAGCCAACCAATACAAACGTAGCTACTAACTGAGGATTAAATTTAGCCCGCTCGGCAATGCCACCCGAAATGATTGCAGGGATAGCTGCTGCAAAAGTCAGCAAGAAGAAAAACTTGACCAACTCATAGCCATTCTTTTCTGCCAGCAACTCTGCGCCAGAGAAAAAGTTCACTCCATAAGCAATGCTGTAGCCAATAAAGAAATAGGCGATTGTTGATACTGCAAAGTCCACCAAAATTTTGACTAAAGCATTCACTTGGTTTTTCTTGCGCACTGTTCCTAACTCTAAGAACGCAAACCCAGCATGCATGGCAAGAACCATAATTGCACCGAGCAATATAAATAGCGCATCACTACCTGACTTCAAAGTTTCCATGAATTTCCCCCCTTATTTTTTGCATCATTATGGGGAATTTAAAAACCTAAAAGAGTGCAAATTGCACCTATTTAGTGCACCAATTGGTCATTTATTTGGTTTATTATCATTTCTACACATACTTAAGGGAGAACCCATGAAGAAATTCCTCGTTGCCATGGCTGTAATTGGCGCATTTTCAGGTGTTGCACAAGCCGAAGAAAAAGTTCAAGTGCTTAGTACTCAAGAGCTCGTAAATGTTTGTAAATTGCCAGCAAGTCCAGAATCCCGAAGTTTCTGCATTGGCTACACTACGAGCGTTTATGACACTTATTTAGTGACACGTCATCCACAACGTGCCAAGCCATTCATTTGTGTAAAACAACCTGCACCACAACGCGATACAGTGATTGCAGATTTTGTTAAGTGGGCTGGAGAAAATCCTCAAACTGCTGATAAACCTGCCGCAGGTGTTGTTATGGGCTATTTAGCTTCTCGTTTCCCTTGTGGCAAAAAATAAGCAACAACACTAACCCAATTCAAAATATTTAAGGATTAGATGATATGAAAAAAATTATCGCCATTACAGCTGCTGCTGTAGCAATTACAGGCTGCTCTGGTATGAGCAATACTGAGCAACGCACTCTTTCAGGAGCATCCATTGGAGCGGTTGTTGGTGGTGTAGGTACAGCCATTTTCCACGGCAATCCAATTTGGGGTGTAGTGGGTGGTGCAGCTGTGGGTGCCGCATCAGGTTATGCATATGACGCATACAAGAAAAATGAAGGTGCCAACTATAACGCTGGTTATAACGCTGGTAAAAATAATCAGCCTAATAGGGCTCCTAACTAAGCTTTATTAATCAGCCCTTTTGGGCTAGATTTAAGCATCACTAAACCCAGCTTGTTTTAATTTACAAGCTGGGTTTTTATTTGGATTTGACCTGCTAGTGCTTTGTGAATCGGGCACTTGTTTGCTATCTCCAACAAACGGTCTTTTTCTTCCGAACTGAGATTTCCTAGCAACTGAATATCTCGAGCAAACATCTCAATATCATTTGCGCGTTCGATATCGACTGTAACAATCGCATTTTCCAACTCCATGCCTTTGCGACCAGCATACATCTTCAAAGTCATTGATGTGCAGGCTGCTAATGCTGCCCCAAGATATTCATGCGGACTAGGTCCAGTTCCAGAACCGCCCTTAGATACTTCTGCGTCAGACAAAAAGTGAAGATCGCCAGTTGTCAATTTCTGCTGTAATGGCCCTTCACCAAATTGCGAAATTACTTTTCTCATAGAGAACCTAAAAAATAAATGAAATGATTGAATTACAGGCTCAAATTAACCAGCATGTGGCTTGCTAGTCTTTTCTACTACCGGGAGTTGCGCTTTCTTCCAAGCACTAAACCCACCCTCTAAATGACAAATATTAGGTACACCCATTCTTTGCAAAGTTTGAGTGGCCAATGATGAACGCCAAGCAGACGCGCAATACAAAATCAGTCGCTTGCCTTCGCCAAAAATAGGCTTGAAATATGGGCTATCAGGATCCACCCAGAACTCCAACATCCCTCTGGGCGCATGGAAGGCATTCGGAATCATACCGTCTCGCTCCAACTCTCGTAGATCACGAATATCTACAAATACCGAATGGGGATCATCTAAAAAATGCTGCGCTCTATCTAAGGGCACTGTCTCAATCTCAGACATGGCACTCTGAATTAACTCCTGATGACCAATCTTTAATTTCATCAAAATCTCCTAAACTCACAATGCTTTACTCACTTCAAGCACCTGCTACCATTCTGCTATGAACTTTACTCCAACAGAACTTGGCGCAAGCATTATCTTTGCAATTGCCGTCTTACATACCTTTTGCACGGGTTATTTTGAATCGCTTGCTAAAAAATCTGTACGCCATGCGGGACTTTGGCATCTTTTGGGTGAGGTCGAGATTGTTTTTGGTTTTTGGGCGGCCATCCTAGTTATCTTCATCTCCATATATGATGACCTCAACACAGCAAAAACCTTTTTAAATCATCGCAATTTCACTGAACCTCTTTTTGTCTTTGCGATCATGATTGTGGCTGGCACAAAGCCCATTCTATATTTCGCAACGAAAATTTTGCATGTCTTAGCCAATGTATTGCAGGGTATATTTCGAATCAGAAGTGCGCCAGCTTTATATTTTCTAACTTTAGCGATTACTCCGCTATTAGGTTCTGTGATTACTGAACCAGCGGCGATGACTTTAGCGGCATTTTTATTGCGTGATTTAGTCTATCGCCATCAATGTACTAAAGCGCTTCTATTTGGCACGCTTGGCGTGCTGTTTGTAAACATATCAATTGGCGGGACGCTGACTAACTTTGCGGCGCCACCCGTTTTGATGGTGGCTTCTACTTGGGAGTGGAGTTCGGCATTTATGTTTGCTAACTTTGGCATTGAATCCTGTATTGCCATTTTCATCAATGCTGCTACTGCCACACTTCTATTTCATCGTCAGCTAATTGAATCGGATAACAACAAGAAAGAAGCGAAAGTTCCACTAGCTGTCATTCTGATGCACTTATTATTCTTATGTGGGGTCGTAGTATTTGCACATGACCCAATTATTTTTATGTGGATTTTGCTTTTCTTTATTGGCTACACAACAGCCTACCCGAAGCATCAAACGCCACTGATTTTGAAAGAGGCACTTCTAGTAGGCTTTTTCTTGGGTGGTCTTGTGGTGCTTGGTGCACTACAAGGATGGTGGCTACAACCAGTATTAGAGATGATGAGCCCTACGGCGGTCTTTTATGGCAGTCTCGTTCTAACTGCTTTTACAGACAATGCCGCCCTAACCTATCTGGGCTCCTTGGTAACTGGAACCTCTCCAGAATTTAAACTCGCACTAGTGGGTGGAGCAGTGGCAGGCGGAGGTTTAACAGTGATTGCCAATGCGCCCAATCCCGCTGGAATTGCCATCCTACGCAATCATTTCCCCAATGGCGCAGTTTCAGCCGTCTTTTTATTATTAGGTGCCATACCACCCACCATAGTAGCTATCTTGGCTTATCGACTCATCTAGGGCAACCAAATACTTAGGCGGTAAAATCTGAGCTTCGCCCCCAGCTATAAACCTGAGAACGGCATATGAAAAAGCTCTATATCAAAACCTTTGGCTGCCAAATGAACGAGTATGACTCGGGCAAGATGGCAGACCTTCTGCATGCCGATGAAGGCATGGTCATGACTGATCGACCAGAAGACGCCGATGTGGTTCTTCTCAACACTTGCTCGATTAGAGAGAAAGCAGAAGATAAAGTTTTCTCTGATTTAGGTCGCCTACGTGAACTAAAAAAAACGAAGCCCAACTTATTAATCGGAGTTGGTGGATGTGTAGCCAGCCAAGAAGGTCAGCAAATAGTTAGTCGTGCGCCTTATGTTGATGTTGTCTTTGGTCCACAAACATTACACCGCCTTTCCGATCTAATCACACAACGTCGCAATACCGGCATCCCTCAAGTAGATATCTCCTTCCCAGAGATTGAAAAATTTGATCACCTACCAGCATCACGGCAAACCCGTGGCTCAGCTTATGTATCCATCATGGAGGGTTGCTCTAAATATTGCAGCTATTGTGTAGTTCCCTATACCCGTGGCGAAGAAGTATCGAGACCTTTTGATGATGTGCTGACAGAAGTGGCGGGGCTCGCTAGCAAAGGCGTTAAAGAAATTGTCTTGCTGGGCCAAAATGTGAACGCCTATCTTGGCAAGATGGGTGATACAGAAGAAATCGCCGACTTTGCTCTTTTGATTGAATACATTGCTGATATTCCTGGAGTGGAACGCATTCGCTTTACCACCAGCCACCCCAAAGAATTTACACAACGCCTAATTGATGTCTACGCCAAGGTGCCAAAGCTAGTAAGTCATCTGCATTTGCCCGTGCAACATGGATCCGATGCCATGCTCTCTGCAATGAAGCGCGGTTATACGGCATTGGAATTTAAGAGCATCATTCGAAAAATGCGTGCCGTTCGCCCTGACCTCACTCTCTCTAGCGATTTCATTGTGGGATTTCCGGGTGAGACAGAGGCTGATTTTGAGAAGTTACTCAAGATGGTGAAAGAGCTTAATTTTGATAATAGCTTTTGCTTTATCTTTAGTCCACGCCCTGGCACTCCGGCAGCCAATTTAAATGATGACACGCCATATGAAGTTAAGCTTAAACGCCTGCAAACTCTATTAGCTTTAGTTGAGGATCAAGCCAACCAGATTAGCCAAAAAATGTTGGGCAATACTGAGAGAGTATTAATTGAAGGGCTTGCCAAGGATGGCATCAATTTACAGGGACGCGCTGAAAATAATCGCGTCATTCATTTCACTCCCCCAACGCAAGACATCGACGGTCTCATTGGTCAAATGGTGGATATTCGCATTACTGAGGTCCTCAACTACACTTTGAGAGGCGAACTGGTAGAGGCGCATGTCAACTAAGAACATACCAGCTTCGCCGAAACTAGCAATTGATTTTCAATATGCTAGTCCTGCAATTGAATCTACCCTTAACAAAATTGCCTCTGCTACTTTAATAAAAAAATGGGTAAAGAGCGCTATACCAACTAGCGGCTTAATTACTCTACGATTTGTAAATACCGCCGAAGGCAAAAAATTAAACTTTGCTTTTCGAAAAAAAGACTACGCAACCAATGTGCTCACCTTTCCTTATGAGCTTTCTAAAAAAACTGTGGTCGCAGATATCGTCTTTTGCCTGCCAGTTCTACAAAAAGAGGCAAAAGCTCAAGGTAAGCTTTTAAATTCACATTTAGCGCACTTAATTATTCATGGATGTCTGCATGCACAAGGCTATGATCATGAGTCAGCACGAGATGCCAAAAAGATGGAGGCTCTAGAAATCCAAATTCTTCAAAAATTGGGCTTTGCCAACCCGTATTCCTGATTTGCAATATTTCTGCGCTATTCTTGCTATATGCCTGACCCCAACAAATCCCTTTTAGACCGTTTGGCTGATTTTTTAACTCCACAGCCAATCGAACCCAGTGAACGCCGTCGAGAGCTCATTAATACCCTGCGTGAAGCGCAAGCCGAGGGATTGATTGATGCAGATGCCCTCTCTATGATCGAGGGAGTTTTTCAGGTGGGTCAACTTTGCGCCCGTGACATTCTTGTTCCCCGTGCGCAAATTGACTGGATTGATATCAATAAACCACTACCTGAAATTATCAAAAGCGTAATTGAAGCCGCACATTCTCGCTTTCCTGTGTTTGAAGGAAGTAGGGACAATGTCATTGGAATTTTGCTAGCTAAAGACCTATTGCGTCACGCAACTGAAAATGACTTCCAAGTGCGGGACTGGTTACGTCCAGCAGTATTTATTCCGGAGTCTAAAAGACTGAGCGTCTTGTTACGCGACTTCAAAGACAATCGAAATCATTTAGCGATTGTGGTTGACGAATACAGTGGCGTAGCTGGAATCATCACCATTGAAGATGTGCTTGAGCAAATTGTTGGTGATATTGAAGATGAACATGACATTGATGAAGAAGCTGATAATCTGATTGCCCTAGATAACGGCGACATTCGGGTTAAAGGCATCACTGAGCTTGAGCAATTTAATAAAGCCCTTGGCACTCATTTTGAAGTTGAGGATATCGAGACAGTGGCAGGCCTAGTAATTCAACATCTAGGTCGCGTCCCCAAAATGGGCGAACTCGTCCAAATTGACAATATTGAATTTGAAGTACAACGTGCTGACCCAAGACAAATTCATATTCTGTTAGCACGACAAATAAATAAGAAATCAGACTGAGACTTAGATTGTTAGATCAACACTCTTATCAACAGCATATTAGCGTCAAAATCTTTTCAGTATTTCTGCTGTTTGCGTTGGGCGCAGTTTTGGCCGCGAGTGCTGAATTAACATATGGCGGTTGGATTCAGATCCCCATTCTCAGCATTCTTTGGTGGCGCCTTGACTCACCTGTAGCCAATACACTTAAGAAACAATTCGGACTCGGCCTCTTATTCGGCATTGGTTATTTTGTTGTAGGTCTTTGGTGGATCTATATTAGCCTTCATGATGTTGGCGGTATAAACGCACTACTGGCTTGCATTGGCGTACTTTTGCTCTCAGCCTATGTTGCACTTTATTTTTCTTTAGCTACGCTTGCCATTTCAGCATTTAGCAAGAACCGGCTAACGGGTCTATTTTTGGCGGCAAGCTGGGTTCTTGCGGAATTTTTGCGCGGCTATATCTTTACTGGCTTCCCTTGGATGGGCTTTGCTGAGACACAGTTCAATGGCCCATTTGCTCCTATAGCACCTTTCTTTGGTGGTCTTGCCTGCACTTTTTTGGTTATATGGACATCCTGGGAAATCTATCAACTTCGCAAACATATAACTTCGAGCCTACTGCTAATTACATCTGCATTAGCTATCTCGCTATTCGCAAGCTCATTTAGCTTTACTAAGCCTACTGGGGAGCCAATTAGCGTAAGACTTATTCAAGGAAACTTTGAACAAAGTCTCAAATTTAATCCCCAAGCAATTGGGCAACAAATAGATTTTTATACCCGGGAAATCACAAAAGAAGCTGCCAATCTCATCATCATTCCCGAGACCGCCTTTCCATGGCCACAACCAAATTTACCGTTTGGCCTTTTGCAATATTTACAAACTTTTTCCAATAGTAGCGGCAGCAATATTTTGCTTGGTTTAATCGGGGAGGTGCCAAAAGAAAACGGGGTGCAGTATTCCAATCGTGCGACTGGACTTTCCCCCAATCAGCCTCCTTATCAATACGATAAATCACACCTTGTTCCTTTTGGAGAATTTATTCCTCCTGGATTTCAATGGTTTGTTAAAGCCTTTCATGTACCAATGAGTGACTTTGCTAGGGGCGATTTGAAACAAGCACCGCTCACCATTGTTCGCAAAGGTCAAGACGACCTTCATGCAGCCATTACGATTTGTTATGAGGATGTCTTTGGCGGCGAGCTAGCTTATCGCATACAAAATAGTGATAAGCCTGTTAATTTATTAATTAATATGACCAATCTTGCATGGTTTGGAGACTCCCAAGCGCCCACCCAGCAACTCAGACTTTCACAATTACGCTCGCTGGAAACCGGTCTTCCCGCCTTACGCGCTACCAACACGGGCATAACGGCGGTTTTAGGTCCTGATGGCAAATTACTGCAATCGCTCCCAGAATTTACCCAAACTACCTTGAGTGCCAACGTACAAGCTTATGCTGGAAAGACGCCCTATGTTATTTGGGGCAATTTACCAATTTTGGTTCTTTCGTGCCTGCTACTGCTCTGGGGTCTGATTCGTCATAGACGTTTTTGAGCATTTTTAACTCTTGAGTACCATAGCCATGTAAAATCAATGGCTTAGCTAGGTTAATCATGCTTACTTTTCAGCAAATCATTCTCAAACTACAAGATTATTGGGACCAACAAGGTTGCGCCCTATTACAACCCATCGACCTTGAGGTAGGAGCAGGCACATCCCATACCGCAACTTTCCTTCGGGCTATTGGTCCTGAACCCTGGAAGGCGGCTTATGTTCAGCCATCCCGCAGACCAAAAGATGGTCGTTATGGCGAGAACCCAAATCGTCTACAGCACTACTACCAATACCAGGTAGTTTTAAAACCAGCCCCTGACAATATTCTCGATCTATATTTGGGGTCTCTTGCCGCATTGGGCTTGGACCTCAAAGAAAATGACGTCCGCTTTGTAGAAGATGACTGGGAGAATCCGACTTTAGGAGCTTGGGGTTTAGGTTGGGAGGTCTGGCTCAACGGCATGGAAGTAACCCAATTTACCTATTTCCAACAAGTCGGTGGCTTAGATTGCAAGCCTGTTCTTGGCGAAATCACATACGGTATTGAACGTTTAGCAATGTATATACAGAACTGCTCAAACGTCTATGACTTAGTTTGGGCTGATGGCATCTCATATGGTGATGTGTATCACCAAAATGAGGTTGAGCAATCTTGCTATAACTTTGAGCACTCAAATACTGATCTGCTATTTGTTAATTTCACTAACTATGAAAGTGAAGCGAAGCGTTTAATGGAAGTTCCACTAGCGCTGCCTGCATATGAAATGGTTCTCAAGGCAGCGCATACATTTAATTTGCTCGATGCTCGCGGCGCCATCTCAGTTACTGAACGTGCAGCCTATATCGGACGCATTCGCAATCTTTCTCGGGCCGTTGCTCAAGCCTACTTTGAGTCTAGAGAAAAACTAGGCTTTCCTATGTGTCAACGTCAAGCTAAAGCACAGGCTTAAGCGTATCAAGATTTCTGCATTCCACTTATGAGCACATCTAATTCAAAACCTCAATCAGCTACTTTATTGATTGAAGTATTTACCGAAGAATTACCTCCGAAGTCATTGCGCCGTCTAGGTGATGCTTTTAGTGCAGGCATCTTTGCAGCACTCAAATCTGCTGGATTAGCAACCGAGTCATCACTGGTGACTGGCTTTGCAACACCACGCCGCTTAGCAGTTCAAATCACTAATGTTCTAAATCAAGCGCCGGATTATCCAGTCCGTGAAAAACTCCTGCCAACCAGCATTGCTTTTGATGCTGAAGGCAAAGCAACCCCACCTTTACTCAAAAAATTAGGTGCACTAGGATATGCAGATGTTGACCTCACCACCTTAGAAAAAGCTGGTGAAGGCAAGAATGAAGCGCTTTATCTGAATGTCATCGCCAAGGGCGCCGCTCTTGAACAAACAGCTCAAATGGCACTCGAGCAGACGTTGAATAAGTTACCGATTGCAAAAATGATGCATTACCAAGTGCCGCAGAAAGATGGTCAATTGGCTGACGTCCAATTTGCTCGTCCTGCTCACCGCATTATTGTCCTACATGGGGATGCTGTGCTTAATATCAGCGCACTAGGTATCAAGGCAAATCATCAAACCGAAGGGCATCGCTTTTTAGCACCTGGAATTATCACTATTAATAATGCGGATCAGTACGAATCTGAACTGCAATCTAAAGCTAAGATCATCCCCAGCTTTAGCAAACGTCGTGACCAAATTGAATCTGCTCTTTTAAAAGCGGCTGGCGATGATTTGGTGTTGATGCCAGAAAGCCTTCTTGATGAGGTAACCGCTCTTGTTGAATGGCCAGCTATTTATGAATGCCACTTTGATCAAGAATTCTTGGAAGTTCCACAAGAATGCTTGATTTTGACCATGCAAACCAATCAAAAGTACTTTGCATTGACCGATAAAAATGGCAAGTTACGTAATCGATTTTTAATTGTCTCCAATATTGAAACCAAAAAGCCTGACGCCATTATTTCTGGTAACGAGAGAGTTGTACGCCCCCGTTTATCTGACGCTCGCTTCTTCTTCCAGCAAGATCAAAAGCGCCCACTAGCTTCACGCATAGCTGATCTAGGCAAGGTGGTTTATCACAACCAGCTTGGTAATCAGCTAGATCGTACCAAGCGGGTTCAAGGACTTGCAATTGGAATCGCCAAAAAACTAGGTGTCGATGAAAAGTTGGCCTCACGTGCTGCTGAAATTGCTAAAACAGACCTATTAACCGATATGGTTGGTGAGTTCCCAGAATTACAAGGAATTATGGGTCGTTATTACGCAACTCATGATGGTGAGCATCTTGATGTAGCTAGCGCTTGTAGCGAACACTACATGCCACGCTTTGCTGGTGATGAGCTACCGCAAACACAAACTGGCACTATTTTGGCAATTGCTGACAAACTAGAAACACTGGTAGGGATTTGGGGTGTAGGACTTGCGCCCACTGGCGATAAGGATCCTTATGCACTGCGCCGTCATGCCCTCGGCATCTGTCGTTTGCTTTTGGAGAAAAATCTTTCGCTCAATTTGCCAGATCTTATTGAGATGGCTCGCGCCCAGTTCTCTCAAGCAGACGTGCAAGAGAAAGCAAATACGGCTGATATCTACGCATTCATTATTGATCGTTTACGCGCCTATCTAAGAGACCAATCGGTTGCTGGTAAAGCATTCACTAGCGCTGAGATTGACGCTGTCCTCAGCCAAGAGCCAGCGCAAATCAATGATTTGATTGAACGCTTGAGAGCATTGCGTGAATTTAATGCTCTTGAAGAAGCTGCTCAGCTTGCTGCCGCCAATAAGCGTATTAGTAATATTTTGAAGAAGACCTCCACTGCCATACCGGCAACTTGCTCAGAAAAATTACTGCAAATACCAGCAGAGGCTACATTACATAAGGCCCTAGAAGCAGTTACTCCAGCACTCACTGCTGCTTATGAAAAACGACAGTTTGTGGAACTCTTAAGATCTCTTGTAGCCTTGAGTAAACCTATTGACCAATTTTTTGCCGATGTCATGGTCATGGATCCAAATACCGAGTTACGCGATAACCGTTTAGCGCTCTTGCAACAACTTCACCAGAAAATGAATCTCGTTGCCGATCTCGGCAAACTAGCATGAGCACTGGCTCCTCTAAACTGATAATTCTGGATCGCGATGGCGTGATCAACGAGGATCGCGATGATTATGTGAAGTCGGTAGACGAGTGGATCCCCATACCTGGCAGTCTAGAAGCAATCGCCCTATTAAATCAGGCCGGTTATCAAATTGCCATTGCAACTAACCAATCCGGACTTTCTAGAGGTTATTTCAGCATTAACGATTTGCATGCCATGCATAGCAAAATGGAAGCATTGTTAAAGCCCTTGGGCGGACGTATCGATAGTATTTTTTTCTGTCCTCATCAGGATGCCCACCAATGCGATTGCCGTAAACCAGCGCCTGGTCTCATGAAAGAGATCGCATTACGCTACAAGAAGATTGATAGCACTCACCCTCTTGCTGGCGTTCCCATAGTTGGAGATTCTTTACGTGATCTACAAGCTGGAGTGGCTTTAGGAGCAACACCTCATTTAGTACTGACTGGAAAAGGCCAAAAGACGATGGCAAAAGGTGACTTACCTGCAGGCACACAAATACACGCTGATCTACTAGCATTTGCAAATACACTTTTAGAAAATAAGGTTTAGAACAGACATGATGTTGATTCGCTCCATCCTCTTCGCTTTATTTTTACTGGTGTTCACTCCCATTTGGTCAGTACTCTGCTTGCTGGCTTTTCCATTTTTGAACCCAGAAAATCGCTACACCTTCATTGGACTCTGGAACAAAATAGTGATTGCCTTATTAAAGCCACTGTGTGGAATTCAGTATGAGATCCGCGGCATGGAAAATATGCAGGCTGTCCTAAACGAGCGCGTCATTATCTTAAGCAAACATCAGTCTGCTTATGAAACGATTGCTTATATTGCTTTGCTACCCAAGCAACTTTGTTTTGTTTTTAAACGTGAGTTACTTTGGATCCCATTTTTTGGCTGGGCTTTGGCTCTGCTGAAAATGATCCACATAGATCGTTCTAATAAACAGAGTGCAGCCCATTCAGTAGCAACTCAGGGTCGTAAACGCTTGAGTGAAGGTAAATGGATTATGCTTTTTCCGGAAGGCACTAGAACCCCTACAGGGTCTACTAAGCCATATCGCAAAGGTGGTGCACGTCTAGCGAGCGCTACTGATGCTTTGGTTATTCCGATTGCACATAATGCCGGTCGCTGTTGGCCAAAAAATAGTTTTCTAAAACATCCTGGCACAGTGATTTTTTCAATTGGACCGGCAATCAACTCAGCCAATAAATCAGCGGAACAACTTCAACAAGAGGTAGAGAGTTGGATTGAAGCTGAAATGCGTGTAATTGATCCCACTGCATACAAATAAAAATACTGTTTTAAAGATTGGCGCCTAAGCAGAATTAAGCCGCTTGGATCTTTGCCCACTCAATGTACCGGTCTACTGAAATGTCTTGAGCTCTCGACTTGAGCTCTTCATCTGTCAAGCCTAATTGCTCCGAAAATACTTGCAAATTGGTACGCAACATTTTTCTTCTTTGGGAAAATGCAGCTGCCACAATCTTCTCTAAAGAACTCCATTGCACTTCGGTTAATGAAAAATCTCTTCTTGGAATCATGCGTACCACAGCAGAATTCACCTTGGGGTGAGGTTCAAAGGCTTCAGGAGGCACCTCCAACACCAATTCCATATCGTAGCGGGCTTGTAGCATGACAGATAAGCGGCTGAAATCAGAGCTACCCGCCTTCGCGACCATTCTTTCAACCACTTCAGCTTGCAACATAAATACTTGTTCATCAATAAAATTAGCGGCAGAAACTAAATGAAATAGCAATGGTGATGAGATGTTGTAAGGCAAGTTACCAACAACCTTACATAAGCCTTGTTTGCTTAAACGATTTTGAGCCCATGCCAAGAAATCAAATTTAAGGGCATCGCCCTCAATCACGTTGAGGCCCTTAAGATTCTTTTCATTCCAAAAAGCTACTAAATCACGATCAATTTCTAAGAGGTCCAACTGATCAAGACTACTTAACAAAGGCAGCGTTAAGGCACCAAGACCAGGTCCAATTTCGATAACATGCATATCCGAACTAGGATTGATGAGCGAGACAATCGAATAAATAATTCCGTTGTCTTGTAGAAAGTTTTGCCCAAATCGTTTACGTGCGCGATGCATGAATTAGTTTAGCCTTTGTTGATTAAGGGCTAATTGATAGGCTAAACGAAGGGCTTCAAGCATGCTACCAGCGTCCGCTATTCCTTTACCCGCAATGTCCAAGGCCGTTCCGTGATCTACCGATGTGCGAATAATCGGCAACCCGAGAGTGACATTGATTCCATTTCCAAATGTCACAAATTTAAAGGGTGCCAAGCCTTGATCATGATAAATTGCAATGAACGCATCGACTTTGGAGATGGATTCAGCATCAAACATCGTATCGCCTGGATGAGGACCAGATACATTCACTCCCAACTCTTTAGCCGCTTCGATTGCAGGGGTAATAATTTCTATTTCTTCCCGCCCTAAATGACCGGACTCCCCAGCATGGGGATTTAGACCAGCCACACGAATTAATGGTTTAGCAATGCCAAATTTTTTTTGTAAATCTTGATTCACGATTTGAATCGTATTTAATATCAACTCATAACTTAGGGCTTGTGGCACCTCTTTTAAAGGAAGGTGTGTTGTAGCTAAAGCAACTCGCAAATCTCGCGGAGCCGTTAGCCCCAGAAAACCATTGGGTAATTGGGCGCATAACATCATGACTACATGAGAACTATTGCAGCGTTGCGCCAAGTACTCCGTATGCCCCGTAAAGGGTGTGCCAGCGTCATTGATAATACTTTTTTGAAGTGGTGCGGTTACCATGGCATCATAGCGACCTTGCAAGCACCCATCGATAGCGTAGTTCAATTGATTAATAACATACGAGGCATTATCAACATTTAAGAGGCCCGGCGTTACAGTCGCCCCCAGCGAAATTGGATGAAATTGCAGCCTATCCAATAACTCTGAGGAAATACCTTTGGGCACTAAAAATAATGTTTTATCGCCCAATAAAGTAATCTGAACATTAACTTGTTCACGCAAAAAATCTAGTGAAGCTACAAGAGAAACTTCAGGCCCTACTCCAGCTGGCTCGCCAGTACTTACAACGAGATTAACGTGGCGGGCTACTTGCTGCATCATCCACATTCAGAATTTTTACAGTTGCGTTATCACGCAGCTCTCGCAACCATTCTTGGTAAGCTTGCTCAAATTTTCTTTCACGAATTGCCGCACGGGCAAATTGACGTTGCTTTTCGACAGTAAGCTGGCCTTCACGACGATCCAACACTTGTATCAAATGCCAACCAAATTCAGTTTTTACTGGGTTACTTACCTCACCAATTTGCAAACGATTCATTGCCTGCTCAAACTCGGGAACCAGGTCACCAGGACTCATCCAACCCAACTCCCCGCCATTTTGAGCGGAGCCATCTTCAGAATATTTTTTTGCTAGTTCTGCAAAATCAGCAGTCTTAGCGCGAATCTGATCGCGATAACCTTGCAAACGTCTCTCTGCGTCTTGATCAGTTAAACCAGGGCGACTCCGCAACAAAATATGACGAGATAAGGTTTGTGTGATGGGAATATTTTGTGGCATGTTTGAACCAGAAACTGGAGTAGCAGCCTGCTGTGGGGGAGGACTTGCTCCAACTGCACGTCTATCCAACACTTTAAGTACGTGATAGCCCGCAGGACTTTTCACCACAGTATTAGCCACTTGCCCACCACCAGTGTTGCGAATTGCCTCATAAAATAATTGAGGCAATCGATCGGCAGTACGATATCCCAACTCCTGAAACTTGATCTTCGGATTATCTTTTGCTGCCATAGCACCCAATTGCAAGAAATCAACATCTCCACGAGCATCTTTTAAAAGAATGTCGGCTTTCTTCTTTGCATCAGCCTGAGCACCAGCACCAGCATTAGCATCTACAGGGATAAATATCTGCGCAACATCAATCTCCTCGATATCACCTTTGCCAGCTGGAACAGAACGCGATGCGCCAACCGCAGTCATAGCGCGCGTACGATCGGCAATAAAGTTATCAATCTCAGCATCGGATATTTTGATCTTTGCTTCAATTTCGCGCTCTCGATATCGGCTCACCATAATATCGTCTCGCAAAAGTTCCTTATATCGCTCAAACGTTGTACCAGAAGCGTTTACCTTAGCCTTAAACTCGGCATAAGTAGACTTATTTTTTGCAGCAAGATCCGCAATTATCTTATCCAACTCTTTATTACTAACCCTAATTCCTTCTTGCTCAGCATTTTGCAATTGAATTTTTTCAAGAATTAGGCGATCCAAAACTAATTTTCGCAACGATCCATCTTCGGGCAATTTAACACCTTGCTTTTTGAGAACTGCAATTCGATCATCGATTTCCTTGCGTGTTACAAAGCCAGTATTAACCACTGCGGCAACACCATCTATATTTCGTATCTTAGAGTCAGCAGAAATATTCGACTTTGCTGCATCTTGAGCAAAGGACATATTCACCAATAAACAGAGGCCAAAAAAAATGGTGTGAATAATAATTTGTTTAAAGCGAATCACAGAAAGCATCATTGATAATTCTCGTATATTGATGGTGGTATAGGCTTAGAGGTGGGCATATATCCTGGAACATTTAACTTCATGATATCAACTGGATTGCTTCCAGCGCTAGCAAAGCCCCTAAATTCAACCTGAAAAAGCACTTGGGTTGTCGTAATTTGAGAAGTATTAAGCACCTGAGAATAGGCTCCGCGGAAAGTCCAGCAATCCCTGGTCCACTCCAAAGCCACTAAAGTATTCAATGTTTTAGTGGTCAGCGCATCATATCCCCAGCGGCCCAAAACAGAAATTTCCTTAGTAATAGGCCACTGTCCAGAGATATTGTATTGATCTGTAGTGGTAGCGGCTGGCACAAATGACTGATTATTTTGTATAGATGCCTGTACTGGTGGAGACCAGACATTTCGGTAGCCAAAATTTAGACTTCTGCCTTGAGTTGGCCGCCAGCTAGCACCAACCGTTGTCTGTACGAATCGATTCAACTGAGTGTTGTATTGCCCGAATACATCCGCACTGAAATTACCTAGCAAGCGAAGAGATCCCGAACCTAGAGTGTCTGAATAAGTGGTGGGATTGGCAATATTTCCATTTAGACCTACTCGCTGTCCAGTGAATTGCTGCTTTTGCGCGAGAGTTACATTTGCACGTTCAGTACCCGTATTTGCCTCAATCATGCGGCTTGTTAAACCAAGCGTGGCCGCATTACTGTCTGCAATACGGTCATTACCAATAAAAGTATTTTCACTAAAAATTTGAGAGATACCAAAACCCGCATCTGCTGTATCGAATAATGGGGTTTGGGCTTGACTCTGATAAGGGGTGTAAACATAAAATGCGCGAGGCTCCATCGTCAACAACATATCTCTACCAAAGAAGCCCTTCAATTCTTTAGCATCTCTTTCAAAAGCCAAGCCAGAATCTAGACTTAGGGTTGGGATAGTAAAACCTTGAGCTACTGGTGCGCCACCAGTTATAAATGGGGTGGCATTATATGTATTGGATTGAAAGCTCACCTTAGGAGTAATGTAATAGCCTGGCGTTATTTGCGGCAAGGACATCGCCCCTTTAATAACAGTCCTATCTGCTTGACTATAAACACCAGGAGCAGTAGCAGCTAAGTTGCCGCCGATGTTATAAGAAAATCTTGTGAAGTCAGTTGAAAATGTTGTTGCCGGGCCGGTGGGCAACGTAATGTATTTTCCACTTGTATCTGCGACTGCTGGAGTAAGGCGGTTGTTATAGGTAGCGTTAATATTTGGCAACACGTTATATGGTGCTTGTACCGTAGAGGTGGGATCAGGCTGCAGAGTTTGAAAACTCAAAGCTCTAGCTGATACAACCCAATTACTTAAACTACCAGTCAATCCCTTTGTTGTTCCAATTTCTTGGCGAAACTGGCTAGTTACAGATCCAGCAATACTTTGAGAAAAATCTGTAGGATATAAATTATCGGAAACGCGAGACATATTAGCGTAAGCAGTCCATGATCCTGGCAATGGCACCCCACCCGGCGCAAGTCCACCGCTAAAGACCTGTCGTTGTTGCCAGTCGTAACGCCAGCGACTGGTTCCTGTTTTATTGTCATGAGCCAGATAATCGCCAGCCAAGATTCCGCTATATTTGGTATCTAAAAAACGATAATTGGCACCCAACTGGAGTCCACGCTCAGCCATATATCGTGGCAATATCAATAAATCTCTATTTGGCGCAATATCAACATAGTATGGTTGGGTAATATCAAATCCATTATTTGAGTTATAACCTGCTACCGGAGCCAAAATACCAGAACGACGCTGATTCGAAGTCGGTGCAGTGAAATACGGAACATAGGCAATCGGCACATCAAAGAAACGCATCACCCCATGCGTCCCCACCATTTCTTTTTGCTCGTTATCAATTTCTAATTTGTCAGCCGTGAAATACCAATCCATATTTTGAGGGGTACAGGTCGTATAAGTAGCCTTATCAAATATAAAAATATCGGAATTTTCTATTGTTATTTTATTTGCTGTACCGTTTCCCCGGGTATCCCGAAGTTCATATGTCGGCGTTTCCATTTGACCTTCACGAGCATCTACCTTAAATTGCGCTGTTGGCCCTTTAAGACTTGTATTCCCTTTGGACAATTCAACATTGCCTACTAAGTCAGCAATATCAGTATCAGGGTCATAAGTAATTTCATCGGCTTTAATTACTGTGCCATTACGACGAATTTGTGCTCGACCTTTCAAATTCATCTGGCGATTAACAACACCATCAATCGAATCGCTAGATGTAAAAGTAAGCGCTTTGTTGTCATCCAATGGAAGCCCAACACGCAATTGATCATCCAACTTTAAAATAGTGACATTACCGCGATCCGGTAGCAAAACAGTATTAGCGCCAGCCTGAGAAACTGGGGGTAAAGGTGCAGGGGCCTGAGCGCGTCCGAAGTGGGCAAATTGAAGCAATGCCACCCCCATCATCACGCGCAGGGTTACATGCAAAAAAAGAGGGGCGCAAAGGCCGGCGCGACGGCGATAATGACTCATAGATACAGACCCGCCTTATTATACGAATCGACCATGACTGACTCACGCTTAAACACCCTACGTAACTGGCTAAAGGCCCTAGAAGCTAGCTGGCAATTAGATCTCGACACTTTGGTACCAGCTTCCGCGGATGCCAGCTTTCGGCGCTATTTCCGAATTGAGTCAAAAAAGCCCGATTTCAGCACTTTAATCGTGATGGATGCTCCGCCTGAACATGAGCCCTTAGATGCCTTTATTAAGGTCGACTTATTGCTCACAGTAGCGGGTTTAAATGCACCCAAAATCCTCGAGCAGAATCTTGAAAAAGGCTTCTTATTGCTAAGTGATTTGGGAACCAAAACTTACCTAGCGGAACTCAACAACGAAACGGCAGATCATCTCTATACAGATGCAACACATGCATTGGTTTTGATGCAAAAAGCTAGCAAGCCAGATGTATTGCCAAACTATGATGAAGCCCTTTTGCAACGCGAGCTGGATCTATTTCCTGATTGGTATCTAAAGAAGCATCTCAATATTGAGCTCAATGCCCAACAAACAGAGCAATTACAAAAAACGTTTCAACTGATCATTAAAAACAATTTAGCTCAAGCCAAAGTGTATGTTCACCGAGATTATCATTCACGTAATTTAATGGTGACAGAAATCAATAATCCTGGCGTGATTGACTTTCAAGATGCTGTCTACGGACCAATTACTTATGATGCCTCCTCGCTATGGCGTGATGCTTACATAGCCTGGCCAGAGGAACGAGTAATTGATTGGGTCATTAAATTTTGGGAAGAAGGTCGTAAAGCAGGCTTACCAATGCCAGATGATTTTGGACAGTTCTATCGCGACTTTGAGTGGATGGGATTACAGCGTCACCTGAAAGTTCTTGGCATCTTTGCAAGACTATTCCATCGTGATGGCAAGGATGGCTACCTTAAAGATATTCCCCTTGTTCTTGAGTATGCGATTGCCTGCGCAAATCGATATATCGAATTAAAACCCTTAGCGCGACTTCTAGAGTCCACGCGTACTGCTAAAGATTAGCCAATCATTCACGATGCTTATGAGTAATCCCATTCCTTGCTTTTTGCTAGCCGCTGGCAGAGGCGAGCGCATGCGTCCTCTCACGGACAACTTACCCAAACCCTTGCTCAGCATTCAAAATAAATCCTTGTTGGCATGGCATTTAGAGACTCTATCTAAAGCAAAGATTCAAGAAGTGGTCATTAATCACGCCTGGTTGGGTGAAAAAATTGAATTGGCATTAGGAAACGGACAGCAATTTGGTCTTCATATCCAGTACTCTCCTGAGGGTAGCGCTTTAGAGACGGCTGGCGGCATTTGTAAGGCGCTTCCCATCATTGCACCCAAAGATTACTTTCTGGTGATTAATGGCGATGTATTTAGCCCCAACTTGCCTGTAGACCAACTTTTAGAGACTGCCTCCAATATGCGTATGGATGCAAATAAACCTTTAGCACACTTATTAATGGTCCCAAACCCAGTTCAGCATCCAGAGGGGGATTTCTACCTCCGTAACTCCACAGTAAGTAATGCTGCATCAGAGGGCGCTGAAAAACTAACCTTTTCAGGCATTGGGATTTATCACAAAGACCTTTTCCAAGATCTTGAAATAGGGATACCAGCCAAGCTAGCGCCCCTTCTAAGAAAGGCAATGGAGCAAAATAAAGTGTCCGGTGAAAAATATATTGGTCCATGGCACGATGTAGGTACACCACAACGCTTACAAGAGCTCAACGCAGCATATGAATAAAACAGATATTTATCGACTTCGTAGAAATCAACTAGCGGAACAAATTTTTGCTAAAACTGGAGGTGGAGTTGCCATCATTTCTACCGCCCCTGAACTTACCCGCAACCGCGACAGCGAATTTCCTTATCGCCATGACAGCGATTTTTATTACCTAACAGGCTTTGAAGAGCCAGGCGCCACTCTAGTTATGAAGGTTGGTAAAAGTGGAAATCACTTTGAAGTTCAATCTCATTTGTTTTGCAGACCCAAAGATCCAGAACGAGAAATTTGGGATGGTATTCGCCTTGGCCCTGATGCGGCCCCGGAAACATTGGGCATTGAATTTGCTCATAGCAATCAGGAGTTAGATCAAAAATTAAATGACTTATTGGCTGACCAGAGCGCTCTATATGTTCGTCTAGCTGATAGTGCGGAATCTGATAGACGCCTACGTCACTGGATGAAACAAGTTCGAGCACAAGCTCGCTCTGGAGTAAATGCACCTTCTCAACTTCATGATATTGATGCGATGATTCATGAAATGCGTCTGTTTAAAAACGTTCATGAAATTGACATCATGCGTCGTGCTGCAGCCATCTCGGCTCGCGCCCATATCCGTGCGATGCAAGCCTGCAAGCCAGGCATGAGGGAATATCAACTTGAAGCAGAGCTACTACATGAATTTCGTAATAGCGGGGCTCAATGTGTTGCCTACAACAGCATAGTTGCTGGTGGCGCCAACTCTTGCATTCTTCACTATCGCGCTGGTTCAACCGAATTACGTAGTGGTGAACTATGCTTAATTGATGCGGGTTGTGAGCTTGATAGCTATGCATCCGATATCACGCGCACATTTCCTGTAAATGGTAAGTTTTCAGGTCCGCAACGCGCTCTTTACGATATTACTTTGGCAGCTCAGGAAGCCGCTATTGCCATGACAAAACCAGGTAATACTTTTATGCAACCACACGAAGCGGCACTGCAAGTATTAACCCAAGGTTTGTTAGATGAAAAACTATTAAAGCTTACTGAGCTGGGTTCGCTTGAGAACGCCATTGAAACAGGCGCTTACCGTCGCTTTTATATGCACCGCACCTCACATTGGTTAGGGATGGACGTGCATGATGTTGGCTCGTATCGCGAATCCGCCCTAGAATCATCTGGCGCCGATAAGCCTTGGCGCATCTTAAAGAGTGGCATGGTGATTACTATTGAGCCGGGCCTCTATATCAGACCAGCAGACGATATAGATGAAAAGTTTTGGAATATTGGCATTCGCATTGAAGATGATGCCGTCTTAAATGATGCTGGATGTGAGTTGATATCCCGTGGCGTACCCGTCAAAGCAGATGAAATTGAAGCAATCATGAAAAACGTATAACAATTTCTGAATAAAAATGAATTCCTCCAATTGCGATATCTTGATTCAAGGCGGCGGTCCAGTTGGACTAGCTTGTGCCGCATGGGTGCTGCAAAAATTTCCTGATGCGAATATCACATTACTGGATCGCAACCCAAAGGGTGACGATGAATTAGCCAATGCTGATAGTCGTGGCATAGCCCTCTCACATGGCAGCAAAATATTGTTAGACACGATTCAGGCATGGCCAAAAGAATCTGCCGAAATACATCAAGTACATGTTTCGCAAGCCGGACGTTTTGGCAGAGCACTAATGACACGTGAAGAGCTCAAGCAAGATGCGCTAGGACATATTATTCGTTACCGTGATATACACATCACACTACGTCAAGCCTTGCGATCCGTACAAACTTCGAGTCCAAACTTTGTGTGGAAGCATAATCAAAAAGAATCAGAAGAAAATCAGATTCATGCGAAATGTATCGTGCATGCCGAGGGCGGCTTATTTAAAAATCAAGATTGGGTTGAATCCGGTCGCGATTACAGTCAATCAGCTCTTGTGGGTTTGGTTGAAGTAGAGAATGCAACACCCCATCAAGCGTGGGAACGATTTACCGCAGAGGGTCCTCTAGCAGTTCTACCAAGTCATTATGGCCCCCATATTTTGAACCTCATATGGTGCGGCTCACCCGAATCTTCACAATACCGATTACAACTCAATGATGTGGATTTCCTATCTGAATTGCAAAAAGAATTTGGTTCACGTATTGGACGTTTTATGAAAGTACAGGATCGACGTCTATATGAACTCGGCTTAAATTATCGAAAAGAAATTATTAAAGATAATCACGTTTGGATCGGCAATGCCGCTCAAACTTTGCATCCAGTTGCTGGCCAAGGATTAAATCTAGGATTGCGTGACGCCTTTTTGTTAGCAGAAAAATTGGTGGGAATATTCTCCAGCCCATTAGAAGGACAATATCCTGCGGACATAGATAAAGCACTTCAAAGCTATGCTCAAAGTCGCAAAGCCGATAGAACAACAACCATAGGGCTTACTGACTTTATGGCCAGGGTCTTCACGTCAAATCTAGCCCCAGTAGTGCTTGCCCGTGGATTAGCCTTAAGCGCCCTTCAGTGGCTTCCACCTGTTAAAACAGCCCTAGCACGACAGATGATGTTTGGCAGGCGCTAAAGACCTAAAATAGGCTCCAAAACCAAAGTCTTCTTTATTTGATTCAGGACAAGTAATCTGCCTAAAAAATAGGCAGATTTGGGCTTGAGTATGCTAAAGTGACATGCTTTGGGTCTAAGCAACCCGCCCAACAGCGAAATACTCAGCTCTCAAACCTTTTTAGATGAAGATTGGCTCCCACCAGCTTGCAAATAAGCTATTTGTTGCCCCTATGGCTGGGGTTACAGACCGGCCTTTTCGTCAACTTTGCAAAAAATTAGGGGCTGGCTATGCCGTCTCTGAAATGGTGGCCTCAAATGCCCTGCTTTGGAAGAGTGAAAAGACGCAACGTCGCGCAAACCATATTGGTGAATTCAAACCTATTGCAGTACAAATTGCAGGCGCTGATCCAGCGATGATGGCTACCGCTGCAAAAATGAATGTTGATCATGGCGCGCAAATTATTGATATCAACATGGGCTGCCCAGCCAAAAAAGTATGCAATGTTGCAGCAGGCTCTGCCTTGCTTCGCGACGAACCTCTAGTGCGGCAAATTTTAGAAGCCGTCATAAAAGCTGTGGGCGTTGGCCCGGATGCTGTACCAGTCACTTTAAAGATTCGAACTGGCTGGGATCGTGAACATAAGAATGCCATCGAGATTGCACGTCTTGCAGAAAAATCTGGCATCTCCATGCTGACCGTTCATGGGCGCACACGCGCTGATTTGTATCACGGCGAAGCTGAATATGAAACCATCACCGCTGTCAAAAATTATGTAGATATACCAGTAGTGGCTAATGGTGACATTAATAGCCCAGAAAAAGCGGAACATGTATTAAAAATCACTGGGGCTGATGCCATCATGATTGGTCGAGCCGCTCAGGGGAGACCATGGATTTTCCGCGAAATCAATCACTATCTCGAAACAGGTGACAAGCTTCCAACACCAGAGATCAATGAGATACAGGCCATCATGAATGCGCATCTCCTAGATCACTATGAGTTTTATGGCGAGCATATTGGCCTTCGCACCGCCCGTAAGCATATTGGTTGGTACTGCAAAGGACTTCGTGATTCTCACGCCTTTCGCCAGCGCATGAATACTGCGGACGATTGCAAAACACAATTACAAATGGTGAATGATTACTTTGATGAAATGAAATCTCATTCTGACCGCTTGCTATTTTTAGAGGCTGCATAGTTCTTGTGATCAATATTTTTCTTATTTTTAGTTCTTGCATTGATAGATTTTTATGACCAATAAGCACCCAATTACCGAATGCATCGAAACCCAATTACAGGGTTACCTAAATGATCTCAAAGGAACAGCGCCAACTGATATCTATCAAATGGTGTTGGCCGTCGTAGAAAAACCCATGCTTGAATTAGTGATGCAGCATGCTAAACAGAATCAATCTTTAGCAGCGCAATATTTGGGCATTAATCGCAATACTCTTCATAAGAAGCTAGTTGAGCATCAACTTCTCAAGTAAATAGAATCACATAGCCCACTCCTTTTCATTTAAAACTACGAAAACCATGATCCGTACAGCCCTCCTCTCCGTTTCCGATAAAAATGGCATAGTGCCTTTTGCAAAGTCCCTTCATGAACAAGGCATAAAGCTCATCTCTACGGGCGGGACTGCAAAACTCTTGGCTGAAAATAATCTCCCCGTCGTTGAGGTTTCCTCCTTGACCAAATTTCCGGAGATGCTTGATGGTCGTGTCAAAACACTTCATCCGATGGTGCATGGGGGCTTATTGGCTCGCAGGGATTTTCCAGAACATATGGCGGCGTTGAAGGAGCACGGTATCGACACCATCGATATGCTCGTGATTAATCTTTACCCTTTTAATGAGACTGTTGCAAAAGAAAAATGCTCGTTTGAAGATGCCGTTGAAAATATTGATATTGGCGGACCCGCTATGTTGCGTGCAGCAGCCAAGAATCATCAAGATGTGACTGTCTTGATTTCACCAGCGGATTACGCGCCTATCTTAGCTGAAATGAAAGCCAATAAGAATGTGGTTTCCTACAAGACAAATTTAGCTTTAGCTAAGAAAGTATTTGCGCATACCGCTCAGTACGATGGCGCTATTGCCAATTATCTTTCTTCATTAGGCGATAACTTGGATCACAAAACACGCTCTGCTTATCCAGAAACTTTGAATCTTGGTTTTGAAAAAGTACAGGAGATGCGTTATGGTGAAAACCCCCACCAATCTGCAGCCTTCTACAAAGACATCTATCCAGTTGATGGTGCGCTGGCGAACTATAAACAATTACAAGGCAAAGAGCTTTCCTATAACAATATTGCAGATGCTGATTCTGCTTGGGAATGCGTCAAGAGCTTTACTGGCAACACGGGTGGCGCTTCAGCTTGTGTCATTATTAAGCACGCCAATCCTTGTGGTGTCGCTGTTGGTGCCACACCCCTTGAAGCCTATCAAAAAGCGTTTAAAACTGATCCAAGCTCAGCTTTCGGCGGCATTATTGCTTTCAACGTACCGTGTGATGGCTCAGCCGCAGAAGCAATCTCTAAGCAATTTGTAGAAGTATTAATCGCCCCTAGCTTTAGCGATGAGGCAAAAGCTATTTTTGCAACCAAACAAAATGTACGTTTACTAGAGATTCCTTTAGGAACAGCATTTAATACTTATGATTTCAAACGCGTTGGTGGAGGGTTGTTAGTGCAATCTCCTGATGCAAAGAATGTTCTTGAAAATGAAATGCGTGTTGTTAGCAAGCGTCTACCTACTCCAAGTGAGATGCATGACATGATGTTTGCGTGGCGTGTTGCTAAGTTCGTAAAATCTAATGCCATCGTTTATTGCGCTAATGGCATGACTCTTGGCATTGGCGCAGGTCAAATGAGCCGTGTAGACTCTGCGCGCATGGCTAGCATTAAGGCTGAAAATGCCGGCTTGAGTCTTAAAGGTTCAGCAGTGGCTAGTGATGCATTCTTCCCATTTCGTGATGGCTTGGATGTAGTTGTAAATGGTGGTGCAAGCTGTGCAATTCAGCCCGGAGGTAGCATGCGTGATGATGAAATTATTGCTGCAGCCAATGAACATGGCATTGCAATGATCTTTACCGGTACACGTCACTTCCGTCACTAAACACACAAGCAATACGAGATCGCTCTAACTAATATGCGCTGGATTGGTATCGACCCAGGATTGCGTACAACTGGTTTTGGCGTCATTGATGTTGATGGCCAAAAACTGACCTACGTAGCCTCTGGAACGATTGAGAGTGGCGATCCAGCCAAGGGATTGCCCGAACGACTGGGCATCCTTTATGCAGGAATTAAAGAGGTTCTAGAAACTTATCATCCAGAATCCGCAGCAATAGAAGAAGTTTTCTTAAATGTTAATCCTCGTTCGACCCTTATGCTGGGCCAAGCTAGAGGTGCTGTAATCGCCGCTCTCGTCTCAGAAAAACTACCTGTTGCTGAATACAGCGCACTTCGGGTCAAGCAAGCGATCGTGGGAACTGGTCGCGCAGCTAAACCTCAAGTACAAGAAATGGTTAAACGTTTGCTACGCCTCAATCGCGCCCCAGGAGCAGATGCATCCGATGCTTTAGGTGTTGCCATTTGCGCGGCACATCATGCGCAACTACCAAAAGCAATTACTACAGCTTTAGCACCTAAGAAACGCCGTTAGTAATAAATATTCAATACATTACAGGTTAAGATCTCTCTATGATTGGTCGAATTCAAGGTACCCTCGTTTCAGTACATCCCCCTCGGCTCTTGGTCGATTGCCAAGGCATTGGGTATGAAGTAGACGTACCAATGAGCACCTTGTACCAATTGCCGCAAACAGGCCAGAAAATCACACTTCTTACCCATTTCCAGGTGCGCGAAGATGCTCAGCAGCTTTTTGGCTTTGCAACCGAGACAGAGCGAGAAGCTTTTAGACAACTGATTAAGATTAGTGGCGTAGGTTCCCGTACAGCTTTAGCAGTTCTTTCTGGCATGAGCGTCAATGAGTTGGCTCAAGCCATTGCTTTGCAAGAAGCTGGTCGACTTACTCAGGTTCCGGGGATTGGCAAGAAAACGGCGGAGCGACTCTGCCTGGAACTTAAAGGTAAGCTAGCTCCTGATCTTGGCGTTACAGGTGGCAAACCTGCAGCGATTGAAGCTAGCAGTGAAGTTTTGCAAGCACTCTTGGCTTTGGGCTACTCAGAAAAAGAGGCGCTATTGGCGCTCAAACAAATTCCATCCGATACCGAGGTATCGGATGGAATCCGCATGGGTCTAAAGTATTTATCTAAGGGCTGACATTAAATAGAAGCTTTCTTCAATAAGCACTAAACTTGTGGCATGGCCATTCATACAGACGACCTCAACTCAATTCCTGAAGATTTACCAGAAGGTAATGACCGCATTGTGAGTGGTTCTGCTGGTAATGCTGAAGCCGTCTTTGAAAGGGCGCTCCGTCCAAAGCATCTCGATGAATATGTTGGTCAAAGCAAAGCGCGTGCCCAATTAGAAATTTTTATTAGCGCCACCCGAGCACGCAAAGAGGCATTAGATCATGTGCTTCTATTTGGTCCTCCAGGACTTGGCAAAACCACTCTTGCTCACATCATCGCAAGAGAGCTTGGAGTAAATTTACGCCAAACAAGTGGTCCAGTGTTAGATCGCCCTGGAGACTTGGCCGCCTTACTCACAAACCTAGAAGAAAACGATGTTCTCTTTATTGATGAGATTCATCGCCTTTCTCCAGTAGTAGAAGAAATTCTATATCCTGCACTGGAAGACTATAGTCTTGACATCATGATTGGTGAAGGCCCTGCAGCACGCAGCGTCAAAATTGATCTCAAACCCTTTACCTTAATCGGTGCAACCACTCGTGCCGGCATGCTGACCAATCCATTGCGCGACCGTTTTGGTATTGTGGCAAGACTTGAGTTCTATACCACCGAAGAGCTGACAAAAATTATTGATCGTTCAGCCACTCTATTAAAAGCGAATATCGATCCAGATGGTTCTGTAGAAATTGCTAAACGTGCACGCGGTACTCCGCGTATTGCCAACCGCTTGCTGCGTCGCGTAAGAGACTATGCCGAAGTAAAAGGTACAGGAACCATTACCAAAGCCATGGCTGATGGCGCCCTCAAAATGCTTGATGTAGATCCAAGCGGCTTTGATGTGATGGATAGAAAATTACTGGAAGCGATCTTGCATAAGTTCGATGGCGGCCCAGTCGGCATTGATAACTTAGCGGCAGCGATTGGTGAAGAACGCGACACCATAGAAGATGTCCTAGAGCCATATTTGATTCAACAAGGTTATTTACAAAGAACTTCGCGTGGCCGAGTGGCTACCCGTCAGGCTTATGAGCACTTTGGCTTAACGCCACCAAGCGGTAATGCCAGCCTAGATATTTAAACTAAGGTTACTTTCGCAAACTTGCGTTTACCAACCTGAACTACGTAAGTTCCAGCCTCTACTTTTAACTGTTTATCAGCAATCGTAACGCCATCAATCTTCACGCCATTCTGCTCAATATTGCGGTTAGCCTCCGATGTGGATGGAGCCAAACCAGCTGCCTTTAACAGATTCGCAATTTGTATTGGAGCGCCAGAAAGACTTACTTCGGGAATATCATCAGGCACCCCACCTTTAGCACGGTGATTGAAGTCCTCTAAGGCTTTTTCTGCGGCAGCTTGTGAATGGAAGCGGGCGACAATCTCTTGCGCAAGAAGCACTTTGCAATCTTTTGGATTGCGACCAGCGGCAACTTCTTGCTTCATTAAATCAATCTCAGCCATTGGTCTAAATGAAAGCAAGGTAAAGTAATCCCACATCAAATCATCAGAGATGCTTAAGAGTTTTCCAAACATATCGCCCGCGGGCTCGCTGATACCAATGTAATTACCTTTGGATTTACTCATTTTCTCAACGCCATCTAGACCAACTAGAAGCGGCATGGTCAAAATACATTGTGGCTCTTGGCCATATTCACGTTGGAGTTCACGACCAACTAAAAGATTAAATTTTTGATCAGTGCCACCTAACTCTAGATCACTTTTGAGCGCAACGGAGTCATAGCCCTGCATCAGCGGATACAAAAATTCATGAATGGAAATTGGCACGCCATTGCGATAGCGCTTCGTAAAGTCATCACGCTCTAACATACGCGCAACAGTATGTTTAGCAGCAAGCTGAATCATGCCACGCGCGCCTAATGGGTCACACCACTCACTGTTGTAACGCACTTCGGTTTTAGAGGGATCAAGCACCATGCTGGCCTGTCGATAATAAGTTTCTGCATTGACAGCAATTTCTTCGGCAGTCAAAGGAGGACGCGTAGCATTACGACCAGATGGATCACCAATCATGCTAGTGAAATCACCGATCAAGAAAATAACGGTATGCCCCAAATCTTGTAACTGACGCAATTTATTCAGAACTACTGTATGTCCCAAATGAATATCTGGCGCAGTAGGATCTAGACCTAATTTAATCCTCAAGGGAGTCTTGGTAGCCTGACTTCGAGCCAACTTCTGGACCCAATCGGCCTCAACCAATAGCTCATCACAACCACGTTTTGTAACTTCAAGCGCTGCAAAGACTTCGGGGGTCAAAGGATATTTTGGTTCTAGTTTGTCCGTCATGCTGATTCGGCTTACTGATTCAGTTAAATTAGTAGTTAAATTGCTAAAGCATAATTGTCGCATTCCTGAGAGCCACATGAACAAACCCCATTCCCTCTATATTGGCCTAATGTCTGGCACGAGCCTAGATGGGATAGATGCCGTTCTTGCCAAGATAGGGTCAAATGGGGAGACGAGTGCCTTGGACGCTATAAGCACCCCCATCTCCCCCGATCTCCGTAAAGCCTTATTTGAGCTTCAAAGCCCTGGACCAAACGAGCTTCATCGGGAAAAACAGGCTGGGAATGCTTTGGCTCTAGCCTATGCAAATACAGTGAATCAGCTCCTCAAAAAGACTAATTTAAAGGCCTCCGATATAGCCGCGATTGGCGCTCATGGACAAACTATTCGCCACCAGCCCCATCTTGGTGACATGGCTTACACGCACCAAACTCTCAATGCTGCCCTCTTGGCAGAGAAAACTGGCATTGATGTCATTGCTGATTTTAGAAGCCGTGATATCGCTGCAGGTGGTCATGGCGCACCATTAGTACCCGCTTTTCATGCACAACAATTTCCTTCATCTGAAAATTTAGCCATTCTGAATATTGGCGGAATCGCAAACCTAACATTGCTACCTCAAGATGGCGAGGTATCTGGTTTTGATTGTGGCCCCGGCAATATGCTGATGGATGCCTGGATCCATGAACATCAGGGCAATACATTTGATAAAAATGGTGAATGGGCATTGCAAGGAAGTGCCAATGAATTACTGCTCATGAAAATGTTGGCCGACCCTTACTTTGCCAAAACTCCACCAAAGAGTACAGGTAGAGATGATTTTCATCTTGCTTGGTTACAAGAAAAATTGGGGGATGAAAATTATCTTGCTGAAGATGTGCAAGCTACCTTACTACATTTGACAGTTGACTCAATTTTAAAATCTTTGCTACGGCACGCCCCGCAAACCCAGAAGCTGATTGTCTGTGGAGGTGGCGCTAAAAATATTGCTCTCATGAATTTACTTCATACCAAGGCACAACTTCTATTTAAATACCCACTAGAAATTTCCACGAGCGATTCGGCTGGGATCGATCCACAGCTAGTTGAAGGTCTTGCTTTTGCATGGCTTGCATGGGCTCATAAAGAAAAACGGCCGGCTAACTTGCCAGCCGTTACAGGCGCTAAAGGGCTTAGAATTTTGGGCGCTTGTTATCCAGCTTAATTAAATTCGGTTTATTTAAGCCGAGAAAGAAGATCCACAACCGCAAGTTGTAGTTGCATTTGGATTCTTAATCACAAACTGTGAACCATTGATATCTTCTTTGTAATCAATTTCTGCTCCAACCAAGTATTGGAAGCTCATTGAATCCACCAATAAAGTAACGCCGTTCTTTTCAAAAAGAGTGTCATCTTCGTTCACAGCATCATCAAATGTGAAACCATATTGAAATCCTGAACAACCACCACCTTGAACGAATACTCGGAGTTTCAACTCTGGATTACCTTCTTCCGCAATCAAGTCAGCTACTTTTGCAGCAGCGCTATCCGTAAACACTAACGGAGTTGGTGGCTCAGCCAAGTCTTCTGCGGGTTTTGTCGCTAATTCAGTCATGATTTACTCCTAATTCAAAAAGCAATGTCTTATTTTAGGCTTTTAATGTCCAGTTTGCTGAAGGGTCATTATGGAGAGACGGCTATCTGGGTAAGGCCTGTCGTTTCTGGCAAGCCAAACATCAGATTCATGCACTGCACACCTTGACCAGAGGCGCCCTTAACCAAGTTGTCTTCTACAACCAAAATAACTAAAGTATCGCCTCCACCAGGCCGATGAATTGCTATGCGAATGCCATTACTACCACGTACAGAACGCGTCTCTGGGTGGCTGCCTGCTGGCATCACATCGACAAATGGCTCATCCTTATAGAAATTCTCATACAGTTTTTGGTAATCGACATCTTTGCCAGCATCAGTCAAACGCACATACAAGGTAGAGTGAATGCCTCTAATCATGGGTGTTAAATGTGGCACAAATGTCAAACCAATCTGATCGTGCCCAGCAATAGCCTTTAAACCCTGCACAATCTCTGGCAAATGGCGATGGCCCTTCACTCCATACGCCTTGAAGTTATCACTTGCTTCAGAAAGTAGTGTGCCAATTTCTGCTTTACGTCCAGCACCAGAGGTACCAGACTTCGAATCAGAAATAATGTGCGTACCATCGATTAAATGCTTGCCTCCAGTCGAGCTTGGCGATAGCAACGGGGCAAGACCAAGCTGGACTGATGTTGGATAACAACCAGCCAAACCAACAACACGCGCTTTCTTAATTGCTTCACGATTAATCTCTGGCAAACCATAAACTGCTTCAGCCAAAATATCTGGGCAGCTATGCTCCATGCCATACCACTTAGTAAACTCTTGGATGTCCTTCAAACGAAAATCTGCCGCCAAATCTAATATCTTCACATTATTGGCAAGCAACTCTTTGGCTTGAGCCATAGCAACACCGTGTGGAGTCGCAAAGAAAACAACATCACATTCATTTAATTTAGCTTCATCCGGCGTTGTAAATTTGAGAGCGACACGACCACGCAAAGAAGGAAACATCTCCGCCACTGGCATACCAGCCTCTGTACGAGAGGTGATTGCAGTAAGCTCAACTTCAGGATGTTGCGCTAATAAGCGCAACAACTCCACTCCGGTGTAACCAGTCCCGCCAACAATACCCACTTTGATCATGCTTTTCTCCAAATTACTGCGCAACCATTAATCTACTTAAGAGAGATTAATACATCATTCTTACAATTTCCTTCATTGTAGAAACAAAAAGGGCCGCTTGCGCGACCCTTTCGATAAAACTAAAGCGACTGAAAGAATTAGCGCTTGCTGAACTGCTTACGACGACGCGCGCCGTGCAGACCAACTTTTTTACGCTCAACTTCACGAGCATCACGAGTTACCAAACCTGCTTTAGACAGTGTTGGCTTCAAAGCGTTGTCGTAGTCAATCAATGCACGAGTAACACCGTGACGAACTGCGCCAGCTTGACCAGTTTCACCGCCACCAGAAACGTTTACTTTGATATCAAAGGTCGTTAAGTGGGCTGTGAGAGCCAAAGGCTGACGAGCGATCATGCGTGATGTTTCACGAGCAAAATAAGCGTCGATAGGCTTACCATTAACAATGATGTCACCTTTGCCAGATTTAATAAATACGCGCGCAATAGAACTCTTGCGGCGACCTGTACCGTAATTCCAATTTCCGTAATTAATAGCCATTTGGTTTCCTTAAATCTCTAACGCTTTTGGCTGTTGAGCCGCATGCGGATGATTGGCATCGCCATAGACTTTTAATTTCTTGATCATGGCATAGCCTAGTGGGCCTTTTGGCAACATACCTTTCACAGCCTTCTCCAAAGCACGACCTGGAAAACGGTCTTGCATCTTGTCGAAATTTGTTGAGCTAATACCACCTGGGTATCCGCTGTGACGGTAATAAATCTTGTTCAAGCCTTTTGTGCCTGTAACACGTAGCTTAGAAGAGTTGATAACAACAATAAAGTCGCCAGTATCAACGTGTGGGGTGTATTCAGGCTTGTGCTTGCCGCGTAGACGGAGTGCCACTTCACTGGCGACACGACCGAGGACTTTGTCCGTAGCGTCAATCACGAACCATTCATGCACTACCTCATGGGATTTTGCAGAAAAAGTTTTCATGATTTCTCAAATTGTTATGGTCAAAAAAATTACTCCAACCAAATTACGTCCACCTTGGCCCTGCTTATGTTTGCAAGCTCGCAGATTCTGCAATTTAACTGGTACAACAAATTACCGCTGACCGGCTCGGTAACTCAGTAAAGCCTTGAATTGTAACCTAAAAAAAACCCAGGAACGAGTCCTGGGTTGGAATCCACCTATGTTTGGGTGGAGGAGACACTGGGAGGTAAGTCGCAGTCTTATACAAGACTGACTACCAATATGGTTATTCTACACAAGGAATATGGTGCAACGCAAGAATATTGACCAAAATCAATTTTTGTCCAATTTTTAGTTGTTTTTTTCAACAAACCTTTACCTATAAATATTGGTAAACTATTGATAATATTGATTAATTTAGTAAGTTAGGGGTCACTACTATGGATTGTCGAGTAACTTGGTTGGGTAATAGTGGCATGGCTTTTTCAGCCGAAACTGGCAGTGGTCACCTCGTCAATATGGACGGCGCACCTGAAGCTGGTGGCAGAAACCTAGCCCCAAGACCTATGGAGCTCCTTTTGGCAGGCGCTGGCGGCTGTTCAGCATTTGATGTGGTTTTAATCCTACAAAGGTCTCGTCAGGCCATTATCGGTTGCGAAGTAGCCCTAAAAGCAGAACGAGCCACTGAGGACCCCAAAGTCTTCACCAAGATCAATTTGCACTTTACGGTCAAAGGAAAAGATCTTGACCAAGCCAAAGTAGAACGCGCCGTCAAACTATCACATGAAAAGTATTGTTCAGCCACCACTATGTTGGCAAAGACCGCCGAACTCACTTACAGCATCGAAATTGTTTCAGAATAAGTGCAGAGTCAATCGATAAGCCGGATTCTGTCGCCTAGATTTTCATCCAGGGGCAATCATTCCTCTAGGCCGGCAGTTACCTGACGGCTCAAGCTCCCTACCCGCAGACTCAGCGGGACGCCTCGTCGCCTGCTTACTTGGGATTGCTCCAGGTGGAGGTTACCGCGTTTCACCGTAACTAAATACGCTCGTCTCTGTGGCCCTATTCCTCACGTCGCCGTGGATGGCCGTTAGCCATCACCCTTCCCTATGGAGTCCGGACTTTCCTCCCCCTCAATCAAGAGGCGGCGATTGCCCAATTGACTCTGCGCCTGCAGTCTAACGCAGTCAGAGCAATTTAGCTAAGAAAGTAATGAAGTTTGGTTTTTAAACGAGTGACCATGCAATCGCTTCACCAGCACGGAGCGGAACTATGGTGGCATCACCCAATGGCAATTCTGCTGGAATGCTTTGCGTTTCTTTAACGAGAGTAATTTTTTTACTATTGCGTGGCAAAGAGTAAAAATCAGGACCAAAGAAACTTGCAAAGCCTTCTAATTTATCCAACTTACCAACACTTTCAAATGCTTCGGCATATAAACCCAATGCATTAAATGCGCTATAGCAACCCGCGCAACCGCAAGCAGCTTCTTTAGCGCCCTTAGCATGTGGAGCGCTATCAGTTCCCAAGAAGAAACGGGGATTGGCGCTAGTAGCCGCCTCCAACAAGGCCACCCTATGCTCTTCACGCTTAAGCACTGGCAAACAATAGTTGTGAGGGCGAATGCCGCCAGCAAAAATTGCATTGCGATTCATTAACAAATGCTGAGGGGTAATAGTTGCAGCAATGGTATTTTTTCCACTTGTCACAGCATCGCGCACATAGTGGGCTGCCTGCTTCGTGGTGATGTGCTCAAACACAATTTTGAGTTCAGGAAATCTTTTACGTAAAGGCTCTAATACCGTATCAATAAATACAGCCTCACGATCAAAAATATCAATCTCAGAACTTGTAACTTCTCCGTGTACCAAAAGTGGCATACCAACATCTTGCATCGCCTCCAGGGCTGCGTGGCAATGTTTGAGATCACTCACTCCTGCATCGCTATTGGTAGTTGCACCTGCAGGGTAAAGTTTGAATGCGGCAATACCTTCTGCTTTAGCCTTACGAACCTCATCTGCAGATGTATTGTCAGTGAGGTACAAGGTCATTAAAGGTGTGAAGCCACTAATACCCAATGTCTTCAAATTACTCTGGATGCGCGCTTGGTATGCTTTGGCTAAATCTACAGTCGTTACCGGAGGCTTGAGATTGGGCATGATGATAGCGCGTGCAAATTGACGCGCAGTATCGGCCAAAACATCTTTCATGACTTCGCCGTCACGAATATGTAAATGCCAGTCGTCTGGCTGAATTAATTCAATTTGAGTAGATTTATTGGCCATATTATTTATCAAGCAAGATGATGCGGAAATCATTCACATTCGTAAGTGTAGGGCCAGTTTCCACTAAAGCGCCTAGTTCAGCGAAGAATCCATAACAATCATGCGCCGCCAAAAATTTCTTAGGCGCCAATCCAGCAGAAAGACTTTCATCGCGTACATTGCTATCAAACCAAGCGCCAGCATTCTTTTCGCTACCATCAATGCCATCCGTATCTGCTGCTAAAGCGGCAATATTTGATAGATCAGAGCTTGCAGCAAACAAAGAGAGTAAATATTCACTACAACGACCGCCACGCCCCTTAATGCCTGCCGCAATAGTTACAGTACATTCGCCGCCAGAGATAAAGGCTAGCGGCTTATCAATCCCCTTCGCCACATAATCACGCACTAGAGAAGCTTGCTCAACACCCACCTCTTGCGCCTCACCCGTAATCGTATCGCCCAAAATAATGGGCTCATAACCATGAGTACGAACATAATCCGCAGCAGCTTCTAAACTTTTATAGGCTGTGGCAATCACATGATTAACTACTTGAGCATTAACCAAATCGGCGTCTTTTAGAGTCTCTGGTTTTTCACCCACTAGCCCTTGCTTGAGATGATTCAAGACCGATGCTGGAATTGCAGACTCATTCAAATCATATTTTTGCAAAATATTGAGAGCATCTAGATAAGTTGAATAGTCTGCAGCACAAGGTCCGCTCGCAATATCTGCAGGTGAATCACCTGTGACATCGGAGATTAATAAAGCCTCTACTCTCGCACCGCGAGCAATAGCAACTCTAGCTAAATTGCCGCCCAAAATTGCAGATAAATGTTTACGCACTACATTCATTTCTTCAATAGGAGCACCACTTCGCAGAAGTGCCTCTGTTGTCTTGCGCATGTCATCAATAGAAATACCTTCTTGGGGCAAAGTCAAAAGGCTTGAGCCTCCACCAGACACCAAAGCAATTAATACATCACCTTGTTCTAACTGACTCGTTAACGCTAAAACCTCTTTAGCCCCATCCATACCTAACTGATCAGGTACAGGGTGGCCGGCCTCCACTATTTTGATATGTGTGGTTGACGAGTTATGACCATAACGCGTAAGGACAACACCCTCTAGAACTGTGCTTGGCCAATTACTCTTTGCGTAAGCTTCTAAGGCACTAGCCATCGATGCACTAGCCTTACCAGCACCTACAACTAAACACCTACCTTGAGGTTCTTGTCCTTTTGGAAATATCTGTGCCAAATATTGCGGGACAATGATTTGTGGATCAGCAACCGCCACGGCTGCAGCAAAGGCATTTTTTAATATTGCTTCTTTACTGCTAGCAAGAGAAATAGAAGAGGTGCTTTGGATCATCAAGCTATTCTAATCAAGTGTAGAGCGCTCTTGCATTTGCCACATTTCAGCATACTTACCTTTAACCGCCAGTAATTCTTCATGAGTACCTCGCTCGACAATCTGCCCGTGATCCATCACTAAAATTTGATCCGCATGAATGATTGTTGAAAGTCGATGTGCAATGATGAGTGTCGTACGATTTTTAGCCAGTCCGAGTAATTCTTCTTGAAAGGCACGCTCAGTTTTAGAGTCTAAAGCGGAAGTTGCTTCATCAAAAATAAGCATTGCAGGTTTTTTGAGGAGTGTTCTCGCAATTGCCACCCGTTGCTTTTCACCCCCCGACAATTTAAGCCCCCTCTCTCCCACTTGGGTATCGTAACCCTCAGGCAAACGCTTGATAAAACCATCAATTTGGGCTGCTCTTGCCGCTTCTTGAACTTCCCCAATTGTTGCTGATGGATCCCCATAGGCAATGTTATAACCAATCGTGTCATTAAATAGGACCGTATCCTGCGGGACGATGCCAATCGCCTTACGCAAACTGGCTTGCGTAACATCCTTGATATTTTGACCATCAATCAAAATTTCACCGGACTGAACATCGTAAAAACGAAACAACAGTCTAGCCAAAGTACTCTTACCCGCTCCGCTTTGGCCCACGACTGCTGTAATAGTTCCGGCAGGGATATTAAAACTCACATTACGCAGAATTTCACGCTTGGCATCATATTGAAATGACACATGCTCGAAGAGTACGTCTGGGCCATGGCCATGATTATCGACTTGCAACGCTTTTGCATCTGGAGAGTCGGCAATCTCTTTCTCAGTATTGAGTAAAGAAAACATCCGATCCATATCAGTCAACGATTGTTTAATTTCTCGATAAATCACTCCAAGAAAATTCAATGGAATATAAAGCTGAATCATCAGAGTGTTTACTAAAACCAAATCACCCAAAGTCATCGTTCCATCAACTACACCTATCGTTGCACGCCACAAAATCAGCATTAAACCAACTGCGATAATGATTTGTTGACCAAGATTTAAAAATGCTAGTGTTTTTTGTGACTTAACTGCGGCCGCTTGATAACGCAGTAAATTCTCATCGTAGCGATTAGCTTCAAATGTCTCATTACCAAAATACTTTACAGTCTCAAAGTTTAATAAAGAATCAATGGCCTTTTGGTTAGCCTTTGAATCCATATCATTCATCGTGCGGCGGTAATGTGTACGCCACTCTGTAACTACAATAGTAAAAATAATATAGAGAACTAAAGCCACTAGCGTTATAGCGGCAAACCAAATGTCATAGGAATATGCAAAATAGCCTAAGACCAAACAAAACTCGATAAGCGTTGGCAGAATGCTGTAAAGAGAATATGAAATGAGTGATTGAATACCGCGGGTACCGCGCTCAATATCACGACTCACGCCACCCGTTTGACGAGCCAAGTGAAAACTCAGTGCCAGCGAATGTAAATGCTCAAAGACTTGAAGCGCTACTTTACGAACAGCATTCTGAGTCACCTTGGCGAATAAGGCCTCACGCAATTCTGTAAATAAGGAGGCAGATATTCTGAGGAATCCATATGCAAGAATAATGCCCAATGGAACCGCAAGAAGCGCCTGTGGAGAATTTGGTTGGATGTCCAAAGAGTCAATCAACTCTTTCATCACAATCGGAATTCCGAGATTAGCTACCTTAGCAAAAATCAAACAACTTAAAGCAATAATTACTCGGAATCGATACTCTAAGAGGTAAGGTAGGAGATCGCGAATAACGCGCCAGTCACCTCTTTGGGGTGTTTTTGAATCTACTCTACTATGATGATGTCCCGATGAATGTCTCATCGTTCTATCTTATCCCTAATTTGCAATTTGACTCTGCTCAGCTTGCAGAAAATAACTTCAGTATTGCCTCGCCATTACTAGGGGAAAAGCATTTCTTTGCGGCCTTTTTAAATGGCAGCCACTCATAAGCCACATGCTCTCTAGGAGCCAACTGAATTGAAATCTGATCAGGCACTCGCAATGAAAACCAGTGTTCAATATTTCTGGTTACCCCTGGTGCATATCGAAAACGCCATTCAGGATAAATTTCATATTCGATCTGGTGATGCATGTTTTGCAATGCATCTGCTGGTAATTGCGCTACGTTGATACCAGTCTCCTCAAAAACCTCACGACTAGCAGCCAGGGACAAATCTTCATCGGGGGCATCAAGACTGCCAGTCACAGATTGCCAAAAGCCAGCACGATCAGCTCTCTCGATCAATAAAACATCCCCATTCGGTTTGTAGATAACTACTAAAACCGAAATAGGGATTTTCAAGATAAATACTACTTAAAGCGTTTTAAGCAGTGGGTGTAGCTTGACGCAAGCGAATGTGCAATTCACGCAACTGACGCTCATCTACGGGGCTAGGGGCTTGAGTTAGCAAGCATTGCGCACGTTGTGTTTTCGGGAAAGCAATCACATCGCGTATTGATTCTGCGCCTGTCATCATAGTCACAATGCGGTCCAAACCAAAGGCAATACCGCCATGTGGAGGAGCTCCATACTGTAATGCGTCCAATAAGAATCCAAATTTAGCCTTTGCCTCTTCTGCATTAATCTTCAATGCACGGAATACTTGGCTTTGTACCGCTTCTTGGTGAATACGCACTGAACCGCCACCAATCTCACTGCCGTTCAGCACCATGTCATATGCTTTAGCCAAGCACTTACCTGGATCAGATTCCAAGTACTGCATGTGCTCATCTTTAGGACTAGTGAACGGATGATGGCAAGCAACCCAACGCGCTTCACCCTCATCGTAATCAAACATTGGAAAGTCCACTACCCACAATGGCTTCCAACCTTCGGTAAAGAGACCATGCTCTTTACCCCAAGCAGATTGACCAATACGTAAACGTAAATTACCAATAGCATCGTTTACTACTTTTTCTTTGTCGGCACCGAAGAAAATAATGTCGCCATCTTTCGCACCAGTACGCTTCAAAATGCCTTCGATAGCGGCATCATGCAAATTTTTCACAATCGGCGATTGCAAACCATTGCGACCTTCAGCAACAGAATTTACCTTAATCCACGCTAAACCTTTGGCACCATAAATGCTTACAAATTGGGTGTAGTCATCGATTTCGCTACGGCTAATTTCAGCACCACCAGGAACGCACAGGCCCACTACACGACCACCAACTTGATTAGCTGCGCCAGAGAAAACTTTGAAATCAACGTCTTTCATCAAGTCAGTCAATTCAGTAAATTCAAAGTTCACGCGTAAATCTGGCTTATCAGAACCAAAACGTGCCATACCCTCAGAGTACGGCATGGTTGGGAATGGATTTGGCAATTCCACGTTCATGGTCTTCTTGAAAATATGACGAATCATGTTCTCAAATAAATCACGAATTTCTAACTCACTTAAAAAAGCAGTCTCACAGTCAATCTGGGTAAATTCAGGCTGACGATCAGCGCGCAAATCTTCATCGCGGAAACATTTTGTAATTTGATAGTAACGATCAAAGCCGGCAACCATCAACAATTGCTTAAACAATTGTGGAGATTGTGGCAAAGCAAAGAACTGTCCATCATGTACACGTGATGGCACTAAATAATCGCGTGCACCTTCTGGTGTGCTCTTGGTAAGCATCGGCGTTTCGATATCAATAAAACCAGCATCATCTAAATAACGACGGCACTCCATCGCTACGTTGTAACGCAAGCGTAAATTCTTTTGCATTTGTGGACGACGCAAATCTAATACGCGATGAGTAAGTCGCGTTGTCTCTGACAAATTCTCGTCATCAATTTGAAATGGTGGAGTTACTGAGGCATTCAAAATGACTAAGCTATGACAAAGAATTTCTACCTTGCCACTAACCAAATCCGTATTTTCAGTGCCCGCTGGACGCGCACGAACTAGGCCTTTGATCTGAATGCAGTACTCGCTACGAACTTGCTCTGCTAGCGCAAACATTTCTGGACGGTCAGGATCACAAACCACTTGAACAAAACCCTCGCGGTCACGCAAGTCAATAAAGATCACGCCTCCATGGTCACGGCGACGATTCACCCAACCAGAAAGGGTGACTTCTTGACCAATCAGTGAATCGGTTACCTGTCCACAGGTATGACTTCGCATCGACATAAAATTTCCTATAAATCAAAAATGGTGTGGTAACTGTGATGCAGCTAAACCACTAGAACTATTGGGAGGAACGGAGCCCATTGAAACAATATGTTTCAGAGCCTCTTCAACACTCATCTCTAATTCAATCGTTTGTGCACGAGGTACTATCATGAAAAAACCAGAGGTGGGATTTGGGGTTGTTGGCAAAAATACGTTTACGTAATCTTCACCCAATTTAGAGCTCACTTCTTTTGCTGGTGTACCAGTTTGAAATGCAATCACCCAAGAATCTGCATGGGGATAACGAATTAATAGCGCCTTACTAAAAGCCTGACCACTGCCAGAAAATAAAGTAGATGAAACTTGTTGAACGCTTGAGTAAATGGATCGCACAATCGGAATGCGATTAATCTGCTTATTCCACATCCGAATCCACCACTGACCGGCAAAGCTAATCGCCAACAAACCAGTAGCCATAATCACGGCGATCACAATCAAAATACCAACGCCAGGCAATTCGCGGAAACGCTGTAGATCTTGCGCTGCATCCTGAGGAAGAACCAAAATGATGGCATGCATCACCGAACCGAATACACCGTCGAGCAAACCTAGGCCCCATGCAATCACCCAAATGGTGATCGATAATGGTGCCCATACGAGGATGCCAGCGATAAAGTATTTTTTCATTTGTTTTGCCTAACCCGCTATTTTAACGGGTAAGCAGCCATTCAGCGAGAGACTATTAATTCACTAAGCTGATGAGCAGAATTCCAGCCAAAAACCCACCAGCAAAGAGTAAAGCCCCCGCCAACAGACGATGAGTGCGCCTTTCCTGCAGCAAAAGAGCCTTTAAAACCTCTAATTCACCATTTTGGTCTTTGATTTGATGTCTGCTTTGGGCCAAACTATCGGCAATGAGGCGTGGCAATGTAGGCAGAATTTTGGCCCAAGTAGGCGCCTCCTCCTTTAAGCCATCTAAAAGTCCGCGCCAACCCAATTGCTTGCTGACCCATTTTTCCAAAATAGGCTTAGCGGTTTTCCAAAGATCTAGATCAGGATCAAGCTGACGAGCTAAACCTTCTACATTTAAAAGGGTCTTCTGCAATAAAGTGAGTTGAGGCTGAATTTCCACCTTAAAGCGTCGTGATGTTTGGAATAAACGCATCAAGACGATACCCAAGGAAATTTCTTTTAATGGGCGATCAAAATACGGCTCACAAACTGAACGCACTGCACCCTCTAACTCTTCAACACGGGTATTTGCTGGAACCCAACCCGACTCAATATGTAATTCAGCTACACGCCGATAATCACGATTAAAAAACGCCAAAAAGTTCAAGGCTAAATAATTTTTATCCGACTCGCTTAAAGCACCAACAATTCCAAAATCAAGTGAAATAAATCGGCCAAATGTTCCCGGCTCCAAGCTAATCATAATATTTCCAGGATGCATATCCGCATGGAAAAATCCGTATTCAAACACTTGGGTGAAGAAAATTTCTACGCCATCTGAGGCTAGCTTTTTAAAGTCAACACCAGCCTCGCGTAATTCAGCAGTTTTGCCAATCGAGATGCCATACATTCTCTCCATGACAATTACATTAGTGTGGCAAAGATCCCAATACATCTCAGGAATCATCAATTTCTCGGAATCTACAAACTGTCTACGTAGCTGGCTGGCATTAGCAGCTTCTCGCATCAGATCAAGCTCATCATGCAAGTAAGTATCAAACTCTGCAACATTCTCACGAGGCTTTAATCGACGGCCATCCTCAGAACTTTTTTCTATGACTTTTGCCAAGTCATACATCAACGCCAAATCCCCTTCAATCACTGGCAAAATGCCAGGACGCAAGACTTTAATGGCTACTGCACGACCTTCCCACTCAGGGTGTTTATCTGTTCCACGTAGCACCCCAAAATGCACCTGTGCAACAGATGCGCTCGCTACAGGAGTGGCATCAAAACTTATAAATACAGATTCAATTGGCTGACCTAAATCTTCCTCGATCAAGCGACGAGATTCTTCATTAGAAAAAGGTGGCACCTGATCTTGTAGTTTTGCCAATTCATTAGCGATATCTTCAGGCAATAAATCACGACGAGTTGAAAGGACCTGACCAAACTTCACAAAAATCGGACCAAGAGCTTCAAGTGTTAAGCGAATACGTTCGCCTCTAGGTAGGTGACTGCCTGGCGAGATCCAACAAAGAACTGTCAAAAATCCACGACGAAGTCCGGGCTTCAAAAGGTCGCGCAAAAGTGGCAGTAAACCATAGCGCCATGCGGTAAAGAAAATGAAAAAGAGACGAGCAATGCGACGCACGATTACTTAGCCTTTTGTTCTAAAAGTTGAATACGTTTTTCCATGCGATCAACGGATTCGCGTAATTTGCTTAATTCAGATTTGTGCACCATGAAGTCACGCTTATTTAACAGCACTTTCTTTTCTTCGCTAACGTACTCAACCACATTGTCCAACAAATCAGCAGCAGCCGAACGAGTGGCAGAAGCAAATTTTTTTCCCTGTCTTACAGCGAAGTTTGCAGGTGCATCGCCCACCAGGCGAGCCAAATCTTCCTCATACTCCCAGCGTAGCTGTCCCGCTAGACGACCCAATAGCTGTGCCAAATCTGCATCACCAGTGATTTTGACGGCTTTAAAAGCTTGCTCCCGTAAAGAGCCAGAGCTACCAGCTAGGCCACTCAATGCGCTAGTAGATACCTCTAAGGTCAGCGATGGGGAATCAATCTCTTTCAAGCTAGCTAATAAACCGTCGGGTTTTATCTCAAAGCAAAGGTTACCCAAAGGTAGCTGCAACAAAATTGTTTTACCTGAATGGCGAGCCAATTCAGCGGCTGCCCATGGTTCGCTACTTAAAACATGATTTATTCCCTGGCAAGCAGCCCCAGAGGCAATCGAATGGGTGGTTGAAAATTGTTTGTTCATAAGTGTAAAAAACCCGCACTAGTGCGGGTTTTCCTACGGAAAGTACCTCAAGCTTAAACCAACTGAGAGATGCCCGCTAGTACCCAGCCACCAGGACCCTCTACAGGCTTGCTTAAATTCCAGATTTCAGAGAAATCGGTTGCAGCCGCACCTGGTTGCTCGCGAATCATTCCACTGAACTGAACGCTACAGAAATAATGCGCATCTGCTGTCTCAATACCCAAGAGTTGAGCATTAATTGTGACAACATCAGTTTGATTACTCCCATCAGTTCGACCCGCTAAATCTTGTTGAATCGTATTAAACATTTCAGGGGTAGTAAATTCACGCAAAGAAGGAAGATCTCCTTGATCCCAGGCCTTTTGTAAAGTCACAAAATATTGCTTTGCATTCTCTAAAAAAGTTCTTTGATCAAAACCAGGGGGTAAGGTTGATTGAAATGGTTCAGGCTCAACACTCACCCCGCCAAATGCACTGGCAGCAGGCGTAAAAGCAGGCTCTTGTCTCGGCATCTCAATCGTATTGCGCTGCATACCTTTAGATGGAACATTGGAGCCATATCCAGCGCCCGACATTGCTGGCAACAATCTACGAATCACAAACATAATTGCAAAACCTACTAGCATCGCAATTAGCAAACCTGTAATCAAAGATGAAGCAGCCTCACCCAAGCCAAAATGGGATAAGAGATAGCCAATGCCTAAACCAGCAGCTAAGCCACCCAAAATACCGCCCATACCTCCAAAACGACTAGGCGCAGGAGCTTGAGGTGCCGGGGCTGGGGCAGAGGGCTGCGCCTGTTGGGAAGGCTTTTGTACTGGAGCAGCTTGACGCTGTATGGGAGCACTTGGCGCACGCCCAATACTTTTGCCACCACCCAAACGTGCGGCCTCAACATAACCAACAGATGTGAATATCAAAATAAAGCTTAAGAGAATTGCTTTAAAAAAATGTTTGTTCATTTTTATGTACCCCTTCAAATAACTTCTGTGCTTCATTAGTTTCTAAAAGCTTAAAAACTCTACGACTATCAATATTTAATACCAATATGTAGGGCAACGATACCCCCAGTCATTCTGTGGGTTTCCACTTCATCAAAACCTACCCCCAACATCATTTCTTTGAGAGTTTCAGCATCAGGATGCATGCGAATAGATTCCGCTAAATAACGATAGCTCTCAGAATCTTGAGCAATCTTCTCTCCCAGCCAAGGCAAAACCTTAAAAGAGTAAGCGTCATAAACAGGTTGCAAAAAAGCATCTGGTTTTGAGAATTCCAAAACCAAAACACGACCGCCAGGCTTAATCACTCGACGCATCTCACCCAAAGCAACATCTTTATGGGTCATATTACGTAAACCAAAGGCTACCGTTACCACATCAAAGTGATTGCTAGGAAAAGGAATTTTTTCAGCATCAAATTGCACACAAGGCAATGCGATACCGCGATCCAACAATCGATCACGTCCAACTCCCAGCATAGATGCATTGATATCACTTAACCAAACCTGTGCATCGGGATTGCGGCCTAAGTCCGCTGCTTTTGCAAAAGCAGCGGCTAAATCACCAGTACCGCCAGCTATATCTAGAATCTTTTGCCCAGGACGCACATTTGCGCGAGCAATCGTTATTTTCTTCCAAACACGATGCAAACCGAAAGACATCAAGTCATTCATTACATCGTATTTACTAGCTACCGAATGAAATACTTCAGCAACCTTTACTGCCTTCTCGGCCTCATCAACGCTTTGATAACCGAAGTGGGTTTTACTCATTAGTGGCTTCCACAAGAATGGCCATGCGAATGTCCCGCTTGCGCCATAGGCGCATCCCGATCAAGACCTGCAGCAGCTAACTTATCTAAATGCTCTTTCCATAATTCATCTTGGTTTTCACACAAGAATAATAGATATTCCCAGGTATACAGACCTGAATCATGTCCATCAGAAAAGCTGGGCTTCAGAGCATAATGACCAACTGGTTCTATATTAGCAATTAAGACTTCACGTTTTCCAGTTTGCAATGTTTCCTGTCCAGGACCATGCCCTTGAACCTCGGCTGAAGGAGAGAGAACTCTCATCATCTCAAAAGGTAATCGATAGGTTTTCCCGTTCTCATAAGTGAGCTCCAAAACCTTGGACTGCTGATGCACCACTATATTGCTTGGAATCATTAAACGAGAACCCTCTCAATACCGCCTTGGTTTGCCTTGCTTACGTAGTCTTGCATCCAATCTTTACCAAGTAACTTTTCGGCCATTTCAACAACAATGTAATCAGCAGTGGTATCACTATCAGCATCGAATCGTGTTAAGCCTTGCAAGCAAGATGGGCAACTAGTTAGAACTTTGACTTCACCAGTGAAGTCACCTTTACGTAATTCGTTGGCAGCCTTTTCCATTTCAATCTGCTTGCGGAAGCGCACTTGAGTAGAAATATCAGGTCGAGTAACAGCCAATGTTCCCGATTCGCCACAACAACGGTCATTCTTTTGAATGGCTTTGCCATCTTCAAGCTGAATTAATTCATTAACTGTCTTCAGGGGATCTTGCAACTTCATTGGGGAGTGACAAGGGTCGTGATACATATACTTCACACCAGTAACGCCAGAAAGCTTGACGCCCTTCTCCGCCAAATATTCATGAATATCCACTATTCGGCAACCAGGGAAAATCTGTTCAAACTGATAGCCCGCCAATTGGTCATAACATGTGCCACATGAAACCACTACGGTTTTGATATCTAGATAATTCAGAGTATTGGCAACACGATGGAATAGAACACGATTGTCCGTAATCATCTTCTCTGCTTTATCAAATTCACCATTACCTCGTTGCGGATAACCACAGCAGAGGTAGCCTGGAGGAAGAACAGTTTGCACGCCAACATTCCACAACATCGCCTGAGTCGCTAAGCCAACTTGCGAGAACAACCGTTCAGAACCGCAACCAGGAAAATAGAATACCGCTTCGGTTTCTGTGGATGTCGTCTTTGGGTCACGAATAATTGGGACGTAATTTGCATCCTCTATATCCAATAAAGCACGCGCAGTTTTCTTAGGTAAATTGCCCGGCATTTTCTTATTCACAAAGAAAATGACCTGCTCTTTAACGCTGGGATTGCCTACCGTTGCAGGAGGATGAGCTGTTTGCTGTTTTGCAAACTTACGCAGTACGTCGTTACCCAAACGCTGTAGCTTATAACCCCAACCAATCATGGTCTTGCGGGCAAGATGAATGGTTTCAGGACTAGTAGCATTCAAGAAGAACATTGAGGCGGCAGTACCCGGATTGAAACGTTGCTGCCCCATCTTGCGCAAAAGATTGCGCATGTTCATAGTGACATCACCAAAGTCGATTTTGACTGGACAAGGCGTCAAACACTTATGACAAACAGTGCAATGTGCAGCTACATCGTCAAACATTTCCCAATGGCGGATCGATATACCGCGGCGTGTTTGCTCCTCATACAAAAAAGCCTCGATCAATAATGAGGTTGCCAAAATTTTGTCGCGTGGGCTGTAAAGCAAATTCGCACGTGGCACGTGAGTTGAGCAAACTGGCTTACATTTTCCGCAACGCAAACAATCTTTCACGCTATCCGCAATCGCACCAATATCACTTTGTTGCATGATGATCGATTCATGACCCATCAACCCAAAGCTAGGGGTGTATGCCATGCTCAGATCAGCATGGGGCAACAATTTACCTTTATTAAAACGGCCTTCTGGATCAACCTGATTCTTGTAACTACGGAAGTCTTTTAATTCAGCTTCAGTAAGGTATTCGAGCTTCGTAATACCAATCCCATGTTCACCAGAAATCACACCATCTAATGAACGCGCCAACTTCATGATGCGGTCAACAGAGCGATGCGCGTCTTGCAACATCTCATAGTCATCCGAGTTAACAGGAATATTTGTGTGAACATTTCCGTCACCAGCATGCATATGTAAAGCCACAAATACCCGCTTACGCAAAATATTTTTATGAATTGCTTCAAGCTCGGCAAGAATGGGCTCGAATGCGAGGCCGCCAAATATGATGCGCAATTCAGAGCGAACCTCTTCTTTCCAAGAGGCGCGCAAGCTATAGTTTTGCAACTGTGGGAAATACGTATCCATCTGCACGAGCCATTCAGCCCAACGCATACGTACTTTTGAAATTAACTCCAAAGCCTGTTGAACGCGGTCGCCCAGAATTTCAGCAGTAGGGATTTCGTAATCCTCATCGCTTTTACCTAAAGGCAAAGCACTCTTTTTCAAGAAGCTTTCTAGCCCATCGAGTACTTGTAACTTGTTTTTAAGTGAAAGTTCGATATTGATTCGATCGATACCATCCGTGTACTCGCCCATGCGAGGTAATGGGATGACAACGTCTTCATTAATTTTAAATGCGTTGGTATGACGAGCAATGGCGGCCGTACGTGCACGATCTAGCCAAAACTTTTTACGGGCTTCCGCACTTACAGCAACAAATCCTTCACCAACCCGCAAGTTCGCCATTCGCACAACTTCACTAGTGGCGGCAGCTACAGCCTCCTCATTATCGCCAGCAATGTCACCGATCAATACCATCTTTGGCAAGCTATTGCGCTTTGATTTAGTTGAGTAACCCACTGCGCGCAAGTAACGGTCATCAAGATGCTCAAGTCCGGCCAAGATTGGTCCGCCTTGCTTACTTAGGCCATCTAAGTAAGCTTTGATCTCCACAATACTGGGAATTGCTTCTCGCGCCTGACCAAAAAACTCTAAACAAACGGTACGCATGTACTTTGGCATGCGATGTAACACCCAAGTTGCACTGGTAATCAAACCATCACAACCTTCTTTTTGCACGCCGGGCAATCCTGATAAAAATTTATCAGTTACGTCTTTACCCAATCCTTCTTTGCGAAAACGTTTACCCTCAACTTCCAATAATTCTTTTTTGAGAATTCGCTCTCCAGGTTCACTATTTCCATCAGACCAAGTCAATTGAAAACGTACTGTCGCCACATCATGAATCTTGCCCATGTTGTGATCAAGACGTTCAATATCTAACCAGTTACCTTCTGGATCTACCATGCGCCAGCTAGCAAGATTATCTAAAGCCGTTCCCCAAAGAACTGCTTTTTTACCACCAGCATTCATCGCAATATTGCCACCAATGCAGCTTGCATCCGCAGAAGTAGGATCAACCGCAAAGACAAGCCCAGCATGCTCTGCAGCATCAGATACTCGACGAGTAACTACACCTGCACCAGTAAAAATAGTAGAAACTTCGTGATCAAGTCCAGGCAACTTCTTGGACTTCACGCCACCAATATCTTGCAACTTCTCAGTATTGATTACTGCTGACATTGCGTAGAGCGGAATGGCGCCACCCGTATAACCCGTGCCACCTCCGCGAGGAATGATAGTCAAGCCCAGTTCAATACAGGCTTTGACCAAACCAGGAATCTCAGATTCGTAATCAGGCTTTAAAACTACTAATGGAAACTCAACGCGCCAGTCAGTAGCATCTGTCACGTGAGCAGCGCGAGAAACGCCATCAAAACAAATATTGTCAGCTGCCGTATGGCGACCTAATTCCTTACGAGCACGTTTACGAATTTGCTCAACATCTTTAAAGCCAATTTCAAAATTCTCAATTGCGCGATAAGCAGCGTTTAACAAAATCTCTACTTGGTCGGCAGAATCACCAATGTTACGTTTCTTCACTTCGCCCAAGCGATGCCAAAGCGCATCAATTAATTGTTTGCGACGATCGGGGTTATCTAGTAAGTCATCCTGTAAGAAAGGATTACGTTGAACAACCCAAATATCCCCCAAGATTTCAAACAACATACGCGCAGAACGACCTGTTCGGCGAACCCCACGCAAATCATTTAGAACGCGCCAAGACTCCTCACCCAATAAACGAATGACAATTTCTCGATCAGAAAAGGAGGTGTAGTTGTAGGGAATTTCACGGAGACGGGGAGAGCCCGCCTCAGCATCCAACAACTGGTTCAAAGCTAATGGTGCGTTCATAGCGACATATTTGATAAATAAGCATTTTAATTGAGCTATCCCGATAGTGGCAGGATTCCGAGAAAGTTGCTCCTGAATTGGATAAACCCTTGCAAATCTAAGGGCTTAGGAGTCATCCGTGGTACGCTCATCGGATGGCAACGAACTATTTAAAGAAAATTTTATCGGCTCGCGTCTATGACGTAGCCAGAGAAACCGAGCTACAGCTCGCCCCTGAACTCACTAAACGGTTGGGTAACCTGGTTCTTCTAAAAAGGGAAGACAACCAGCCAGTTTTCTCATTCAAACTACGTGGCGCCTATAACAAAATGGCCCATTTACCCCCAGAAGCCCTAAAACGTGGCGTTATTGCTGCTTCAGCAGGCAATCATGCTCAGGGTGTAGCTCTTTCCGCGGCCAAAATGAAGTGCAAAGCGGTCATTGTGATGCCGGTAACCACACCCACTGTCAAAATTGATGCCGTTAAGGCCAGAGGTGGTTCTTGGGTGGAAATCATCCTCCATGGCGAATCCTATAGCGATGCTTTCAAGCATTCTGAAGTGCTGGGCAAAAAAAGAGGTTTAACTTTTGTTCACCCGTTTGATGATCCAGATGTTATTGCGGGACAAGGAACCATCGCCCATGAAATTTTTACCCAGTACGAAAAACCCATCGATGCGGTTTTTGTAGCCATCGGAGGCGGTGGACTTATTGCCGGCATTGGTGAATACATTAAGGCAATCAGCCCTAAGACTAAAGTGATTGGTGTTCAAGCTTCTGATTCTGATGCCATGAATCAATCTCTCAAAGCAAATAAGCGCATTGAGATGAAGGATGTTGGCCTATTCTCAGACGGCACTGCTGTGAAACTCGTTGGCAAAGAAACGTTTCGCATCTGTAAAAAGGTAGTAGATGAGATTGTGACGGTCGACACCGATGAAATCTGCGCAGCAATTAATGATGTATTCACAGATACTCGAAGCATTCTTGAACCTGCTGGCGCCCTAGCGATTGCCGGCATGAAGAAGTATGTCGAGAATAAACGGATCAAGAAGAAAACCTTGGTAGCTGTGGCTTGCGGAGCAAATATGAACTTCAGCCGTCTTCGCTTTGTTGCTGAACGTGCTGACGTAGGCGAGTATCGTGAGGCGATATTCGCCGTGACCATCCCCGAAGAGCGTGGCTCCTTTAAACGCTTTTGCGAACTACTCGGCAAACGCAATGTGACTGAGTTTAACTACCGTATTGGCGATCAAAACGAAGCACATATTTTTGTCGGCATTAGTACTCATAAAGCGGGTGATAGTGATGCAATTGCAAAACACTTCCGTAAAGCAAAGTTTGCAACGATTGACCTCACGCATGATGAGCTAGCAAAATCACATTTACGCCATATGGTTGGCGGTCACTCTGCGCTAGCAAAAGATGAATTGCTGTATCGCTTTGAGTTCCCTGAGCGACCAGGCGCCTTGATGAAGTTCTTAACCAGCATGGCACCCAACTGGAATATTAGCTTGTTCCATTACCGTAACCATGGTGCTGACTATGGTCGCATTCTGGTTGGCATTCAGGTTCCCAAAAATGAGCAGAAAAAATTCCAAAGCTTTTTGGCTGGTCTAGGTTATCCGCACTGGGATGAGAGCAACAACCCTGCATATCGCCTGTTTCTTAAATAAGACGTAAGCAATCTGATGTCATATACGCTCACTGGAAAACTCGTCGTAGCAATCTCATCGCGAGCCCTGTTTGATTTTGAAGAAGAAAACCGCATCTTCGAGTCAACTGACGATAGCGCCTATATGAAATTACAACTTGAGCGTCTAGGCACTGCAGCTCAAACTGGCGTAGCCTTCCCTTTGGTAAAGAAACTTCTCGCTTTTAATGATGAAGGTGAGCAGCGAGTGGAGGTTGTGATTCTCTCACGCAATGACCCTGTTAGTGGCTTACGTGTTTTTCGTTCTGCAGAACATCATGGCTTGCATTTAGAACGCGGAGTATTCACCAGAGGTCGACCTCCATATCACTATCTTCGCTCACTGCATGCCAATCTATTTTTGTCTGCCAATGAAGATGATGTTAGGGCAACAATTGATGCGGGCTTTCCAGCCGCGCGTGTTTATCCAGAGTCCAGTAAAACTGCCGAGTCTCATCCTAATGAAATTCGCATTGCATTCGACGGTGACGCAGTTCTGTTCTCTGATGAAGCTGAGCAAGTATTTCAGAAAAAAGGCCTAGAAGCTTTTGTGGACCATGAGAGCAAGAAGGTTGACATTCCTTTGCCTCCTGGCCCATTCAAGCCCCTACTAGAAGCGTTACACAGACTACAACGCTCTACCAGCGAAAGTGGAATGCGTATACGCACCGCACTGGTGACAGCTCGCTCTGCACCCGCACACGAACGCGCGATTCGGACGCTAATGGCATGGGGCATTGACGTTGACGAGGCGATGTTCTTGGGGGGCTTGTCGAAGAGCGAGTTCTTGCGAGAGTTTGAACCCGACTTCTTCTTTGATGATCAAACCGGTCATTGCCAATCTGCTGCATCAGTAGCGCCAACGGGACATGTTGTATCGGGCGTATCTAACAAGCCTAAAAACTAAACTGCAACGAGTCAAAAAGAAATAAAGTAATTCATGGCAACAATTCCACTAGGGCAATCAACACAATATCCCGATCAATATGATCCGAGTTTGCTGTTCCCCATCCCAAGAATTGAGAATCGCAAGAAGCTTGGCATTAGTGAGAGCCAAGTATTGCCTTTTGTAGGCGTCGATATTTGGAATGCATTTGAACTGAGTTGGCTTAATCAAAAAGGAAAGCCACAAATTGCGGTGGCAGAGTTTCAAATACCAGCAGACTCACCAAACATGATTGAATCGAAATCATTGAAGCTGTATCTCAATAGCCTGAATAACGCTCGATTTGAAGATGAAAATGAAGTTAGACATCGCTTGATTACCGATCTATCTGCAGTTGCTGGTAGCAAAATTACTACTCGCATCAACTCTACAGAATCAACTGCCAAAATGGGCATGCAAGAAATGGGTGGCATATTGATGGATCGTCTCGATATTGAAGTGGATCCCAATCAGCCCGCTGACCCAAGTCTACTGGGCGTCAATGAATCTTTTGGGCCTATTGAGCAATGCTTAGTCTCGCACCTACTCAAATCAAATTGCCCTGTTACTGGCCAACCTGATTGGGCCAGTGTACAAATTCGATACCAGGGCAGACCAATCCTTGAAGAAGGTTTATTGCGTTACCTGATCGGCTTTAGACAGTTGGGTGAGTTCCACGAGCACTGTGTAGAAACCATCTTCACTGATATTAAGCGTCAGTGCAAACCAGAAAAACTATCTGTGTATGCGCGCTATACACGACGAGGCGGTCTAGATATTAATCCTTTCCGCACCGATCACAATTCTCCGTGGCCAGAAAATATTCGGCACGCACGACAGTAAACTATTAAAAACAGACAAAGAAAAACCCCTTGTAGGAAAACCTAGAAGGGGTTTTGTAATTTAAGCATCAGCAATTAAGCAATGCTTAATCCATACTTAAAACGGAATATCGTCATCCATTGCACCAAGTGATGCAGCACTTGATGAGGCTGGAGAAGACTGCTCAGCCGGCTTTGAACGACTATAGCTCTCGCCACCATCACCGCCTCCGCCCACTGGCTTACCACCGAGCATCTGCATGGTTTCGGCAACGATTTCGGTGGAATACTTTTCTTGGCCACTTGCGTCGGTCCATTTACGAGTACGCAAACGACCCTCAACATAAACCTGTGAACCTTTTTTGAGATACTGTCCAGCGATCTCTGCAAGCTTACCGAAGAATGCAACACGATGCCATTCTGTGGTTTCTTTCATTTCGCCAGTTTGTTTATCTTTATAGCGATCTGATGTTGCTACTGAAATATTTGTAACGGCGTCGCCGCTTGGCATGTAACGCGTTTCTGGATCACGTCCTACGTTACCTACGATGATGACCTTATTTACCGAAGCCATGTTGTCTCCCGAAGAAAAATACTGCTGTTATCACTGCTAAAAAATAAACTGCTCGCTCTTACTAAATGCATGAAGCTGCGGTTATGTCTATGTGGCTATATCCTTTGATTCTGCTGCTCTTACCGGCATTTCACCCATCGACCAAGCAATTATAAGCCAGCAAATTAAGAGTGCGGCACCCATTACAAAGACCGATAAATCACCATGGCTATCCATCAAATAACCTCCAATAGCAGCCCCAGAGAACAGACCAATCGATTGTGTAGTGTTGTAAACACCTAATGCAGTGCCCTTAGATTCCTTAGCAAAACGTGACACCAAGGATGGCTGTAAAGCTTCGAGTAAATTAAAGCCTACAAAATAAACTAGCAATGCACATGCAATAGTCATCACTGAATTTGCTTGAATAAAGATCCCTTCTGCAATCAGCAATAAAACAATTGCAACTAACAAAACCGTTCTCAATTTCTGCTTCTTTTCACCATAAATTATCGCTGGCGCCATGAAGACAAATGACAGAAGAACTACAGGTAAATAAATTTCCCAATGAGAGGAAAGAGGCATTCCTGCTTGCACTAACAAACGCGGGACCACTAAGAACATAGCCACTTGCGTTGCATGCAATACAAATACGCCGAGATTCAAGCGCATCAACTCAGGGCGAAAGAATACTTCTCTTAAAGAAGCTTGCTGCACTTTTGCTTCTGGTTTGTTAGTAGGCAAGATGTAATAAGTAACAAACATTGCCATCACGCCCAATACTGCAAGAACAATAAAAATTCCACTAAGACTAATTGCTCGGTAGATCGGCGCGGCGATTACTAATGACAAAGCAAAGGACAAAGCAATACTGCCCCCAACTAATGCCATGGCACGAGTGCGAACTTGCTCACGCGTTAAATCAGCCACCCAGGCTGAGATAGCAGCCGAAACTGCGCCAGCTCCCATAATGCCGCGGCCGATAGCAATCCAAATTAAATCATCCTTAGCCGCACAAATCAGAGCTCCAGCCACAAACAAGGAGAGTCCCCACAAAACCACTGGTTTACGCCCAATACGGTCGGATAAGCGCCCAAGCGGGATATAAAAGCAGGCTTGGACAATATTGAAGATTCCAAGGGTTAAACCGACCCAAAGAGCATGCTCGCCACCCGGCAAGCCTCGAGCATGAATGCTGAAAATGGGTAGCAGCAGGAATAGACCCAGCATACGGAGGCCAAATATGCCTGCTAAGGCCAGAGTGGAGCGAAGTTCAGAAGGATTCATGGGAAAGAGCTATATTAACAAGTTACGCTAAAAAATCATGAATAACGAAATTAAGATCCGCGGTGCCCGCACCCACAACCTCAAAAACATCAATCTAGACATCCCTAGAGAGAAACTAGTCGTCCTTACTGGCTTGTCTGGATCAGGCAAAAGCTCTCTAGCTTTTGACACTTTGTATGCCGAAGGTCAGCGTCGCTATGTTGAATCTCTGTCAGCTTACGCTCGTCAGTTTTTGCAACTTATGGAAAAACCAGACGTCGATACGATAGAGGGCCTCTCCCCGGCGATTTCCATCGAGCAGAAGGCAACGAGTCATAATCCACGCTCGACGGTTGGCACCGTAACTGAAATTCATGACTACTTACGCCTGTTGTTTGCACGAGCAGGCACCCCACATTGTCCAGATCACAATTTGCCATTGGAAGCGCAAAGCGTTTCTCAAATGGTCGATACTGTTTTAACTCTGCCAGAAGATACCAAGCTAATGATCCTTGCTCCAGTAGTAAGCGAGCGCAAAGGAGAATTCATAGACCTGTTTCAAGATCTACAGGCTCAAGGATTTGTACGTTTTCGTGTGCGCTCTGGTGGTGGAACCGCAAACCTTGCTAAGGCAGAAATTTTTGAAGTAGATCAATTACCTTCACTCAAAAAAAATGACAAGCATTCGATTGAAGTCGTCGTAGACCGCATTAAAGTTCGACCAGACATTCAGCAACGTCTTGCCGAATCATTTGAGACCGCCCTACGCTTAGCAGATGGCAAGGCCATGATTGTGGATATGGATACTGGTAAAGAAATGATCTTCTCAAGCAAGTTTGCTTGCCCAGTTTGCTCATACTCACTACAAGAATTAGAGCCACGTCTCTTCTCCTTCAATAATCCAATGGGCGCTTGTCCATCATGTGATGGCTTAGGCCACCAATCCTTCTTTGATCCAAAGCGTATCGTTGCTCACCCTGATTTATCTCTGGCCTCAGGCGCAATTAAAGGCTGGGATCGCCGTAATCAGTTCTACTTCAAACTGCTCCAGACTTTGGCAAAACATGGTGGCTTTGATGTAGAGAAGCCATTCGAAACGCTGAGCAAGAAACAACAAGATCTCATTCTCTTGGGCTCTGGCGATGTCACTATTCCGTTTGAGTACATCAACGAGCGTGGCAAAAATAGTATTCGAGAACATGCCTTTGAAGGCATTGTTGCTAATTTTGAAAGACGGTATCGAGAAACCGATTCAGTAACAGTGCGAGAAGAGTTATCGCGTTATCAAAACGTGCAGACCTGCCCAGAATGTAACGGTAGTCGTTTGCGTAAAGAGGCACGTTTTGTCAAAGTGGGTGAGAAAAACCAATCACGTGCCATTTACGAAATCAGCGCCTTACCACTCAAAGAAGCAAAAGAATATTTTGAATCCCTTGAACTCAAAGGCGCCAAAAGAGAAATTGCGGACAAGATTATTAAAGAGATTAGTGCGCGCCTGCGTTTCTTAAATGATGTGGGCCTTGACTACCTCTCGCTAGAACGTAGTGCCGACACCTTGTCGGGCGGTGAAGCGCAACGTATTCGTCTCGCAAGCCAAATTGGTTCTGGCTTAACTGGTGTGATGTACGTTTTAGATGAACCTTCTATTGGATTGCATCAACGCGACAATGATCGTCTTATTGGCACCTTAAAACACCTGCGTGATTTAGGTAATAGCGTTTTAGTAGTTGAGCATGACGAAGACATGATTCGCGCATCTGACTGGGTGATCGATATCGGTCCTGGCGCAGGTGTTCATGGGGGCGAGATTGTTGCTGAAGGCACGCCAGCAGAAGTTGAAGCCAATCCAAACTCTCTAACTGGTGCTTACCTCGCAGGGCGTGAGGCAATCGAAGTTCCAGAAAAAAGGATTCCTGTTAATGATCGCTTCCTTGAGATCATCGGGGCCCGTGGCAATAATTTGCAATCAGTGCACGCGAAGATTCCAGTTGGATTACTTACGTGTGTTACTGGTGTATCAGGATCTGGCAAGTCCACTTTAATTAATGACACTCTTCATCACGCAGTTGCCCAACATCTATATGGATCCAATGCTGAACCTGCAGCGCATGATGCAATAAGGGGTTTAGAACATTTCGATAAAGTCATTAGCGTTGACCAATCTCCGATCGGCAGAACGCCACGCTCTAACCCAGCTACCTATACCGGGCTATTTACCCCAATCAGAGAACTTTTTGCTGGCGTTCCAGCATCACGTGAACGCGGCTATGAAGCGGGTCGCTTTTCCTTCAATGTCAAAGGCGGTCGTTGTGATTCCTGTGAAGGCGATGGTGTTCTTAAAGTAGAAATGCACTTCTTGCCAGATGTATATGTGCCTTGCGATGTCTGTCACGGTAAACGTTACAACCGCGAAACCTTAGATATTCGTTACAAAGGTAAAAATATTCATGAGGTGCTTTCGATGACCATTGAGCAAGCCCATGAATTCTTTGAAGCAGTTCCAGTAGTGAAGCGCAAACTCAAAACGCTACTGGATGTCGGGCTTGGTTATGTGCAACTAGGCCAGAGCGCCACCACTCTTTCTGGCGGCGAGGCACAACGCGTAAAACTTTCTCTGGAGCTATCCAAGCGCGATACAGGCAGAACACTATATATCTTGGATGAGCCAACTACAGGACTTCATTTTCATGATATTCAATTATTGCTTACAGTAATTCAGACACTCAAAAAACAAGGCAATACGATTGTCATCATTGAGCACAATTTAGATGTTATTAAGACGGCTGATTGGATAATTGATCTTGGGCCTAAAGGTGGTGCGGGCGGCGGCCAGATTATCGCCACAGGCACCCCTGAAGAGGTTGCTCAGAATGAAGTGAGTTTTACAGGTCACTACCTAGCGCCTTTATTGACGCGTAAATCTCCAATGTCCAGCAAAAAGAAAAGTAGTGGCAAATAAAAAGGGGTTCCTAGCAATCAATATTTGCTAGGAGTATCTATCTCAGAGCAATTTAGCTTCAGCTATATCGGTTGCCTCTGAATTGCCAGAGATCACCAATATGTCATTGGCCTCTAGAGAAAGATCGGGACTTGGGTCTAACTTTACATAGTCAGCATTTTTAGTTTTACGGCGTACAGCTTGAACGCTGACGCCATCTGATTCAAGATCCAAGTCGCCTAAAGTTTTTCCAACAGCGCGAGACTGTGGCAAAAGTGTTATTGCATGTAAACGCCAAGATTCATTTGATCCAAAGTCATCATCAGCAGAACCTCGGAAGTAGCCCCTCAACAAGCTATAGCGCTCCTCACGAGCTGTAGTTATGCGTCGCACTACTTTGCGCATAGGCACGCCCATAATCAATAGAACATGTGAGGCGATCATTAAGCTACCTTCAATTAATTCAGGGACGACCTCGGTAGCACCTGCCGCTTGCAACTTAGCAATATCTGCGTCATCTCTGGTGCGTACCAAAACTGTCATGCCTGGTCGCAAATGCTCAACCTGACGTAGCACTCGTAAACTTGCAGCACTATCAGCATAGGTAATTACTACGGCTTTTGCTCTAGAGAGTCCAGCTGCAACCAAATAATTTTCTCGACTAGCATCTCCATAGACAACATTATCGCCAGCCGCTGCAGCCTCTTTAACTCGATCGGGATCTAAATCTAAGGCGATATAAGGAATCTTTTCTTGATCTAACATGCGTGCCAAACTTTGACCTGATCGTCCAAAGCCACAAATGACAACATGGTTTTCATTGCGCACACTCTTGGCAGCAACGCGAGTCAATGCAAGCGATTGCAACAGCCATTCATTGCTAGAAAATCGCATAGCAATTCGATCACTGTATTCAATCAGAAATGGTGCGCAGAACATCGAGATCAACATTGCTGCTAATACTGCTTGACTCAAAGTAGGATCAATTAAATCCAAACCATCAATTTGATTAAGCAATACGAAACCGAATTCACCCGCTTGAGCAAGGCACAAGCCTGTTCTTATCGAAATACCTGGACTTGAGCCAAAGGCTTTTGACAACAAAGCAATGAGTCCAAATTTGAAGATCAAAGGGCCAATCAGCAAAAGCAAAACCAGCAACCACTGCTCCCGTATCACATTGAAATCGAGCAACATGCCAATCGTAATAAAGAAGAGACCAAGCAAAACATCTCTGAAAGGTTTTACATCCTCTTCAACTTGATGGCGATAAGGAGTCTCTGATATCAACATGCCAGCTAAGAACGCGCCCAGTGCTAATGACAAACCAAAGTGCTCTGTTAGCCCTGCCATACCCAGCACAATCAACAAGAGGTTCAACATGAACAACTCTTGTGAGCGTAACTTTGCGACCAATCTAAACCAATGGCTCATCAAGCTCTGGCCAATGAAGAAAATTAAAACTAAAGCAACGGTGATTTTGATAGACGCGGTAGTGAGAGCAACAAATAAATCGGAAGGATTTTTTCCGAGGGACGGCAATAAGATCAATAGGAATACAACTGCCAAATCCTGGAATAGCAAAATACCCACAACATTGCGACCATGCTCGGTTTCGAGCTCAGCACGATCAGAGATTAATTTAGTCACAATTGCTGTAGAGGACATTGCCAACGCCCCACCCAAAGCAATTGCTGCATGCCATGAGATGGGATAAATCCAATTCATCAGCAAGCTGGCGGGAATGGCCAATAGCATTGTCAGAATGACTTGGCTGCCACCAAGACCGAAAACGATAGTTCGCATTGCCCGCAATTTATGCAGGTTAAATTCAAGACCAATCGAGAACATCAGAAAAACCACGCCAAATTCGGCTAAATACTTAACTGTGGCCGAGTCATTTGCCAGACCAAAGGCATGAGGTCCAATAAGCACCCCAATGGCCAAATAGCCCAAAATGGGGGGTAAGCCAAAATAGCGGAAAATAACCACTCCAGCCACACCCGAGGCCAGAAGAATGAGGGTTAATTGAAGGACTGACGGCATATACTTACTCGATGATAGCTAAGACTCGTGAACGTACCCTAAAGCTTGCGCGCGATACCCTCACAATTGAGGCTGCTGCACTGCAAACCATGCGTGACCGCCTGGAGGGCGCCAATGCAGATGCTTTTGTCCTTGCGGTAGAACTGCTACATAGCTGTAAGGGCAGAATCGTGGTGTCTGGAATTGGGAAATCCGGTCATATTGCTCGCAAAATTGCAGCCACCTTTGCCTCAACCGGTTCACCAGCCTTTTTTGTGCACCCCGCCGAAGCCAGCCATGGTGACTTGGGTATGGTCACTAGAGACGACGTTTTTGTAGCCCTTTCTAACTCTGGTGAAACCGATGAATTACTCACCATTGTGCCCATAGTCAAACGCACTGGGGCAAAGTTGATTGCCTTAACTGGAGCCCCTAACTCCTCACTTGCCAAACTGGCAGATGCCCATCTTGATACTAGTGTTGAAAAAGAGGCTTGCCCCCTCAATCTCGCGCCCACTACGAGCACTACTGCAGCACTAGCGATGGGAGATGCCCTAGCGGTTGCCCTTCTAGATGCCAGAGGTTTTGAAGCTGAAGACTTTATCCGCTCCCATCCCGGCGGCAGACTAGGTCGCAAACAACTGATGCATGTAAGCGAAGTCATGCGCAGTCTTTCAGACACGCCTCAGATTTCCATAGATGCATCTTTGCAAGAAGCATTGTTAGAGATGACCTCTAAGCGCATGGGGATGGTAGTGATCTTAGATGCAAACAAAAAGGTATTTGGAATTTTGACTGATGGCGACTTACGTCGCCTTTTAGAGAAGACCACCAATCTTGATGGCATCAAACTTCAGAGCGCCACCACTGCGAATCCCCGCACTATTCCTGCAGAACTTCTGGCCGAAGAAGCTATTGAAATGATGGAAAAACATCGCATCAATCATCTAGTGGTAACTGATGAAAATGGCCATTTATTGGGCGCATTAAATCTGCACGATTTATTTGCAGCAAAAGTTATCTAGTCATTTAATTTCATTACTAGTCGAGCATCCCTTTCATGTCTAGCGCCTTTACTCCACACAATACCAACCCGCTATCTCAGTATCCACAAGCCTGGGAGCGTGCGGGTCAAGTGAAGCTCCTAGTTTTGGATGTTGATGGCGTTCTTACTAATGGTCAAGTTTGGATTGGCGCTGATGGTAAAGAGTCTTTAAAAGCTTTTGATATTCAAGACGGTTTAGGTATCAAACTATTAGAGCAATGTGGTATTCCTACCGCCATCATCACTGGCAGAAACTCCAAAATGGTTTTGGCTCGCTGCGAAGAATTGGGGATCAAACATGTTCACATGGGTGTAGAGAACAAAGCGCTTGCTTTAGCCGAAGTCATTAAATCTTTAGGTCTTACCTATGCAGATTGCGCAGTCATGGGTGATGATTGGCCAGATTTGCAAATGATGAAACAAGCTGGCTTCAGAATATGCCCTGCGCAGGGACATGAAGCCGTAAAAGAATTTGCGCACTTAGTGACCACCCATACGGGTGGCAATAGCGCTGTCCGCGAAGTATGTGACTTAATTCTCAAAGCACAAAATCGCTATGACGAATTACTCCAAAAGGCTTGTAGTTAAGTAATGCACGTAAGCCCTCAGCAACTTAAACTCAGTATTGGTCGTACGCTTTTGCGTTTAATGCCGCTGATTTTGATGGGGGTCCTAACCTTAGCTACTTTTTGGTTAGTGCAAAAAAATACTCCTCCTGATAAACCCGCCTTAGAACGAGTACGTCTTCATGAACCTGATTACACAATCAGAGATGGGGCACTATCAGCTCTAAATGAACTAGGCACTACTAAGTATCGGATCTTAGGCGTTAAGGTGACCCACTACGATGACGATGCATCTATTGATATTCAGGCGCCACGAATGCGCTTGTTTCAAACAGATAAGCCTCCGGTGACCGTCAGATCAGACACTGGACATCTCGATGGCGACCTCACCATACTGGATTTATTTGATAACGCAACCATTTTTCGTCCAGCCCAAGAAGCTACTGCAACCCAAGCGGCTACCCTGAGAATGTTAGCCAGCTCAAGCTACTTCAAAGTTTTAATTAATGATGACATTATTGAAACCAATAAGCCAGTTACCCTTCAGCAAGGTATGTCGATCATGAGCTCGACTGACGGCGGGATATTTAATAATGTAGAACAAAGTATGGTGCTCACCGGCCAAGTTAAGGGTCGTATTGAACGTGCGCCAAAGAGCACTCAATAAAATGATTTCAATGAATCCTCTTCTGACTCGTACCACTTTGCAAGGCCTATTTGTCATCCTGGGTCTATTGTTTGCAAACTATAGTTTTGCTGAAAAAGCTGATCAAGATAAGCCAGTTATCTTGGAGGCTGAGAAAGTATCCGTTAACGACGTCAAACAGGTCTATGACCTCAATGGTCAAGTACTTCTCATTAAGGGAAGTATTGTTGTTACAGGCGAGGATGGGCACATTACGGTTGATCCACAGGGGTATGAGTTTGTGGATGTAGTCGGCACACCAGAAGCGGTTGCAAGCTTTAGACAGCGTCGCGAAGGCTTAGCAGATGAGTTCATGCAGGGACGAGGTGCTCAAGTTACCTATGATGCGAAGAGCGAGTTTCTAACGCTCACTGGTGATGCTAGTTTGAAGCGCTTACTTAATATGCAAATGATTGATCAATTGAAGGGCTGGCAAATTGAGTACGATGATGTAAAACAGTACTATCGGGTTGTACCCCCCAAAGATGCAAAACCAGAAGACCTACCTTTAGCAAGAGCGATTCTTTCACCAAGACGAAAAGCAACCTTAGAGAAATGACAGCGGATACCATTCAAGCCAATAGCACCCCTACGCTAAGCGCTCATCACCTACAGAAGCGTTACGGCTCAAGAACTGTAGTTCGAGATGTATCCGTACAAGTCAAATGCGGCGAAGTTGTAGGTCTACTTGGGCCTAATGGCGCCGGCAAAACCACCTCTTTCTATATGATTGTTGGGCTAGTGCCACTCGATGGTGGAAACATTATTTTGGATGGCGCAGACATCACGCATCTTCCCATTCATGAAAGAGCTCGAATGGGTCTCTCTTATCTGCCGCAAGAAGCATCCGTTTTTCGAAAATTAAATGTGGCCGAAAATATCCAAGCTGTTCTTGAGCTACAAGTTCACGGCGGCAAGCCCCTTAGCAAGGCGGAGATTAGCCATCGCTTAGATGAACTTTTAGGTGAACTCCAAATTAGTCATCTTCGCAATAATCCTGCCCTATCTTTATCGGGCGGAGAACGCAGGCGAGTCGAAATTGCCAGGGCCCTTGCTTCACAGCCAAAATTTATCTTGTTAGACGAACCCTTTGCTGGCGTTGACCCTATTGCAGTTGGGGAAATTCAGCGAATAGTCCGCTTTTTAAGAGATCGCGATATCGGGGTATTAATCACTGACCACAATGTTCGCGAAACACTGGGCATCTGTGACCACGCATACATCATCAGCGAGGGCAGCGTCCTAGCCGAAGGCAAACCAGACCAGATTATTCAAAACGATGCCGTCCGAAGAGTGTATCTAGGTGAAAATTTCCGGATGTAAATCTGGAAGAATCCCCACATTTAATGCAATAAAAATTAGTTACCCCCCTTGGTTTTCAGCAAATTCACTGATACGCTGGAGGTTCATGGTTTATTTTCCAAAAAAAACAGTCAAAAGATTTCAGGGGCCCGCTGCGCACCCCGGGTATCAGCATGCGCACGCATCTATAGTATTTATCAAAGGAGTTGCTCATGAATTTGAAAATTAATAGCCGCCATGTTGAAGTTACACCCGCTATGCGTTCTCACCTTGAGGCGGGGCTAGCTAAAATTCGTAAGCACTTCGATCACGTCATTGATGCCTCCGCCTTTTTGGTGGTCGATAAAGCCAAAGAGAAAGACTTACGCCAAAGCGCCGAGATAACCATTCACCTCAAAGGTAAGGATCTATTCGCAGAAGCACACAACGCCGACCTGTATCACGCTATGGACGCAGTAGTCGATAAACTCGAGCGCCAAGTAGTTAAACACAAAGAAAAGATTCAGGATCATCATCACGAAAAGCATTTTGAGTAATCTTGACCGTCAGGACACCTATAATCAATTCACATGAATGCCCTGACCAATCTTTTTACCCCTGACTGCATTGCATTGGACGTCCCTGCGAAAAGCAGAGCCGATGCATTTGCAGCCGCAGGAGAGTTATTTGCCAAGCAAACGGGAATCGATGCAAACTCTGTAGTCGGATTTCTCAATGCTCGCGAAGATTTAGGCTCTACCGCTCTCGGAGCTGGTGTCGCCATACCCCATGGTCGAGTAAAAGGTCTTAAACAGCCAAGCGCTGCCTTTATGAGGCTCCAAGAACCGATTGAGTTTGCTGCCCCAGACGGTGATGCAGTATCTGTTTTGATCTTTCTATTAGTACCCGAAAAGGCTACTCAACAGCATTTAGAAATCCTATCTTCTATCGCGCAATTACTTTCTGACGCTGACGCCCGAGAAACTCTGTCTTCCACAAATGATCCCTCAACTGTTCGCGAACTATTGCAACATTGGGGTACGGCAAAATGACGCAGCCTTTACTCCTAGATGGAGTGACTGCGCAGCAGATTTTTGATGACAATGTTTCAGATTTAAAACTTTCCTGGATTGGCGGCCTAGAAGGCGCCGATCGCACGTTCCCGCCAGAAGCCGTAAAAGCGGCGGCAGCCAGCTCGGACCTAGTGGGTCACTTAAACCTCATTCATCCAAGTCGAATTCAAATTTTTGGTGAGCAAGAGGTTGACTATCACGCCGCACTAGAAGCAAAACAAAGACAGGAACAAATTGCTAACCTGATCTCAAAGACTCCACCTTGTGTCATTGTGGCCGACGGTAAAGCTGCAGACCCTGACTTACAGTTATTTTGTCAGCGCTCATCTACACCCTTATTTACTACCGCCATCTCTGCCGCTGAAGTCATCGATCATCTGCGCACTTATCTAACTAAAATTGGCGCCCCACAAATCACAATGCATGGTGTCTTTATGGACATTCTGGGCTTAGGTGTTTTGTTAACTGGTGAATCTGGCTTAGGCAAAAGTGAGTTAGGGCTTGAACTGATTTCTCGGGGGCATGGTCTAGTCGCTGATGATGCAGTTGACTTCTCCCGTCTTGGACCGGACTATATCGAGGGTCGCTGCCCAGTAATCTTGCGCAATCTTCTCGAAGTACGTGGCTTGGGTTTGCTAGATATTCGTACTATTTTTGGCGAGACAGCCGTACGTCGTAAATTAAAGCTGCGCCTCATAGTGCAGCTTGTTCGCAGAACTGATGGCGAATTCGAACGCCTTCCTCTCGAAGCGCAACATATTGATGTACTTGGCATCCCCATTCGCACTGTAAAGATTCAGGTTGCCGCAGGTCGAAACTTAGCTGTACTTGTTGAGGCGGCTGTGCGCAATACGATTTTGCAGTTGCGCGGCATCGATACCCTAAAAGAATTCATTGAACGTCAACGCCAACAAATGAACGTTGAGGCCGAAACCACAAAGTCACAAGGTCGCTTACTCTAAGCCATGCAAATTAATCTGATTACCGGAATCTCAGGCTCAGGTAAATCAGTAGCTCTGAGAGCTTTTGAGGATGCGGGCTACGATTGTGTCGACAATCTACCAGTTTCTCTTCTAGAAAATCTCATCTCCACTCTTCAAAGCGAGAAATGCGAACAGGTTGCTGTCGCTATTGATGCACGACGCGGGCAATCTATAGCAGATCTCCCATCCATTCTTGAAAATTTACGACAACATCATCAGGTGCGGGTGGTTTTCTTGAATGCAGATACCAATACTCTGGTGCAACGTTTTTCCGAGACTCGCCGCCGTCATCCGTTATTTAAAGGCTCCAAGCAATCTCAATCAGCAACTCTGATCGAAGCGATTGACAGGGAGCGTAGCTTATTAGAGCCCCTACGCGCCCAAGCACACAGCATTGATACTAGCAACATCCCTGCGCATGCATTGCGCTCTTGGATTCAGGATCTTCTCAAAGACAAGCCCATTGGTCTTACTGTAGTCTTCGAATCATTTGGCTTTAAAAAAGGTGTACCTAGCGAAGCCGACTTAGTCTTTGATGTGCGCTGCTTACCTAATCCTCACTATGACAAAGAATTAAGACCTCTCACCGGCAATGACAAACTCGTTAGAGAGTTTTTAGAAAAAATTCCAGAAGTGGTCAATATGGAGGCAGATATCACGCAGTTCATTCATCGCTGGCTGCCTCATTACATTGCTGATGGGCGCAGTTATTTAACGGTTGCCATTGGATGCACCGGAGGTCAACACCGCTCCGTATACCTTGTCAATCGTCTAAGTGAATACTTTCGCAACCAAAAAGATTACGACAATCTTCAGCTTAACTTTTTAGATCGCCACCGCGAACTAGATTCAATCCCTGCAACAAAACCTTAATAGGCTGCGGTAACCCGTAGCGACCTAACTGAGCTAAGGGCACCCATTTCAGATCCGAATTTAAAAATTGGAACTCTGTTGGGGAGCTTGTCTGCCAAATATGCATCCATAAGCGTCGATGAGTAAAGACATGCTTTATTTCATTTGTCTTCTTTATCCCCTTACATACCTTCATCAGCTGCGCCAAGCTTTCTTTAGGGAGCTCACTTGCTAAAAATTCTTTAAGATTTAAATCACTGCTCTTGGAACTCAATTCCCTCGCCGACCAGGATGACTCGGGTAGGGACCAAAGGCCGCCCCAGATAGCCTTATCAGGACGCTTTTGCAATAGAACAGAATTTCCGCAACGGATTAACAACATATTGCAATCAAATTCTGGCGATTTAATCTTAACCGTTTTTTTCGGGAACAAGAGTGCTTGCCCACTTAAATTGGCCTGACAATCTCTTGCAAAAGGACATCTTTTTTCAGAGTCCAAACAAACTGGTTTGCGTGAGGTGCACCAGGTAGCCCCAAAATCCATTAACGCTTGTGTGTAGACAGGCATATCACCAGAATTGGATGGCAATAAATCGGTTGCCAAGGACCAAAGATTGTCACTTACCGCCTTATCCTGAATGACACCTTCGATTGCAAATAGACGGGCTATGATGCGCTTAACATTTGCATCCAAAATTGGGGCGCGCTCATGAAAAGCAAATGCAGCAATTGCTCCGGCGGTAGATCGTCCAATGCCTTTTAATTGCTCAAGCAAGCTAGGGTCACTTGGAAATGATCCGGCAAACTCTGACATCACTTGTTTTGCACAGGCATGTAAATTTCTAGCACGCGAGTAGTAGCCCAAGCCAGCCCATTCAGCCAATACATCATCGATTTTGGCAGCGGCTAATTTTTTAACTGTTGGAAATCGTTTCATAAAACGAGGGTATCTCTCCAGCACTGTAGCAACCTGAGTTTGTTGCAACATGATCTCTGAAACCCAAACTGCATAAGGATCCCGATTACCCTGCCAAGGCAAGCCCGATCGTCCGCTATTCGCATGCCAGGCAATTAACTTTGGCGCAAAAGTTTTGATTAGCGTTTTTGACATTGAGGACAAAAATAAGTGGATCGCTGACCTTGTACTATCTGGCTAATGGGCGTTCCACATACCTTACATGGCAAACCTTTGCGATCATAGACTTTAGTTTGAACCATAAAGTGGCCTGGGTCTCCATCACTATTTACAAAGTCTTTTAATGAACTACCGCCAGCATCAATTGCTTTTTTTAGTATGGACCTGACGGCCTGCGCCAAACGAGAGCACTGCGGTCGAGTCAGTTTGCCAGCGGCTTTAGCTGGATGAACTCCAGCCTCAAATAAACTTTCTGAACAATAAATATTCCCAACACCAACAACAGCTTGCCCAGCCAAAAGAAACTGCTTAACGGCCACACTCCGCTTACGAGACATTTGATACAAAATGTCTGTGCCTAGCTCACCAGAAAATTCTGGAGAAAATGGCTCCACTCCTAGCTTTTGTAAAAGAGCAAAGTTTTCAATCGGTCCTTTTGATTTAGGATGCCATAAAACAGCACCAAATTTTCTTGGATCGTGCAAACGCAAACTAAGCTTGGTGAACTCAAGAGTAACTCGATCGTGAGTTTTTAATGGGTCCGAACTAGGGAGCACGCGTAGCGTTCCCGTCATCCCCAGATGAATTAATAAATAACCGGAATCCATCTCCAGCAACAGATACTTGCCACGTCTCTTAATGGCATGAACTTTTTGTCCAGGCAGGTTTTTAGAAAGGCTTTTAGGAACAGGCCAACGTAAGCCTCCATCAATAATCTTGACGGCGCTGACTTTGCGCCCCTCAAGGTGGGGGGCGATACCTAATCGGGTGACCTCTACTTCTGGAAGTTCTGGCATAAATGAATTGTAGATTCGCGGATTAGAATGTGCTTATGAGTAAATTCACACCAAAACCTCTCTTGAGGGCTTTATTCCTAGGAACATTGGTTGCCAGCGGAATTTCATTGGCTCAGGCTCAAACGACTCCTAATGGACTGCAAACGGGTGAAGCTGTCTTCGAGGTACTTGCCTCTGAAATTGCCCTACAACGTGGTGAGGCAGGGTTGGCTTACAACACCTACTTAGAGATGGCCCGTCAATACAAAGATCCCAGATTGGCACAACGAGCCATGGAAATAGCCATTGCAGGCGGTTCGCCAGATTTAGCAATGGAGGCCGCAAAAACTTGGGATGAGCTATCTCCAGCTTCAGATACCAAACCCAAGGAAGTCTTCATAACGCTTTTAATCTTAAGCAATCGTTGGTCAGATGCCGTCAAACCAGCAACAGCCTTGTTAAGACAACAAACTCCCGCTCAACAAGAAAATACCCTTTTGCAGTTACAAGCCTTGCTATCCAAGGCAAAAAATGAGTCCGATGCTTTGCGCGCTTTTTATGAAATCGCCTCTACCGTCAAGACCCCTATTCAGAATCCTAGCTTGCTCTACACCTATGCCATGTCAGCAGAAAAAATGGGGCATACGGACATCATGGAAAAAACATTGCGTGATATTTTGCGCAAGAATCCAAACGATGTGAACTCTTTAAATGCACTTGGTTATTCTCTAGCCGATCGCAATGTAAAGTTACCCGAAGCATTTGCATTGATCACTAAAGCGCATCAACTTTCTCCAAAAGATGCTTTTATTTTGGATAGCTTGGGGTGGGTAAATTTTCGGCTCGGCAAAAACTCTCTTGCCTTAGAGCAACTTCAACAAGCATTTGCTATGAAACCAGAGGCCGATATTGCTGCCCATACTGGTGAAGTGTTATGGGTGATGAATCGCCGCCAAGAAGCTGAAGATATGTGGCGTAAAGGACAAAAATTAGATGCCAATAATCCAACCTTAAAAGAAACACTTAAACGTTTAAAACCTGATTGGGCACGAGATGATCAAATCTCAAAAGGCTCTTGGGATGGGCGATTTGCTGTCAAAGTTACTGGCTTAACAGAATCTCAAAATCAAGGGGGTTCTGGGGGCTTTTCTTTAACTCAGGATTCATTAAAAGATGTACTAGAGATACGTAACCCAATGGGCGGATCAATTGCAAAAATTACTATCACTCCTGGCGAAGCCACTCTAGAAAGCGATGGAAAAGTGGTTACAGCAATTGATGCCGACACCTTGGTACAGAATAGCTTAGGTCTACCACTTCCTGCACGCGGTCTATCCAATTGGCTGAGAGGTGAAGTACGCCCTGGAAGTGAGGCAAGCGTCGAAAGAAACTCCAAAGGTCAAGTAAGCAAAATTACTCAAGACGGTTGGGATTTAACCTATACATGGAGCGATACTAGCCGCCTCGAGAAACTTACGATGATGCGTAGCTCAAATATTGGTTCTATCGATATTCGTCTCGTATTTGATCGTCCGAATGACTAACGCTCAATGGCGAATACTCAGTCTTTAACGCTTCGCTCGCCTGCCAAGCTCAACCTTTTTCTTCATATTGTTGGGCGAAGATCTGATGGCTATCATCTCCTGCAATCTGTATTTCAACTCATTGATTGGTGTGACACGCTTCACTTAAAAAAAGTTCCTGAGAACACTGTTAGGCGAATTAACCCTATCCCAGGGGTATCACCCGAACAAGATTTGGTGGTTCGCGCTGCTAATTTGCTCAAAGATTTTTGCAACATTGAGGCTGGAGTAGAGATTGATCTTCAGAAAGAAATTCCGATGGGAGCAGGCATGGGGGGCGGCTCCTCAGATGCAGCAACAACACTAATTGGCCTGAATGCTCTTTGGAATCTCAATTTAAGCAAAGAAACACTTTGCACTCTTGGATTACAACTGGGCGCAGATGTCCCTTTCTTCATATTTGGTAAAAATGCGTTTGTTGAGGGAATTGGCGAAAAAATTCAAGAAATTTTTCTTGATACCCCCAATTTTTTGGTCATTTTTCCCAATAAAGGAATTCCGACCGTTAGCATTTTTCAAGACCCAGATTTGACCCGAGATCATGCTCAGATTACAATTGATGGCTTTCTTGCATCGCCATTGTTATTTCAATCAAACGATTGTCAGGCAGTAGCGGAGCGGATTTGCCCAGAAGTGAAGCAAGCTTTGGATTGGATTACCCAGGAATTACCGGGCTCACGGCCCCGAATGTCTGGTTCTGGTAGTAGCGTTTTTACAGTCTTGGACCCCAAGATTGAGCCCGCAAAACTAGAAAATCTTCTACAAAATCTTCCTAAAGGGTGGGTAGGTCGAATTGTTCGGGGGCTAAATAAAAATCCCGCTTACAATTTGATTTCTTCAGATTAAGCTGTAGGGGAATCGCCAAGCTGGTTAAGGCACTGGATTTTGATTCCAGCATGCGAAGGTTCGAATCCTTCTTCCCCTGCCAAATACTGCAGAAACGACAAAGAAAACTTTTTGACCCACAAAACCCTTAAGCCTATGTCCTCCATAAACGCAGATTTATTGACACTTTTCACAGGCAACGCAAATCCCGTTTTAGCAGAGGCTGTAGCCAAAGAACTCAATCTTCCAATGGGAAAAGCTTTTGTTGGCCGCTTTTCTGATGGTGAGATCCAAGTAGAAATTCAAGAAAACGTCCGCGGCAAAAATGTAGTCGTAATCCAATCAACCTGCGCTCCCACAAACGATAGTTTGATGGAACTCATGATCATGATTGATGCCCTAAAACGAGCATCCGCAAGCCGCATAACCGCAGTGATCCCTTACTTCGGTTATGCCCGTCAAGATCGTCGCCCGCGTTCTGCACGCGTTGCCATCTCTGCGCGCATTGTGGCAAATATGCTTCAGTCAGTTGCCGGTATTGAACGTGTTTTGACGATGGATCTGCACGCAGACCAAATTCAGGGCTTTTTTGATATACCGGTAGATAACATTTACGCCTCCCCAGTTCTATTGGCGGACTTACAAGCACAGAAGACCCAAAAAGACCTCATCATTGTTTCTCCAGATATTGGTGGTGTAGTCCGTGCACGTGCTATGGCCAAACAATTGGGCACAGATTTAGCGATTATTGATAAACGTCGTCCAAAAGCAAATGTATCAGAAGTAATGCACCTCATCGGTGAAGTAGAAGGCCGTCACTGCGTCATCATGGATGACATCATTGACACAGGCGGAACCCTCTGTAAAGCCGCTGAAGCGCTCAAAGAACGTGGTGCCAAGGGAGTTACCGCCTACTGTACACATGCCGTCCTCTCCGGCGGCGCTGTAGCCCGAATTGCTGCATCCGAATTAGATGAGTTAGTCGTCACCGACACTATTCCTCTAACCCCAGAAGCCATGAAAGTAACCAAAATTCGCCAATTGAGCGTTGCTCCGATTCTTGCTGAAACCCTTTCTCGCATTAGCAAGGGTGATTCAGTGATGTCGATGTTTGCTGAATAAGCCAAAAATCAACGTTTTACCCCGATTTTTGGCAGTTTTATGCCTTTTCTAGGCAAAAACATCCATTTCCACGATATAATCAAAGGCTTTTCTGTTTGGTCGCGAACGGAAATTAACCTTAACTAGGGAATTAATTATGAAAGTAGTAGCCTTTGAAAGAAGCGTACAAGGAACGGGTGCGAGCCGCCGTCTGCGCAATTCTGGAAAAACTCCAGGAATCGTTTACGGTAGTCAAGATCCAGCCATGGTCATCGAGTTAGACCATAACGCGTTATTCCATGCTCTCCGTAAAGAAGCATTCCACTCATCTATTTTGGATTTGGAAGTTGGAGGTAAGACACAAAAAGTGTTGTTACGCGATTACCAGATGCATCCATTTAAGCCATTGGTATTGCACATTGACTTCCAGCGCGTTTCTGCGACCGAGAAAGTACATATGCGCGTTCCGTTGCACTTCACAAATGCTGAAACTTCAGCTGCCGTGAAATTGCAAGGCGCTGTTATCAGCCACGTACTTAACGAAATCGAAGTATCTTGCCTCCCTGCAGATTTGCCAGAGTTCATTGAGGTAGATTTATCCAAGATTGAAGTTGGACATGGTATTCACGCTAAAGATATTGCATTGCCAAAAGGCGTTACCTTGGTATTGCATGTTGAGCAAGAAAATCCAGTGCTTGTAAATGCACGTATCCCAGCAGTTAAAGCTGCTGAGTCTGCTGAAGCTCCTGTTGCTCCAGCGGCTGCAGCTCCTGCTGCTGATGCGGGTAAGGACAAAGCTTAATTTTTAGCTTAAGCTCTTATTTAAGAAAGCCCGCTTATGCGGGCTTTCTTATTTGCTCATTTCATTTCTTTTTGGCGAAATACTTTTATATCTTTAAACTCTCTGCATGACTAAATTAATTGTTGGCCTAGGCAACCCCGGAGATGAGCACGAAGCAGATCGACACAATGCTGGCTTTTGGTTTGTTGACGCCCTAGCAAAACAATTCGACATTCGTTTTGAATCTGAGAAACGTTTTCATGGCAAGGTAGGTAAAACTAAATGGGAAGGTGAGGATCTTTATCTTCTTAAGCCAAGCACTTATATGAATTTGAGTGGTCAATCCGTTGGAGCGCTATGTCGCTTTCATAAAATTACTCCCGCAGATATTTTGGTAGTTCAAGATGAGCTTGATCTAAAACCGGGAACGGCGCGCCTGAAATTAGGCGGTGGCACTGGCGGACACAATGGCTTGAAAGATATTCAGGCGCATTTAAGCACCCCTGATTATTGGCGCTTACGCCTAGGTATTGGCCATCCGAGAGATTTAGCAGGGGATGGTCGCCCCATGGATGTTGCGGATTATGTACTACGCAGACCTCAGTTAGCCGAGCAAAAACTCATTGATACCAGTATTGAGAATGGCCTGCAAATATTGCCACTCTTTTTAAAAGGCGATACCCAAACCGCGATGATGGAATTGCACTCGAAGGGATAGTGTAGGCCTGACTCAGTTAGGCTGTATTGGCTTTTTTTGCAGCAGTCAAAAGCTTAAACTTCATCATTAACTGATCTGGAGTTTCAACAAACTGCGGATTAAATGGAATGCAGTCTACTGGGCAAACCTGGCGACACTGTGGAGCGTCATAGTGGCCAACACATTCTGTGCATTTATCAGGGTCTATTTCATAAATTTCCAGACCCATGTATATAGCATCATTTGGGCATTCTGGCTCGCACACATCGCAATTGATGCACTCGTCCGTAATCATTAATGCCATGATTTACTGACTAACCTCACTCTTTATTCTGAGCGCCAGAGGCAATTTTTTTAACCAACCATTTCTCTACAGAAGGAAATACAAATTTGCTCACATCACCGCCCATAGAGGCAATCTCACGAACAAAGGTACCAGAGATAAATTGATACTGATCAGATGGCGTTAAAAATAAAGTTTCAACATCAGGCAATAGGTAACGATTCATACCTGCCATTTGAAATTCATACTCAAAATCAGATACTGCTCGCAATCCACGAACGATCACTCGCGCGTTATGTTCGCGGGCAAAATCCTTCAACAAGCCACTAAAGCCAACCACTTTTACATTTGGATAATGGCCAAGCACTTCCTTTGCGATATCTATGCGCTCTTCTAAGGTAAAGAATGGACGCTTACTGCGACTATCAGCAACACCCACAATTAATTCGGTAAAGATGCTTGATGCGCGTCGCACCAAATCCTCGTGACCACGAGTAAATGGATCAAATGTTCCAGGATATACAGCAACAGTCATAAGACTCCTAAGGCTTTTTCGGCTACAGGCAAGAGTTTAGCCTTTTCCACCACGAAAAAGACAAGCTTTTACCTGCCCAGCCTCTAAGTATTTTCCACAATGCCATTCCGGGAGGAGAGCTTCCAGCTCTTCACGCTGTCGACTAGAGGGAAATTCCACGTAAATACCGCCTCCAGCAGAGTCATCACAGACTCTGCCAGCCTCAATGACGGCTCGATCCAACAGACTTGAGTCCTGAAATGGAGGATCAATGAAAATTAAATTGCTGGAACGATTTGGCTGTTGCTTCAGAAATTCAAGACTATCTCGTTGCAATATTTCTACATGCCCAGATGCTGGGGATGACTGTAATAAAGCAAAATTAGTGTTGAGGTTTGCACAAGCCTTTTTTTCTTTTTCCAATAAAACTACTAACGCAGCGCCTCTTGAGGCAGCCTCAAATCCTAAAGCGCCAGTTCCTGCAAAGAGATCCAAGCAACGCAAGCCCGTCAAATCCTGCCCCAACCAGTTAAATAGAGTTTCGCGTATGCGATCGGTCGTTGGGCGTAATCCTGGAAGATCTAGAACGGTTATCAGACGACTTCTCCAATTGCCGCCAATAATTCGAATTTTCTTGGGCAGCTCTTTTTTTAAGGTCTTAATGGGCTTATTTATTTTTTGCTCCCAAGACAACAATCTTCATTCGATCCATTGCAAGGTATTTTTGAAATGCCGCCCTCACTTGCTCCAATGTAACTGCCTCGACTTTCTTAGTCCATACATCCATCGTATCTAAAGGCAAATCATTCCAAGCGATTGAAGAAACGTTATCCAATAACTTACGATTGTTATCTATACGAAGAGGATAGCCATTAATTAAGTTTGCTTTTGCAGCCTCAAGTTCAGATGGCAAAGGTCCATCAGCAATAAATTGCGCAATAGTCGAGCTCATCACATCTAAAGCTAAGCTAGCCTGATCACTCTTCGTTTGTAGTCCAGCTTGGAAAATGCCATTCTCTTTTCCGGGGGCAAAATAACTAAACACGCTGTATGCAAGCCCCCTCTTTTCTCGCACCTCTGACATCAAACGAGAAACAAAGCCACCACCACCCAGGATATAGTTGCCCACAAGCAAGGGAAAGTAATCGGGATTACTACGCGCCACCGCAGTCATCCCCATTGCTATATGTGCTTGCTGAGAGTCAAAAGGAATAAATATCTCTCGCTGAGCCAAAGGCTCAATGGGAGAGCGCTCTAATTCAGGCAACTTCGGAATCGGCTGACTATTTGAAGGAATTTGCTTTAACAAACTTTGCACGATTTCATTAGCCTGCGAACGATCAACATCCCCAACTATGCTCACAATCATGCGATCACCGCGGTAAAACTGTTTATGAAATTGCGTTAAATCAGCAGGTGTTACTGCAGCAATTGACTTGGTTGTTGGGGCATTGGCTAATGGATAATTTCCATAAACTGATTTTTTGAAACGGCGCTCAAGAACAAACTCAGGCTTTGTCTCCGCTTCTTGCAAACTCGTGATTGTTCTCTGCTTTTCACGTTCTACAATTTTTGGATCATAAGTTGGTGAGCTCAACATCGCAGCAGCTAATTGAACCGCCCTATCGCGCAAGTCTTTTCTACTCAAACTACGAATGCGCAAAATTGCGCGCTCACCGCCAACAGACAATCCAATATTGGCGCCTAAATCAGCAATTTCATCGGCAATTTGAGCTTCACTTAAAATCCCTTTTTCACCTCTAGCGCCATAATTCATTAGGCCTGCAGTCATGTCTGCCAAACCGCTCTTGTTGGGAGGGTCATAACGATCGCCAGCATCAATGCTGACCTCAATATCCACCATAGGCAAGGCTTTAGTTTGTACTAGATATGCCTTAGCGCCTTTATAACCATCTAATTTTTCAATTGGCAAAATGGCATTTGCATTCCCGATATATACCAAAGTTAAGAGGCATGTTGAAATAAGCTGGTATGTAAACCTCATTTCTTACCCTCCATGCCATTAGCTTGACGAGCTTGTGGATCAAGCACCGCAATCGTCAAGCCCTCATCTACTAGGTATTTTTTGGCAACCGCCTGAACTTGATCAGGCGTAATGGTCTGCATTTTTTCCAGCATGTAATCAATGTCTTTCCAAGAGAAACCAGCCATCTCAGTGCTACCAATTTCCATGGCTTGTCCAAAGATAGAATCGCGCTTATAGATTTGCTCTGACAAAATGCGCACCTTAATTCTCTTGAGTTCCGACTCTAGTATTCCCTTTTGCTTTAGATCATCAAGAGCCTTCCGAATACTTGCCTGCGCCTGATCAACCGTCTTACCCTTCGCCATAGTTGCGCTAATTAGAAACAGCTCCGGTCCGCGAGAGATCATGTCGTAACCCACACCAACATCATTCACCACTTTTTCTTGCTTAACGAGCGTACGATTCAAGCGAGCATTGTCATAACCATCAAGGACTGCTGTCAGCAGCTCAAGAGCGTATGGTTCGGGATCATCCAACTTCCCAGGCTCTAGGCGGGGCGCCTTCCAGGCCATTGCCAACTGAGCACTGTCAGCTGGCGCTTTCACTTGGACCCGCTTCATCCCTTTTTGAGGTGGCTCAATCTGTGGTTTGCGAACAGGCAACTCGTGAGCAGTTGCAGCCCCATAATATTTCTCCACCAAGCCCAACACTTTTTTGGCGTCGACATCCCCAGTGATTACGACTGTCGCATTATTTGGTGCGTACCAACTACGATACCAATCACGCGCATCAGATGCCTTCATGTTCTGTAAGTCATTCATCCATCCTATGACGGGATGACGATAAGGCGAGCTCATGTAAGCAGTAGCCATGAGCGATTCATTTAACAAACTGCTTGGATTGTCTTCCGTCCTTAAACGACGTTCTTCCATGATGACTTGAATTTCTTTTAAGAACTCAGCATTATCAAAGTTCAGATTAGACATGCGATCTGCTTCAAGTTTAATAACGTCTTCTAATTTTGATTTTTCAACTTGTTGAAAGTAAGCAGTGTAATCACGGGAAGTAAAAGCATTTTCACGGCCCCCAACAGCTGCGACTAAACGCGAAAATTCACCCGCCTTCACCTTATCGGTACCCTTAAACATCATGTGTTCAAGTACGTGGGCAACGCCTGTCTTACCATTTACCTCATCCATAGAGCCTGCGCGATACCAAACCATATGAGCTACTGTTGGAGCGCGATGGTCCTCTCTGACAATCAACTTCAGTCCATTACTTAATTGATATTGATGGGTATCTGATGACTCAGCGCTAATAGCCCAATTGAACTGGGCAAATAACAAGAATAAGAAGAAAATTCGGAGTAAATTGGAAAGCATCTGCTAAATCACCATATCCCAAGAATTAAATTGATAAGATGCAAGTTTTAAATTGTATCGATTATGTTTGGCTTACGTAAAACCCTCGGATCCCTTTTTAAATCAAGCAAAGTTGACGAATCTTGGTTTGATGCATTAGAAGACTCACTCATTCAAAGCGATGTGGGACTTCCTACGACCGAACAACTCATTAGCAAACTTCGTAAAGCCGCAAAATCAGAAAAAGCTTCTAGCCCAGAAGAGTTGCGAGCACTCCTTATTGAAGAGGTCAGCTCTTTGCTTGGCGCAATTGAACTGTCGCCAAACCCATTATTTGCCAATCAAAAAGTGAATATTCCAGAAGTATGGTTAGTAGTAGGGGTAAATGGCGCAGGCAAGACCACAACCATTGGCAAACTTTGCAGATTATTTCAATCTCAAGGCAAATCAGTCCTATTGGCCGCTGGAGATACCTTCAGGGCGGCCGCCCGCAATCAATTACAAGAATGGGGTGGTCGCAACCAAGTTGATGTCATTACTCAAGAAGGTGGTGATGCCGCTGCTGTTGCACATGATGCAATTCACGCTGCCATTTCACGTAAATGCGACATTCTTATTATTGATACAGCAGGTCGACTTGCCACTCAAGACCATTTGATGGAAGAGCTCAAAAAAGTAAAGCGAGTAATCGGCAAAGCTCTTCCTGGCGCACCTCACCATACATTGCTCGTTCTAGATGGCAATACAGGACAGAACGGCTTAAGCCAAGTTAAGGCCTTTCATGCAGCCCTAGGACTAACTGGAATCATTGTTACGAAGCTTGATGGCACCGCCAAAGGCGGTGTTATTTGCGCATTAGCCCACACCCTGCAAGAAGCGCCAAAACCATTTGTTCTTGCCCTTGGTAAAGGCGAAGGAATTGAAGATTTAGCCCCCTTTACAGCAGGGCAATATTCCTCTGAATTATTCAATTAAATCAATAACTTGTAAGCCTTTAAAACCATTAGCACTCTATTGACAAGAGTGCTAAAATAGAACTCTATTAACACCTCATATTTATAAGAAAAAATGGTACAAAAGAAATCCGACAAACCGAATATGCAAAAACTGCCTGTCGCGCAGCCTGCGACGGCGTCTGCATTTCCAATGTTGCCAACTCTTGGGGTTGGCACTCTCGACTCATACATTGCCTACGTCAATCGCGTACCAATGCTCAGCGCTGCAGAAGAATTGCATCTTGCGCAGGAGTTTCGTCGCACAGAAAATGTGGATGCTGCTAAAACTTTAGTGCTCTCGCATTTGCGCCTAGTAGTCTCTGTTGCACGTCAATATCTTGGCTACGGCATTCCACACGCTGACTTAATTCAAGAAGGCAATATCGGCCTTATGAAAGCAGTCAAACGTTATGACCCAAGCAATGGGGCACGTTTAGTTTCATATGCAATCCATTGGATTAAGGCAGAGATTCATGAGTACATTCTCAAAAATTGGCGTTTAGTAAAAACTGCAACTACTAAAGCACAGCGTAAATTATTCTTTAACTTACGTAGCAACAAACCGACTTTAAGCGCACTTACTCCTAGCGAGGTAGATGCCTTGGCCAAAGCCCTCGATGTTAAGGGTTCTGATGTTAAAGAAATGGAAATGCGCCTTGCTGGTGGTGATGTAGCGCTTGAAGGCGATGACAATGATGATGACTCAGCATATGCACCTATTCAATGGCTAGCAGATAGCTCTCAAGAGCCCACTGCTCGCATTGCAAGCGCTGAAGCTGATGCACTACAAGGACCTAAGTTGGATCAAGCCCTGATGGCATTAGACGAACGCAGTCGAAACATTGTTCAATCCCGTTGGTTGGCAATGGATGCTGAAGGCAATGGCACTAAGACATTGCATGATCTTGCGAGTGAATACGGCATCTCTGCCGAACGGGTTCGTCAAATCGAAACTGCCGCTTTGAAAAAGATGCGTGGTTTACTACAAGCAGCCTAAGCAAACATCTTCCGCTTTATTACTTTAGCAATTCTTTCAAGTCGTGAGCCAAGGTCTCCGGACCTTGGGCATGCTTGATATACAAGCGTAAGCGACCCTCAGGATCAAATGCATAGCTACCTGCTGTGTGATCCATCGTATAGGACCCAGGCTTGTTACCTGGCACTTTCTTGTAATAAATCTTAAAGTCTTTAGCAACTTTCTCCAAGGATGCTTCGTCTGCTGGACGTAAACCCAAGAAACGAGGATCAAAAGCGGGCACATATTGTTTCAGAATCTCTGCTGTATCACGCTCTGGGTCTACCGTTACAAATAACACCTGAACCTTATCGGACTGCGGCCCCATTAGAGACATGACTTGCTGCATTTCCGTCAAAGTGGTTGGACATATATCAGGGCACTGGGTGTAACCAAAAAACATCACCACTACTTTGCCCTTAAAGTCCGCCAAGGTCCGTACTTTTCCATCGGGATCCACCAAGCTAAAGTCTTTTCCAAAAGCGGTGCTACCCGTGATGTCAATATTTTTGAATTCTTGCTTTGGACTACATGCAGACAACACCAAAAAGATGGCTGTTAAAAAGCAAAGGCGCAGAAAATTCATATGGATCTTAGAGAAAATAATGGTCTACCAAGAGCGCTGCAAATAACAGCGATAAATAGGTGATTGAAAAACGAAATGTTTTTTTAGCCAGCGCATCACTATAAGAAATAAATAGCGCCAGCACATAAGCCAAGAACAATAAACCCAGAATAATTGCTGATACCAAATACACAAGACCACTCATGCCATAGATGTAAGGCAGCAAAGTGGCAGCAATCAAGATTAGCGTATAGAGCACAATATTTAAAAGCGTAAAACGCTCACCATGAGTTACTGGCAACATTGGCAATCCTGACTGGACATAGTCATCACGACGATATAAGGCCAGCGCCCAGAAGTGTGGAGGCGTCCACACAAAGATGATCAAAACCAAGAGCCAAGCTTCTGCAGAGAGTGTATTTGTTACCGCCGCCCAGCCAAGTGCTGGCGGCATAGCGCCTGACAATCCGCCAATCACGATGTTTTGTGGTGTCGCAGGCTTTAGCAACCAGGTATAGATCACCGCGTAACCTACAAATGTTGCGAGTGTTAACCACATCGTTAGCGGGTTACAGAAATTCCACAAGATAATCATTCCGAGCGAACCCAAAATGATCGAAAAAATAATAATGTGAAATGGTGTCACTTCGCCAGTAGCAGATGGACGCCAAGAAGTACGCTTCATCTTGGCATCAACAGCTTGCTCAATCAGGCAATTCACCGCAAATGCTGCACCAGCTAAAAGCCAAATTCCGACAATGCCTCCCAAGAGCACTGGGTATGGAACCATGCCAGGCGTTGCCAAGAACATTCCAATTACCGCACAAAAAACGGCGAGCTGAGTTACCCTGGGTTTAGTTAAAACCCAATATTGACGCCAACGTGGCATAGCCACTACTGCGCTAGTTTTAGAGTCACTCATATTGATGCCGTCTTCTTTTGAATGATGGGCCTCCAAGAAGCCCAAAAACTCATTCTGACCAAACAGAATACCAAAGCAGCAGAGCCAGCAGTATGCAATAAAGCCGCTAATAAGGGCCACTGGAACACTACATTAGATATACCGGTAGCAATTTGCAATAACAACACCCCCAACATCAGCTTGGCCACTCGACTTAGATCCGATAGAACGGGGGTTGCAAGTTGAAGGGCTTTTAACCCTAAAGCACCCAACACTATTAACACCACTACTGCAAATAGACGATGTGCCCAATGAATAGTTTGAAGAGCTACAGGGGAGATAAATTCACCCTGAGCATTCAAACCCAACTGGCGCCAAAGAGTAAATCCTTCACTCCAATTTGTCTCAGGCCAGGCGCTACCTAAACAAGTCGGAAAATCAGGGCATGCCAAAACCGCATAGTTGGTACTCACCCAAGCACCTAAAAAAACTTGAATAAATAGAGTGATGGAGCCGAGCAATATCAATTGCGCTGAAAGCGGCCGAATCCGAATAGCACGCACTGAAGAAACTTTTTCTTCCCATGATTGTTGGGCATATGCAGTCAAACACGCCAGCAATACTAGGGCCAGCATCAAATGAGTAGTGACAATAATTGGTTGCAATTTAAGGGTGACCGTCCATGCACCAAATGCACCCTGAATACAGACTAATAACAACAAACCCAAGCTACCATATAGGGGCTTGTTTCCCAAGCTCTTCATCTTTTTAAAAGCAAGCCCAACTTGTACCAAAATTAATGCGCCCACTGTCATTGCCAAATAGCGATGGATCATTTCGATCCAGGCCTTAATTACTGTCACAGGACCACTAGGTAGCACACTTTCAGCTTGCTGTATATCGCTTAGCGCATGAAAAGGATTGGATGCGCCATAACATCCAGGCCAATCAGGACAGCCCAAACCTGAATCAGTTAATCGAGTAAAGGCGCCGAAAACAATTAAATCGAAAGTCATAAAAACTAAAAACCAATTGAGTTTCTGAAAAAAACTATAGCCTGGCTTCCTCCACAGATAAAGAAGCGGCAAGCCTGCAAAAACAATAGCGATCGCTGCTAACTCCAGAAATAACATCAAACTTGGCATTACAAATTCTCACCCTTATGATTTAACTTTAAGAGCTTTTCCAAATCCTTTTTCATGCTAGAAAATTCTTTTGGAGAATTAGTAACTGGAAAATACATCATCTTTGCAGGCGTAGGATCGAGCAACTGAATCTGTTGGCCTGCACCTTCCTTATTTAGCCAAGCCTCAAATTCAGACCTGAGCTTTGGATCTGCTGGAAGCGCAACTACCTTTAAGCCTGCTACTTTCTCGTCATAAATCTTGATTACTTCTCGATCAACTGGCTTACCATCTGTGTTCACCCATATAAGTTGCAAGCGTCCACTTTCTCTTCCCATGGCAACTCTTACTTGACGCATTAAAAACAAGGCCTCAATGCATTTCTCATCTTTTAATTGGCAATCATCTGCGGGGCGTGCAATTAAAAGGGTCCATTTACCCTGAGTTGGTGTGTCAAGCCAAGCTGCATTAAATTCTTGCGCTGGATAAACCAAGGTTCCCAAATTCGTTTTTCCACCTGCGGGCTTAATGACATAGTAGGCAAAATACGATGCAATCACTGGTGAAGCACAAGCAAGTAATAACAACAGCATCTGAATGCGACCACGGCGAGTACGTGCATTAATAGCAGACGAATCTATCTGCGATGCCGGAATTAACAAATCTTTATCGCTCACCCTTGATCCCCATTCATAAAGCCCTGACGTTTGTATTGCCGCAAACCCGTTAATAGCCAAAATAAAAATCCAGCAAAAGCCAAAGCAAACCACTGGAATGCATAAGCATAATGGCGATCGACACCAGTCGTCAGAGGCGCCCAATCACGAAACAACCCATCATCAATGCCAGTGTCGACCTCACGCAAAATAAAGGGGCTTTGCTGCCATCCATGTAATTTGCCCTCAGCCACTAAATCAAAGTTTTGCTCGATTCTAGGCTTAGCAGGATCAATATCTGCCTTACCACCACCCAGCTCATATACCCTGCCAGGCTGTGCAAAAACAATACCTTCGATATTTACCACCCTATTTGGAGTCTGGACTGGCGGCAGAGTTTCGCGATTTTCATTATTGCGTGGCGCCCATCCACGGTTTACCCATAGAACCTCATTCCTACCTTCAAGTCTCAGTGGCATCATCAGGTAAAAGCCCGACTGCACATTAGCACTTCCAACTGGAGGAATTGGCCTTGGTCGGTTATCCAACCAAATTGCTGCATCGGGAATATATTCACCCCGAGCAATCATCCGACGCTCAGATGCCTCCTCCAAGGTCCAGGAGCCTGCATTTGCACTCAAAATAGGCATTTGTTGTTTAGCCAATAAATTCGCTGCCAAGGCAATTTTGGTATCCGCCCTGCCCAACTGCCAAATGCCCGCCCCACAGCCAATCCCAATAACCAGTAAGGCTGATACAGTAGCGACTATGCGCTTAGTAATGAGGGCAATAAAAAGACTGTTCAAGAGATTGATAAATAAGGATTTGAAATGAAGTGGCTTATTCCGATTGTCCTACTAATGATAGTTTTTAGCTTAGGATCAGCCCTGTATTACATGATGAAAGATAGGGGCAATAGCGCACGAATGGTTCACTCGTTAATGCTTCGCATTGGCCTATCTATCGCGTTATTTATTGGCATCCTTTTGGCCAATTATTTCGGACTGATACAAGCTACCGGAATTAAAGTGGGCACTAATTAAGTCGCCCAATAATCTTGGGAGCTTAAAAACAAATCGGGGCTTTAAGCCCCGATTTTTAATTGCTTACATCCAGTAAACAGCGATGTAGAGGCCGAGCCAAACAACGTCAACAAAGTGCCAGTACCAAGCGGCGCCCTCAAACGCGAAGTGGTGCTGAGCAGTGAAGTCGCCACGAATCATACGACGCAACACAATTGCCAACATAGTGCCACCAAGAAACACGTGAAAACCATGGAAGCCTGTCAACATGAAGAAAGTGGAACCGTAGATACCTGAAGTTAATTTGAGGTTCAATGCATGGTAAGCATGGTAGTACTCATACATTTGGAAGCCCAAGAAGATAGCGCCCAAACCAACCGTGGCGGCTAAAAAAACAATCGCCTTCTTCATATGGTTCTCTACCAATGCATGGTGAGCAATAGTAATGGTTACTCCAGAGCTCAACAACAATAAAGTGTTGACTGTAGGAATTGGCCATGGACCCATGGTGGTAAATTTTTCAACCAAACCAGCTGGGCCATCATTTGGCCATACCGCCTGGAAATTAGGCCAAATCAATTTGCTTTCTACATCGCCCATCCAAGGCATGGCGATATTGCGTGCATAGAACAAGGCAGCAAAGAATGCACCGAAGAACATGATTTCAGAGAAGATGAACCATGCCATTGACCATCGATAAGAAATGTCAACGTTGACACCGTTCTTGCCAGAATTTGATTCTGCAATCGTATCGCCAAACCAGTGATAGAGCACAAACAAAATCCAAGCCACGCCAACTAAGGTCAGAGGACCGCCCCAAGAAGTGTGATTAACCCAGCCTGACATACCGGCGCCAAAAGCAATTAAGCCGGCGGCAGCCATAGCAGGATGTCTAGATAGTCCAGGGACGAAATAGTATGGGGTTGAATTGGATGACATCTTATTCTCTCTATTCAATCAAAAAATAATCAATGGGACACAACTGCTTTCACTATCAACAGGAGAACACCCATAAAAATCAAGGCACCTACTACACCTGCAATGATAATGTGCACAAAACTTAATGAAGCTACATCTTCCTGCAAACCTGCTTTTTTACGCACACCCAAAAAGCCCCACATCACGGCTTTCATCGACTGCATAAAACTACTTTTCTTCTTCATGAAGCCACCTTTGATTTTGGCGCTGGTGGAGTACCACCCAAACCTAACTCAAAGAAGGTATAGGACAAAGTGATTGTTTTTACATCATCAGGCAAGCCTGCATCGATTACAAAAACCACTGGCATCCTCTTCGTTTCATTTGCTGCAAGCGTTTGTTCCTGAAAACAAAAACACTCTAATTTCGTAAAAAACTCTGTTGCACTTTTAGGCGCATAGCTTGGTATTGCTTGAGCGCGCACTGTACGACCGAGATTGTTGGTAACTTCATAAACAATCTCCGTCATTTCACCTGGATGAACCTCCAAGAAGTTCTTCACTGGCTTAAAAGTGAACGGCCCACGGCTATTTGAGTCAAACTCAATAGTCACCGTACGAGAATAATTAACTTGTGTATTGCCAACCTTATTAGGACTAAAGGCACGAACACCATAATCATTCTTACTAGTAACCACATTAATCCCAGTAACCTCACACAAGGCCTTATACATTGGAACTAATGCATAACCAAAACCAAACATCATTACTGCTGCTACTAAAAGCTTTAACAAAATCTGCCGATTTAACGTTTGAGTTGTAACCATCCTAATAAGCTGGATTAACCCAACACACTCCGTTTAATCATTATTCCAATAAAAAACACCAACACAATACTCAAAAGCACAAACCCTAATCTACGGTTATTCGCAGTTAGGGCTTGTTTATGTGAAGAATTAAATTCCTGCTTCACGCATTTGCTCTGCACTAGGCGGAGTCTCAAATGTATGGTGCGGAGCTGGTGATGGAACAGTCCACTCCAAACCTTTTGCACCATCCCATGGCTTCATCGGAGCTTTTTCGCCCTGACCGCGATACGCTGGCATTACAACGAAGAACAAGAAATAAACCTGTGCCAAACCAAAGCCCAAGGCGCCGATTGAAGCAATCATATTGAAGTCTGCAAACTGAGTTGGATAGTCGGCATAACGACGTGGCATACCTGCTAAGCCCAAGAAGTGCATTGGAAAGAAGGTGATGTTAAAGAAAATCATGGAAGCCCAGAAATGGATCTTGCCGCGAGTTTCGCTAGCCATGTAGCCAGTCCACTTAGGACACCAATAGTAGAAGCCAGCGAACATAGCAAACAATGAACCGGCAACTAATACGTAATGGAAGTGAGCGACAACGTAATAGGTATCTTGAATGCCGATATCAATAGGAGCCATTGCGCACATTAAGCCTGTAAAACCGCCCATAGTGAAAACGAAGATAAAACCGATAGCCCACAACATGGGAGTTTCAAATGTCATTGAACCTTTCCACATGGTTGCAACCCAGTTAAAAATCTTCACACCAGTTGGAACAGCGATCAACATCGTTGCATACATGAAGAACAATTGGCCTGTTACTGGCATGCCAGTTGCAAACATGTGGTGAGCCCAAACGATGAATGACAAGATCGCAATCGATGCGGTTGCATACACCATTGAGCTGTAACCAAATAATGTTTTTCTGGAGAACGCTGGAACGATTTCACTAATGATTCCGAATGCAGGAAGAATCATGATGTAAACCTCTGGATGACCAAAGAACCAGAAAATATGCTGGAACATGATTGGGTCACCACCACCAACAGCAGAGAAGAATGAAGTACCAAAATGACGGTCAGTCAAAACCATCGTGATCGCACCAGCCAACACAGGCATAACAGCAATCAATAAATAAGCAGTAATCAACCAAGTCCAGCAGAACATTGGCATCTTCATCAATGTCATGCCAGGAGCGCGCATATTCAAAATGGTCACGATGATGTTGATCGAACCCATGATGGAAGAGGCGCCCAATAAGTGAAGAGCAAAAATTGCCATATCCATGCCAGGGCCCATTTGCGAAGTCAAAGGAGCATAGATAGTCCAACCACCAGATGGAGCGCCACCAGGAACAAGGAATGAGCTCAACAACAATGTTGCAGCTACTGGAAGAATCCAGAAACTAAAGTTATTCATGCGAGCAAATGCCATATCCGACGCACCAACTTGCAAAGGCACCATCCAGTTAGCAAAACCAACGAATGCCGGCATGATTGCACCGAACACCATCACCAAACCGTGCATAGTGGTTAATTGATTGAAAAATTCAGGGCGCAAAAATTGCAAGCCAGGCTGAAATAATTCCAAACGAATTCCTAACGCCATCACACCACCAGCTAACAAACTTACGAATGAGAAGATCAAGTACATCGTGCCGATGTCTTTGTGGTTAGTTGCGAACAACCAACGACGCCAACCATGTGGCGTGTGATCATCATGTGCATGATCATGTGCGTGATCGTGGGTAGTAGAGACTGTGCTCATAAATTACTCCGGTTTCGTTTTTATCTGTATTTGTTAATCTGAATTAGTTGCCACCACGTGCGGTAATAACCTCTTGGGTCTGAATCACTTCACCCGTCTTATTACCCCATGAGTTACGTGTATAGGTCATCACTGCAGCGATATCAGCATCAGAGATCACACCGGCCCACTTTGGCATCGCGCCCTTACCGTTGATCAAGATGTTGAACTGACCTGCTTTAGGACCATTCACCACTTTGCTGCCATCCAATGCTGGGAATGCACCTGCACCTTTACCATTTGGTTGATGGCAAGCCGCACAGTTCGCCGCATACACTTTGGCACCGCGCTCTTTTTGCTCTTCCAATGTGTAAACCTTAGATGGATCATCACCGCCAGCGCCCATTTCTTTTTTCTTCTGCGCAACCCAAGCTGTGTAGTCTTCTTGAGAAACTACTTTCACAACGATTGGCATAAAGGCATGTTCTGCGCCACATAACTCAGAACACTGACCGCGGAATGTACCAATTTTTTCTGCTCTAAACCAAGTGTCACGCACAAAGCCAGGGATAGCATCTTGTTTCACACCAAATGCTGGAATGGTCCATGCATGGATTACGTCATTAGCAGTGGTGATCAAGCGAATTTTCTTACCAACTGGAACAACCATTTCATTATCGACTTCCATCAGATAAGTATCTGACTTAGGAGCCAAGTTATTAATGGCCTCGCGTGATGTAGATAGGGTAGACAAAAAGCTAATACCTTCGCCTTCGCCTTTAATGTAGTCGTAACCCCATTTCCACTGATAGCCAGTGGTCTTAATAGTGATGTCTGAGTTGGTTGTGTCTTTCATTGCTACAACTGTTTTTGTTGCAGGCAATGCCATACCGATCACTATCAATAATGGAATGACAGTCCAAATAATTTCTACAGTCGTGCTCTCATGGAAGGATGCTGACTTATGACCCAATGATTTACGGTGCTTCAAAATGGAATAGAACATCACTCCAAAAACACCGACGAAAATCAATGCGCAGATTACCAACATCATCCAATGCAACCAATGGATCTCTTGCATGATTTTGGTAGCTGGAGGGGCAAAATTCAGCTGATTGACAGCTGGGCCACCAGGCATATTTTCTGCTGCATAAGCAAAAGCAGTGCCAAAAGCTGCTACGAAATAGAGCGAAGCCCTAGTGACTTTTCCAAATAAATTCATCTTATTCTCTGTTTATTGTCGTGAGCAAAGTAGCAAAAATGCCAAAAAATGCCCAAAAAACGGTCTCAAGCCAATACATCCTGCCGTGATTATAGGGTTAATTAAGCGCAACAACAAACAGGGTTAACCCAGCTTGATCCAATCTTGGTCAAGGTTTAAAAGATAGTAAGTACTTACACTTAAGCAGAATCTGACCTAGTCTTGCGTCCAATTTGATTTAGATCAATATAGGCCACGTTGTCCTTTGCTTTTGCAAGGTGCTTTCCGATGGCCCACGCATGCCCATAAACCACTTCTAAAGTGAGTTTTGGTGGCAAAACACTCATTTCATTGATCGCAAGAGGGGTGGGGTGGATCAATTTCAGGGCACTAACATCCGCCAACAATAGGACCGGCTTTTCATAGTCCAAGGTCAGATACTCCATATCCATTACTGGGTCAGAAAAACGCTCAGAAAGCAAGGCATCTCCCATGTCATGCATATCCCAAGGGCTTAATAAATTCTTTAGCTTTAGCTCCGGGATGCTTAGTGAACGCAACTCTTTTCCAGTATCTGGGCCCAAGTAGCTAAAAGTAATTAAACCGCCCTCGCGTAATACCCGCCAACACTCGCTTAAAAAATGCTTGGGATCCGGCAGATCCTGCATCAAGAGATCGCTAAAAACTAAGTCAACAGAATTATCTGGAAGATTAAATATGCCTGATGATCTGAAGGCTGCTAAGGCTGTTGTATTGCTAGCAAATGCAGATCGCCAATTACTGATCGCTTTGGCACGCCACATTTGCATCCCAGAAACACCCTCTTCTGCAATACTAAAAGTACGTGCATTTGGATATCGCTTTGCAATTGCACCTAAATGATTTCCAGGAAAATCTGGCACGATCAGGATATCTTTTACATCGAGCTTAACGATGTCTAACTTCTGCAGCATACGATCTGCAATTTCGTCTTGTAACCATTTGATTGGCTGGGTCATTGGCTCAGTATACTCAGCGCCCCATGCGATTTCCAGAGAACATTCTTCAAACCATTTGCGAAGAACTTTTACCCACTTCCTGCATCACTTGTCAGAAGTTTCAAAAATATTCAATTTGCAAAAGCTGTTTAAATACTTTGCAGAGCGAAGGCTTATTCAATTATCAGTGCTGCCATCAATGCGGCATTGCACTAGAGGCTCAAGAAATTAAGCGGCAACAATGTACGACCTGCCAAATGCTGCAACCAAATTTTGATGAAACTTACTGTCTTGATCGGTATGAAGGCATACTTCAAAACCCACTACATGAGTTCAAGTATCAGAGGCGGATTGCATTCGGAAGTGCCCTCAGCACAATATGGAATTTGCTTCTCTCACAGCAACTTGAAAACACTAATGCAAATTACTTGTTTCCAGTTCCACTAAGCACAAAAAAATTATCTCAACGCGGCTTTAATCAAAGTTGGGAAATTGCTAAACGCATTCGATGCGGTAAGCATATTTACAAATCTCCTTACATCCTCCAACGTCATCATTATTCAAGCCATCAAGCTGGCAGCAATCTAAGTAATCGTCAAGTAGCAATACGGGATATGTTTTATATTGAAGAGGCATATGTTGAACGCATTCAAAATAAAACGATCATTGTTTTTGATGACGTCATGACGAGTGGGGCAACTCTCAATGAAATTGCACGCATTCTGAAGGACAATGGTGTATCTCGCATAATTAATTGGGTGCTACTCAGAGCTGCGCGACCAATTTAATGAGTACCACATGTTTAATATTGTTTTATTCGAACCAGAAATTCCGCCTAATACCGGCAACATCATTCGCCTCTGCGCAAATACTGGGGCAAAGTTGCATCTCATAGAGCCCTTAGGGTTTCCAATGGAAGATGCAAAGCTGCGTAGGGCTGGATTGGATTACCACGAGTTTGCAAGAGTCAAGGTCCATAGAAATTGGGCGCAATTTTTACAGGATGAGAAACCCAATCCACAACATCTCTTCGCATTAACAACAAAGGGTTCCGGGAAATTTCATGAAGGGAGTTACGCCCCCAATGATTATTTTGTATTTGGCTCTGAAACCAAAGGTATTACCGATGAGGTAAGGAATTCCATACCCGCTGAAAATCGTATGCGATTAGCAATGCAAGATAGTAGTCGTAGCCTGAACCTGTCAAATACAGTAGCAATCGTTGTATATGAGGCTTGGCGACAAAACGGCTTCGCGGGTGGCCAGTAAAGATAAGTCTTATAGACTTTGGTTACGATTCAATTTTTGGATCGCGCCCCATCAACTTTCTGACAGCATCATGTGGCTTCATTTTTCCAGCTAGCACTTCACCCATCATGGCAATAATTGGCATCTCAACACCAAGACGCACAGCCAAATCTCTAACTGCAGCAGCACAAAGCACACCCTCAGCGACATGACCAAGACTTGCAAGAATCTCGGGGAGAGATTTTCCGGCAGCTAACTCAAGGCCAACTCGACGGTTACGGGATAGATCTCCAGTAGCAGTCAAAATTAAGTCTCCAACCCCAGTCAAGCCCATACAGGTTTCTGATTTACCACCTGCAGCTTTTACAAGGCGCATCATTTCAGCTAAACCTCTGGTAAGAACTGCAGCACGAGCATTAAGGCCCAAATCCAGGCCGTCGCCAATTCCTGCTGCGATGGCTAAAACATTCTTAATGGCGCCACCCAACTCAACACCAACCAAATCATCGCTTGAGTAAATGCGCATATTGCCGTGATGAAAGGCAGCTTGGACTACCTCGCATAATTTGGCGGAATTACTTGCTACCGTGAGGGCGCAAGGCATTCCTGCGCCAACCTCACGAGCAAAACTAGGTCCAGATAATGCGCCATATGCATGCGCGATTCCATGAGCATGAAGAGCATTTTCTCGCTCAACCACTTGATGCGGTAATAAAGCGGTATTGGGCTCTAGTCCCTTGCAAAGCCAAATAATATTCAAGGGATGTTGCGCAATCTTTAAAACTTGAGCAATCGTTTCCGAAAGTCCCGACATTGGAGTTGCTACTACTAATAAATCATCGCTCGAGAGTCTTTTAATGGCCGCAGATAAATCTTCCTCAAATTGGAGTCCTTCTGGCAGCGGAATGCCTGGGAGATAAGTGCAGTTCTGGCCATTCTTACGAATATCTGCCAATTGTTGCTTGCTACGAGACCATAAACAAACATCACCCCCTTGAAGATGACGAGCCGCTTGCGCAGCCATCGCCGTTCCCCAAGCACCAGCACCAAGCAAGGTCACTTTCATGATCTGTTGGCTCGTTTTAGAGACTTAATGAGGAAGAATAATTTTGCTTTCATCTGCCGCTGGCGCATCTTTAGCTGCAGCTTCGTGAGCCTGCATCAGTCGCTGCTCATACATGCCATGGAAATTAATTTCATTCAAGTGGATTGGCTGGAAGCCTGCGCGACTAATAGTGTCGGCGATATTGGAGCGCAAATAAGGATACAAAATGGTAGGGCATGTAATACCCAGCATTGGGTCAACTTGCTCTGGAGGTATATTGATAAATTCAAAAATACCTGCTTGCTTGGCCTCAACCAAGAAAAGCACTTTACCCTCAACCTTTGCCGTAACAGTGCAAGCAAGGGACACTTCGAATATTTCGCTATTTACAGGATCGACCGAGATATTAATCTCAACCTGAATTTGAGGCTCAGATGCCACCAACAAAATCTGTGGAGCATTGGGCTGCTCAAGAGATAAATCCTTTAGATAGATTCGCTGAATACGAAAGCTAGGCTCTTTAGATTGATCAGAGTTTGTTTGTGGGGCAGAAGTTTGTTCGGTCATTGCTAACTTTCTTTATAAATTTATTTAATCAATTAAGCCAATAATGGATCAAGTTTTCCAGCACGATCTAATGCCACTAAATCGTCATAGCCACCCACATGGGTATCGCCAATATAAATTTGAGGAACAGTTCGGCGCCCGGTACGAGTCATCATGATTTCTCTTTGGGATGGATCACGATCAATCAAAATCTTATCTAGATGAGCAACGCCTTTTTTAAGTAAAAGCTTTTCTGCCATTACACAATATGGGCAAACTTGAGTGCTATACATTGTTACTGGAGGCATTATTTCCCCTTATTTCACCAAAGGCAAAGCCGCTGCTTTCCAAGCCTGTACGCCGCCTTCTAAAACACCCACTTCCGCAAACCCCAGTTTTTGAGTTTCAACCATAAGCTTACGTGACTGAGCCCCTGTCTCGCAAACTAACACCAAGGGATGCTTACGATCCAATTTCAACTTTCCAATCCCTGCGGTTAAGTCAGCTGCATTGACTAATTTCGCCCCAGGAAGATGCCCTGTTTTAAAGACCTCTTCGGAACGCAAATCAAGCACATATGCTTTGCGACGATTAATCCAAATAGTTGCCTCAGTTGGAGACAAGCCTTTTCCGCCAATAAGCGTAGATAATGTGGGTAGGAAAAGCGCCAAGCCCGAAACCAAAAGGAGGGCAATGAGCGCTAAATTATCAATTTGAGTGAGAAAGTTCATCACTGGATTATAGAATGGCTCTATGAAACAACTTGTCCTTATTCGTCATGGCGAATCCGCCTGGAACCTTGAAAACCGCTTCACTGGCTGGGCGGACGTCGACCTAACTCCAAAAGGGGCTGAACAAGCCCTAGCCGCGGGCGAAAACCTACGTAAAGCAGGCTATGAATTTGACATCGCCTATACCTCGGTTTTAAGACGTGCGATTCGCACTCTTTGGAACGTCCAAGACACCATGGACTTAATGTGGCTCCCTGTTGTTCATAGTTGGCGGCTTAACGAGCGTCACTATGGAGCGCTCACCGGTCTAAACAAAGCCGAAACAGCAGCCAAATATGGTGATGAACAAGTTCATATCTGGAGACGCTCTTATGATGTGCGCCCTCCACTTCTTGGTAGCGAAGACGAACGTAATCCCAAGAATGACCCTCGCTACTCCAAACTAAACTCATCTGATATTCCATTGGGTGAATGTCTAAAAGATAACGTTGAGCGAGTTCTACCTTTATGGAATGAATCTATTGCCCCCGCACTCAAGGCTGGCAAGCGCGTACTCCTTGTAGCACATGGAAATAGTATTCGCTCATTAATTAAATATCTCGATCAAATGTCTGATGAAGCCATCATGGAGGTTAATGTCCCTAACGGCATTCCTCTTGTTTACGAACTAGATGACAACCTGAAACCTATTCAACACTTTTATTTGGATTAAAGCAAAAAGATATGCGCCATTTTCTGAAGAACTTTGCCTTAATAGCTATTGGTCTCATAGCTGGTGTTGCAGCCACCATCCAGCTCTCTGCGACTGCACAGCAGGGCTCACAGCCTATTGCACAGCAAAGTACACAACTTCCGCTCGACGAGTTAAGAACACTTTCAAATGTCTTTGCTCAAATTAAGCGTGAATATGTTGAACCTATTGAAGATAAGCAATTATTAACTGATGCTGTCAAAGGAATGGTAAGTAGTCTTGATCCTCATTCCACCTTTCTAGATAAAAAAGATTTTGCAGAAATGCAAGAAATGACCACAGGAAAGTTTGCCGGTCTTGGTATTGAAATTACCTCAGAAGATGGTGTAGTGAAGGTTTTAAACCCAATTGAAGATAGCCCTGCTGCACGCGCTGGACTTCAAGCTGGCGATCTCATCACAAGACTGGATGACAAACCAGTTCGTGGAATGTCTTTGGATAAGGCTGTCCGCACTATGCGTGGTACGCCAGGCACCAAAATAACTTTGACAGTCTTTCGTAAGAGCGAGGAACGTAGCTTTCCCGTAACAATCACCCGCGCGGAAATTAAAGTTCAATCCGTTAAAACTAAAATTCTGGATAACGATATTGCCTGGGTCAGAATCACCAGCTTCCAAGAAAGAACTGTGCCAGATTTAGCTAAAAAGTTAACTGATATTGCTAACCAAAATCCGAAATTAAAAGGCATCATCCTCGATCTTCGCAATAATGGTGGTGGCCTATTACAAGGCGCAGTCGGTGTAGCTGCCGCATTCTTGCCTGCTGATGCAATTATTGTTTCAACCAAAGGGCAATCGCCTGATTCGAAACAAGTGTTTAATGCAACGCCAGCCATGTACCGACTAAATGAGCCTGGAGATCCTTTGGCTGGTGTGCCGCCTATATTTAAGAAATTGCCCATGGTTGTCTTGGTAAATGCCTATTCTGCTTCTGCCTCTGAAATTGTGGCTGGCGCACTTCAAGATTACAAACGCGCAACGATTATCGGCAAGACCACCTTTGGCAAAGGTTCCGTTCAAACTGTCCGCCCACTCACCAACGACTCTGCACTCAAAATCACCACAGCCTATTACTACACCCCAAGCGGGAAATCGATTCAAGCATATGGTGTGAAACCAGATATTCCAGTTGATCAAAACAAGGATGGCGATCCAGATGACGTATTAATTACTCGTGAAATTGATAGCGAGAAACATTTACGCAATAAACAATCTGCGGAAGATAAACTCATTAAGGATCGAGAACAACGCCGTCTCGAAGAGTTGCAGCGTATTGAAGAAAAAAATGCCAAGAAGACTCCTGAAGAAAAAGAGAAGGAGAAAAATAAGAAGCCTATCGAACTTGGCAGCGCTGATGATTTCATGCTCTCTCAAGCGGTGGCCTTTATCAATGGACAGCCTGTAAAACGATCTTCTTCCAAGCTTGAATAAAGCTTTTACTTTTTCAAAAGCATATGGATGATCAGCAACTACTTCGCTACTCTAGGCATTTATTGCTAGATGAAATTGATGTTGATGGCCAAGAAAAACTGATTCATTCGCATGTCTTAGTGATTGGCGCAGGCGGCCTAGGTAGCGCTGCCGCCCCCTATTTAGCAGCGGCAGGAATAGGACATATCACCCTGATCGATCACGATACGGTAGAGCTCACCAACTTACAGCGCCAGATCATGCACACTGAAGGGAGCATTGGCGAAAGTAAAGTTGCATCTGGGAAAGATTTTTTGCAACGCCTCAATTCTGATATTCAAATTGAAACTATTCAATCAAAAGCTAATGCAACGCTTTTAGATGATCTACTACCAAGTGTTGATATCGTTTTGGATTGCACGGATAACTTTTCAACCAGACATCTTATTAATGCTGCCTGTGTTAGACATCGTGTTCCACTAGTCTCGGGATCTGCTCTTAAATTTGATGGTCAATTAAGCGTGTTTGATCCACGCAACTCATCCTCACCCTGTTATGCCTGCATCTTTTCTCCCGAGGAGAAATTTGAAGAAGTCAGTTGTGCCAGTATGGGCATCTATTCGCCCCTAGTTGGAATTATTGGCGCAATGCAAGCTGCTCAAGCACTACAAGTATTGATTGGTTTCGGGGAACCTTTGGTTGGGCGAATGCTGCTTTGGAATGGTCAGACTACCCAAATCGATGAAATCCGTATTAGCCGCAATCCCGACTGCTTAGTATGCGGATCAACACATTAAGAAACTAAGAAAGTAATCGCTCTAAAGCCTTAGCCTGCTCTTCAGGCTCATATGCTTTTAAAACTCTAGGTACGCGAGCTCTCAAAAGCCCTACATTTGCTTTCAATATTTCTCGCTTCACTAGCAACAACTGACTGAAATGCATCGAGAAGTCAGTCAAACCTAAACCAAGTAAAAGTTTTGTTAATGTCGGGTCTCCAGCCATCTCACCACAAATAGCAATCGGCACATTCGCTCGTTTAGCTTGCCCGATGATATTTGCCAATAAATTCAAAATAGCTGGATGTAAAGGGTCATATAAATGCGCAACAGCATGATCGGCACGATCAATTGCCAAGGTATATTGAATTAAATCGTTTGTGCCGATTGAAAGAAAATCAAAGCGATCAATAAATAAAGGAAGTACTAAGGCAGCCGCAGGAATTTCAATCATGGCGCCGACTTGAATATTCGGATTAAATGCTTTTCCTCGTTGATGTAATTGCTGCTTAGCTTTTTCAATCAATCGGAATGTTTCATCAATTTCTTTAGCATGCGCCAACATCGGAATCATGATACGCGCCTGACCATGGGCCGATGCACGTAAGATCGCTCTGAGCTGGGTTAAGAATATTTCTGGCTCAGTTAAGGACCAGCGAATCGCGCGCAATCCGAGAGGCGATGTGCCTGTTTGCGCAACATCGCCAGCGCCACCCAATGCTTTATCAGCACCAACGTCAATGGTTCTAATGTTCACTGGCAAACCATGCATTAAATCTACCACCCGACGATATTCTAAATACTGCTGCTCTTCATCTGGTAAGGCCTGCTTCCGATCCATGAATAAAAATTCAGAGCGGAATAAGCCAACACCAACAGCACCCAGCTTTACAGCTTGAACAGCGTCTTCCGGTAATTCAATATTGGCAAATAACTCAATCTCCACACGATCAGCAGTTTCGGTTTTTGCATGCTTTAACTGTTGAAGCTTACGAGTCTCTTTTAAGACTTGAGATTGCAACTTGCGATATTCGGCAAGTAGTTGCTCATCTGGAGCAACAATCACGATACCTCGCTCGCCATCCAATACCAGCCAATCGCCATGACGAATCATTTCGCTGGCATGCCTTACACCTACTACAGCTGGAATCTCCATGCTTCGCGCAACAATCGCTGTATGAGATGTTTTTCCGCCAAGATCAGTAACAAAGCCTGTAAAAGCATGTTCTTTAAAACGCAACATGTCATGCGGAGCAATATCATGCGCAACAATGATGGATTCAACACCAATATCACTAGTAGGCAAAAAATCGGGGTCTACTAGCGGGTCTTGTTTTTGTGCATTTAAAGCTTTAATTACTCGCTCAGCAACCTGCCGAATGTCGTTAGCACGTTCCTTTAAATAGGCATCTTCAATATCCGCAAATTGCTCTAACAGATCATTTAGCTCGGTTGTTAAGGCCCACGCAGCATTTAAGCGCTGTGTACGAATCAATGCGATAGGCTTTTCAGCCAAGGCAGGATCAGCCAATATCATGCCGTGAACATCTAAGAACGCAGCCATCTCTTGCGGAGCATCTTTTGGAAGCCCATGGCGTAATTGGTCTAGCTCTAGACGAACCTGATTAAAAGCATCTAATAATTTTTGAGCCTCCGCTTCTTCTTTACCGGGCTCGACTAAATAGTGACTAACTTCCAATGCTGCACGCGAAATCAGTACCGCCTTGCCAATAGCAATGCCTTTCGATACTGGAATTCCATGCAACGCAAAAGTCATATCTCTTTACTCGCCTTCACCGAAGCGGTCATTAATTAATGCCGTGAGAGCCTGCATAGCTTCATCTTCCTTCTCGCCAACCGTCTCTAGCGTGACAGTACTACCCATACCAGCCGCAAGCATCATCACACCCATAATGCTCTTTGCATTAATTTGACGCCCATTACGTGACAAGAATATTTCACAAGGAAACTGAGCTGCTAACTGCGAAAGCTTCGCAGATGCTCGCGCATGCAAACCTAATTTGTTAATAATTTCAATTTCTGCACTTGGCATGGTCAGTTATTCCTTTTTACCCTTGATTGACTTTTGTGCCGAGGCGCAAAATTCCATGCTGTCCACCAGTCAGCGCCTTTTGCGCCAACTCTTCCAGACCCTCTCCACGATGCGAGATACAGCGCATCAGCATAGGAAGATTGAGGCCTGCCAACACAACGACGGGCGCGTTTAATCCAGATAAAGGACCGAGTGCCTCGAGTTTAGATGCCACATTGGCAGGTGTTGCACCCATCACATCTGTCAGGATAAGTACGCCATTGCCTGTATTTACACCATACGCAGCTTTCAGTAAGCGATCAAAGCTTACTTTCGTATCTTCATGTGGCGGAATATCCACCGCTCTAACACGTTCAGGCAATACACCAAAAGTATGCTCTGCGAAACCTAGCATTGCGCTAGCAACTGGTGTGTGTGCAACGATGACAATTCCAGCCATTTTTAAGTCAACGCCTTCTCAAGTGAAGTCAACCAAAATTGTGAGACATTAAAGTCAGTTTGGTCGGTAATTTCAACAAAACAGGTGGGGCTAGTCACATTGATTTCTGTGAGATAACCACCAATTAAATCCAATCCAACTAAGAATAATCCACGCCGATTTAAAGTTGGTGCCAATTCTTCGGCAACTCTTGTTTCGGCCTCAGTTAAAGGCATTGCAACGCCTTTGCCACCAGCGGCTAAATTACCTCGAATTTCCTTACCCTGAGGTATTCGAGCCAGCACAAACGGCACAACCTCTCCACCAATCAAAAGCACCCGCTTATCGCCCTGGGTAATTTCAGGAAGAAAGCGCTGAACCATCAGTGTTCTGGCGCCATTCTCTCCAAGTGTTTCAACAATACTTGCAAGATTGAGGCCATCGGGACCCACTCTAAATACACCCATTCCCCCCATGCCATCCAAAGGTTTAATCACGATATCGCCATGGGTTTGGTGATATCGCTCAACCGCACTTAATTCACGAGTTACCAATGTGGGCGGAATAAGGTGTGGAAACTCTAAGATAGAAAGTTTTTCTGAATGATCGCGTACAGCATTTGGATTATTGAATACTTTTGCACCCTGACGAACCGCTGCCGACAGCAACCAAGTTGTATTGAGGTACTCAATATCAAATGGTGGATCTGTGCGCATCAGTACTGCAGAAAAAGACATCAAAGCTCTTGGCTCTATATCACCCAACTCAAACCAAGCAGTAGAGCTTGGTTTAATTACCAAAGACTGGCAATCCGCTACAACAAGATCATCTCTCCACAGCACATTACGACTTTGACAAAACCATAATCGGTGACCTGCTTCTTGAGCCACACGCATCATCGCTAAGGTAGAGTCTTTTTGAATCTTAAAAGACTCAAGCGGGTCTGCAATAAAAAGAAGGTCCATATTTTCTATTGAGCGGCTTATTTTTATTTATGCAACTTCAGCATTCGGGTCAGTACGCTCTAGCTCTAGTGATGAGGCAAGAAGCGCTAGGCGAGCAACAACTCCATATAAATAGAAACGATTAGGAGCGGCGCTACCTGGCTTAGCCCCAAGATCAGGCATTGAGTTTTGCTCAAAGGCCAGCGGTACAAAATGCATACCTGGTGCATTGAGATTTTCGTCTGGACCACGATCTGTATGCACTCGATAGAAACCACCAATCACATATCGATCAATCATATAGACCACTGGTTCGGCAACAGCCTCATTAACCTTCTCGAAGGTATAGACACCCTCTTGAATGAGTACATCGCTTACTTCTAGACCCTCTTTAACAACGCTCATCTTATTGCGGTCTTTGCGATTCAAACCTTTTAGCTGTGCAGGATCGTTAACCACCATTACACCCATGCCGTACGTGCCTGCATCGGCCTTAACTACAACATAGGGTTTTTCTTTAATCCCATATTCACGATATTTTTTTGCAGTCTTCTTGAGCACTTGCTCTACTGCAGTTTGCAATTCATCTTCGCCTTTGCGCTCATGAAAATTAATATTTGAACAACTCGTGAAATAAGGATTAATCATCCACGGATCAATATCAACTACCTTGGCAAATTTCTTGGCCACCTCTTCATATGCAGCAAAGTGATTTGATTTGCGCCGCACATGCCACCCAGCGTGTAATCCGGGCAATAAATACTGCTCATAGATATTCTCTAAAATTGGTGGAATACCTGCAGACAAATCGTTATTTAACAAAATTGAGCAGGGATCAAAGTCTTTTAAACCTAAACGTTGCTTCTTGAGCCCAAGTCGCGAGAGTGGCTCCATCAGCAGGCGATTACCATCTGGCAATTCAATCCAAGTAGGCTTCTTAATTTCATCTGAAAAAGTACCTAAGCGAACATTTAATCCTGCTTGACGCAAAATTGAAGACAGACGAGCAATATTCTGCAAATAGAAAGTATTGCGAGTATGGCGCTCTGGAATGAGTAATAAATTCTTAGCCTCTGGGCAAATCTTCTCAATTGCAGCCATTGCAGCTTGAACAGCCAAAGGCAACATTTGCGGAGAAAGATTATTAAAGCCGCCCGGGAAAAGATTGGTATCTACTGGAGCCAGCTTGAAGCCAGAATTACGTAAATCGACCGAGCAGTAAAACGGCGGAGTATGCTCCTGCCATTCCAGCCTAAACCAACGCTCAATGGTTGGGGTCGCTTCTAAAACCTTTGACTCTAATTCGAGCAAAGGGCCGCTGAGAGCAGTAATGAGATGTGGAACCATTCCACCATTGTAAGATTATTAAAAGAAAGACGCGGGATCCGAAAATCCCGCGCTTAAAACTAGGCAGCCAACCAGAGCCGCCTAGTGAGGGGTAAATCTATAAATTAAGACTCGTAAGCAGTCTCACCATGTGAGCTGATATCAAGGCCTTCGCGCTCTTCTTCTTCCTTAACACGTAAACCAATCACGATATCGATCAATTTAAAGGCAACGAAAGAAACCACGCCAGACCAAATTACAGTAGTAATCACGCCTTGAGCTTGGATCCACAATTGGCTAGCAATAGAGTAGTCAGGAGCAACTGCATTTGCTACATAATCCCAAATACCAGAGCCGCCCAATGCTGGATCAGCAAATACGCCGGTTAACAGTGCACCAGTAATACCGCCTACACCGTGAACACCGAATACGTCCAAGCTGTCATCTGAACCCAAAATCTTCTTAAGGCCAGTAACACCCCAGAGGCAAACTACGCCAGCGATGAGACCAATGATGATTGCACCCATTGGACCAGCAAACCCAGCCGCTGGAGTAATAGCAACCAAACCTGCTACGCAACCAGAAGCCGCACCCAACATAGATGGCTTACCCTTAAGAACCCACTCAGCCACTGACCAGCCCAATACAGCAGCAGCAGTTGCTAAATAAGTATTCACGAATGCCAAACCAGCAGTACCGTTTGCTTCAAGAGCTGAGCCAGCATTGAAACCAAACCAGCCGAACCACAAGAGTGCAGCGCCAGTCATTACATAAACCAAGTTATGTGGCTTCATCGCTTCTTTGCCGTAACCCAAACGCTTGCCAACAACATAGGAACCAACTAAACCAGCGATTGCAGCATTGATGTGTACAACTGTTCCGCCAGCAAAGTCTAGAACACCTTTTTGCCATAACCAACCAGCACGAGCAGTAATTGCCTCGAGTGATGCGGCATCTTTAATGTCATCAGGACCAGGCCAGAACCAAACCATGTGAGCGATCGGCAAGTAGCTTAGTGTGAACCAAATCACCATGAACACCAAAATTGCAGAGAACTTAGCGCGCTCAGCAAATGAACCGATGATTAAGCAGCAAGTGATAGTTGCGAACACTGCTTGGAATGCCATAAATACAAACTCAGGAATTACAACCCCTTTACTAAAGGTTGCAGCAACTGAATCTGGGTTAATGCCGCCCAAGAAGAGACGATCAAGCCCACCAATAAATGCTCCGCCTTCCGTGAATGCAAAGCTATAACCATAAATGGCCCATAGCACTGTAATCAATGAGAAGACCATGAAACATTGCATGCAGATAGACAGGATGTTCTTGCTGCGAGTTAACCCACCGTAGAACAAAGCTAAGCCAGGAAGGGTCATCAGCAATACCAAAGCCGTACAAACCATCATCCAAGCGATATCTGCCTTATTGCACTTTTCAGAGCAAAGAACCGGAGCAGGCTCTGCAGCAGCGGGAGTTGCCGCAGGGGTAGCTGCAGGCGCAGTTACAGCAGGTTTTTTAACTTCATCAGCATGCGCTGGCGAAGTAACCATTACACCAGTAGCACCAATAGCTAAAGCCATAGCACCACCAGCAACGAGTCGTTTCATCCAAGTTAACATTTTGAACCTCTCTTTAAAGTGCTGACGCGCCGGTTTCACCGGTGCGGATACGAATGACGTGCTCGACTGGGGAGACAAAAATCTTGCCATCGCCAATCTTGCCTGTACGTGCAGATTTTTCAATTGCTTCAATTGCACGCTCCAAGATGCCATCTTCAACAGCAGCTTCAATTTTTACTTTAGGTAAAAAGTCGACAACATACTCAGCACCGCGATATAACTCGGTGTGTCCTTTTTGACGACCAAAGCCTTTAACTTCAGTGACGGTAATGCCCGAAACTCCCACTTCCGAGAGAGCTTCGCGCACTTCGTCAAGCTTGAATGGCTTGATGATTGCGGTAATTAATTTCATATGTTTCTCCGTTCAGAGTGGAAATTAGAAAGTTTTTGTCAGAGAGATAAGGCCAGTTGATCTGCCCAAGTTCTTGCCTTGCGGACTGGAATAGGAGTAGCCACCTAGGTATGTTGAAGCATTAGTTCCAACATAAGCGATGGCTGCTGATAAGCCGCCACCAAAGTCTTTTGTAACGCCTAACTTCCAATCAGTGTATGAGTAGAGCGTACTATTGCTTACGCCGTTAAGTGACGCACCAACATAATTGGTTGCTCCTCCAGGGGTGTTTCCAGCAACATATTGATATCCAATATGTCCATTTAACGCCAATCCCCAGTAACCAGTGTCATAGTTCAAAGTTAGATCTGGATAGTAAGAGCCAGAAGAATTAACAGTGCCGAATAAAGTTGATACTGCGTAAGAGAATTTAACAAAACCAGTCAATGATCCAAATGTAAAGTTTTGGGCCACATAGATTTCACTAGTATTAGGATTCGCAGTTAAACCTCCAGTATTAGGAATACCAGTTGTTGGATAGTAGTACTGCAAGAATCCAATATCGGAAGCAAAACCTTCGCCAATAAATTCTTTCTTAAAACCTGCATAAAAGTCCATCTCGATAGGGGCAGATACTGAGCCATATGGACTTTGTGTATTTCTGCCTACATTTGAACCATTGGTGGCATATGAATCACTAATCCAACTAATTGAGCTGTTCCAGTTTCCAATGTATAGGCCACTCTCATGCGCGTAGTCAAAACCACCTTGAATAGCTGGCTTAAAGTCTGATTGACTGATGCCGCGATAACGATAGTCATTAACAATGGTAACGTTCGCAGTAATAGGGCTAGCCTCAGGCGCTTCAGCAGCAGGCTCATCAGCCGCTAACACTGATGAAGATAGTCCGGTCAACAATGCTACTGCTGCCGCAGAGATTGCTGTCTTATGTAAATTTTTCATGTGCTACTCCTTGCTGGTTGTAATAAAAATTGGTTAAACACTTAATGCATGGAGTGATATTGAGTCTCCGAGGGTTTTTGGCTTTGACAGAAATCCCTCTAATAAGGCAAATGCTCTATTTTGGTGCACAATAACGCACCGCATGAGTGAATTCTGGTCATTTTTAGCTTTTTTACCCCTTTTTGGGCATTTTTCCCCGCACAACTTAAAATACGAATGTGTATCTTTTCTGCAACGACTAATAGAACAGCGGGACCCCATCATGCAAAAACCTGGCGAAATACTCGAGCAAATTCAACGCATCGCAAGCGATATGCAGAATAAGGTAGGTGACGTGATACGCAACTCACCAGCCCAAGAAATTGAGAAGAATGTGCGTGCGATGATGAATCAGGGTTTTCAGAAAATGGATTTAGTAACGCGTGAGGAATTTGAACTTCAATCAAAAGTTCTCGCAAAGACAAGAGAAAAATTAGAGGCGCTTGAAGCCAAAGTTGCAGCGCTTGAAAAACAATAAAAACAATTTTTACATCAGATCAATTCTTTGATTCACTCTGGAGAAAAATCACTGAAGAAATTGTCGTACGCTTCTTTAGCAAAAAAAGTTTTAGTGCTTTCTGACTCTGCATTCGTATGGAGAACAGATACCTGATAGATCCAGCTATCGCCATTTACCGCAACTCTGTTAATCCAACGTACACGCATTAACTGTTGTGTCTTACCATCTTTCTTCAAATCAAGATAATAATCTTTGGTAGGTAAACGTTGTCCCTCTGACGTTTTGTAAAAGCCATCCTCAATAAGAACATCGCCACCAGATGCTCTCGCTCTATCAAGCAAATTACTTTGCAATAGTGAAATTAGTTTGCTTAATGAAGCGCTTTGACTAGCTGGCAATTGAATAGTGCTGACCGAGTAAATATCTTCATCAATTTTTACCGCCTCAAGTGTTTGTAAAAATTCTTGATCAAGATAAGGAATACGCCGCTCTAACTTATCTGGCTTTCCAGGAAATAAAGCTGTGTATCTTTCTTGTGGCGACTGAACTGTACGCCAATCTAATTTAGGACTACATGCAACAAGAAGGGCAGTTGCCATCAATAAAGTGATGGCATTAGAAATACTTCTAAACAACCCCCGCTCCATGAGCTTGTTGATCTGCGTGATAGCTTGAGCGCACCATGGCACCAACTGCGGCATGGGAGAAACCCATCTCATATGCCTTTTCCTCAAACATCTTAAAGACACCTGGGTGAACATATCGCGTGACAGGTAGGTGATGTCCTGAAGGGGCGAGATATTGGCCAATGGTAAGCATATCAATATTGTGCTCACGCATATCACGCATTACTTCTAAAATTTCTTCGTCAGTTTCGCCCAAGCCAACCATCAAACCACTTTTAGTGGGGACATGAGGAAAGCGCTCTTTAAAGTCTTTCAAAAGCTTCAAAGAATGTAAGTAATCAGCACCAGGTCTGGCTTGTTTATACAAACGTGGCACAGTTTCTAGATTGTGATTCATGACATCAGGCAAACCAGCAGGTGCATGCTCAGCAAAAATATCCAGCGCCTTATCTAAGCGTCCACGAAAATCCGGAACCAACACCTCAATACGAGTATCGGGTGAAAGCGTGCGCGACTGAGAAATACAATCCACATAATGCATTGCACCACCATCACGAAGATCATCACGATCTACACTTGTGATCACCACATAATTTAGTTTGAGTGCCGCAATAGTGCGAGCCAAATTTGCTGGCTCTTTGGTGTCAAGTGGATCTGGTCTTCCATGGCCCACATCACAGAATGGACATCGACGAGTGCACTTGTCACCCATGATCATGAATGTTGCAGTGCCTTTACCAAAACATTCGCCAATATTTGGACAACTTGCTTCTTCACAAACAGTCACCAATTCGTTCTCACGCAATATCTTTTTAATTTCAGTAAATCGTGAGTTACCAGAGGCTGCTTTAACGCGAATCCAATCAGGCTTTTTTAAAACCTGTTCAAGAGGGACGATTTTGATCGGAATACGAGCAGTCTTCTCGCTCGATTTTTGTTTACGTGATGCATCGTAATTGAGGTCTTGGCGCGCCTCAATAGATGTGTTGTTGTCGGTCTTATTTGTCGTCATGATGGCATCAGTTGCTTTTCTAGGTGCTGCAAAAGCCTTTGGCTAATAGTGTCTATATTGTCCTTGATCCCAAGAGTTTGCATATCAACCGTCTTTAAACCCTCATAACCACAAGGGTGGATACGCTTGAATGCCTCCAAATCAGTAGCCACATTAAGAGCTAAACCATGGTAAGTGCACCCTTTAGAGACCTTTAGACCTAGAGCAGCAATCTTGGCGCCAACCCATTCTGAGGACACCCCCCGTTGCTCAGAGACATAGATTCCTGGTGCCCCAGGGTGTCTTTCAGCATCTAATCCAAAGTCTGCCAAGGTATCAATCACAGCTTGCTCGATACGGGATACCAACTCCTTCACAAATATCCCCAGACGCCTAAGATCGAGCAAGAGATAAACAACAATCTGGCCAGGACCGTGATAGGTGATTTCCCCGCCGCGATCCACCTGAACAAGTGGAATCTGATTGCTCGGCGAATGAAGATTGCTGGCATCCCCAGCCAATCCCAAAGTGAATACGGGAGGATGCTCTAAAACCCAAATTTCATCGGGTGTCTCACTAGTTCGCTCTTTAGTAAATACTCGCATTGCCTCATATGTGAATGCGTAATCAGCTAATCCAAGTTGTTTTACTAAAGCCGACATGTATTCAATTACAGAACAATACTGACTAATGGGTGTGTTGATAAAGTTCTATAAAGCTCATCCAACTGTTCGCGACTAGTGGCAGTGATTGGCAGAGTAATCCCTAAATAATTTCCATCTTTGGAAGGACGCTGCTCAACTTTGCTCTCATCAAATGTAGGATCGAATTGCTTAGCAATATGCATGATTGCAGGAAGATACTCGGGATTTGCTTTACCCATAACCTTAATTGGAAATAACGATGGGTACTCTATTAAAGATTTTTCTTCGGCCATGATTTCAATCCCTAATTCAAATTATTTACGATGATCTGGCATACCCAACCATGCGCCAGTAATGATGTTGCGAATGCAATGTAAACGACGATGGAAGAAATGATCGGCACCAGGCACAACTTGCACGGTGAGCTCCTGCGGGCGAGCCCAATCCAAGACATCAATCAAAGGAATGGTTTCATCTAATTCGCCGTGTATCAAAATCGTATCTGCAGGAACTGGTGATAGCGTCCACTTACCAGCGGCACTACCCACCATGACAAGGCGTTCTGCGGGGCGCCCCAGTTCCGCAAGTCTTTGCACTAAATGACTGCCAACAAAACTTCCGAAAGAAAAGCCAGATACAACCAAAGGCAAAGTATTGGCGCTCGTTACCCAAGATTGATTGGCGGTTACCTCATACTCTCCCCAACTCGAAGGAGTCCGCATCCAATCAGTAACATGGAGCAAATCTTCTAGCTCTCCAACACCATCATCATGAATGCCCTCGGTTCCGCCCACTCCACGAAAGTTTGGGCGCACACTCACATAACCTAATTGATTAAATGCACGCGCCATAGTTTGCGCTACTTTGTTGTCCATGGTGCCACCCAAAAGTGGATGAGGATGCGCAACAAGCGCTAAACCACGTACAGAAAATGCGGGATTATTTTTTAATTCATCAGGAAGATCAATAGACATCTCCATTGATCCAACAACGCCTTCAATATGAATTACTTTTGTGCGACTATTCATAAAAAACTCTCAGATATGGAAACACTAAGCTAATTGCAAGCGCTCTACAGGGCGCCCTTCGATTAAATGAGATTGAATAATTTCTTCAACATCATCCACATCAACCAAGGTATACCAAACACCCTCTGGATAAACGACCATTACAGGACCTTCAGCACATCGATCTAAGCATCCAGCTTTATTTACACGAATCTTCCCTGGCCCAGAGAGACCGAGCTCCTTCACTCTTTTTTTTGCGAAATCAAATAAAGCAAAGGCATTGTGCTGATCACAACACTCCTCGCCATTGCCACGTTGATTTAAACAAAAAAATAGATGGTGTGAAAAACTCATAAGAAAATTATATTCATCAGTGTGATTGTTTAAACTTAAAAGCGCTCCAGATCATCCAAACTAGAGCCATAGGTAACCATACTACCGAAACCCACTGCATCAACTCATTAAAATGCAATAAACGCCCTTGATACCAGTGTCTGAGTGTCAGTATGAAATAAGGATTGTCAGGCAAAATATTGACGGCGATTGTGGTGCCAACTAAACAAATTAAGGCCAGCCAAAATTTAACTCTCGGCTCGAGCTTCAGAGCCCAACTTAATAAGAGACTACCCAAGAACATTCCCCAAAGCGCCCCTGCAGTTAGCCAAATAAAGCTAAACTCCGCGCCAAATTGAAGACCGCTAAACAAAATTTTAATGAGCACTGTTAAACCTAGAAGCCCATTCAGAATGCGCACTTGTGGCGCCTTTTGGCGCAACCCCAAGGACAGCAGCAAGGCAACTCCAAGCCAACAGAGCGAGGTAATAACGGTCTCTTGAATCACATGATTAATAACTAAAGTACCCCAATCAACCGAACCAAAAATTGCATGGCCCCAAACACCAGTTCCAAGCCATGAGCTTTGTGGATAAATTTGTGACCATGGGAATAGTATGAAGAGGGCACAAGCTGCCCAATTTAAGCCAAACCACTGATCGAAATGGCGACGAATTGTGCTTCCAGAAAGCCACTGAGGGCCTAAAGGAATGGCCAATAAGCCACCTAACAGACCCCCCAAAACATTAGCCCACCAGTCCATCTGACTCGGTATTCGGGTAGGCAACCAAGATTGCAATGTTTCCACAACAAATGCCAGAAAGGCGCTCAAACCAATAGCAATCCCTAGCGCAACAAAGTTACGCCAACGTGGATAGCTTGCAAACATTACCAAAAATCCAAATGGGATGTAAGCCAAAATGTTGACCGACACATCAAATAATGTAATAAAACGAGGCAATGGGGCATCCAGCCATGCCCAAGCAGCTATGCCATTCTGAAAATCAAAATCAAATGGGTTTAGGCTCACATAGATGATCAAAAGTGCGTAGCTAAGACATATAGCCCTGGCTAAAGGCATAGCCTGCAAAGGCCAAGCTAATTTCCGTGGTCGTTGATCTTTATGATCCATTCCACAATTCTAGGTCAGACCTTTCTACAATGTTGAAATGACAGCAAATTGCATCCTTGAGCGCGTTAATGAAACCAGATCAACAAATGACGATCTTTTGGAGCGCTGGCGCGCAGGAGAGTTAATTGATCCAGTAGCTCGTATTGCCCACAAGCAAACTGCTGGCAAAGGAAGAGCAGGTAGGTCATGGCTCACCAATCCAGATGACTCTCTATGTTTCTCGATAGCCTTTCCTTTTAAAAGAACCCCCGCCCAATTAAGCGGATTGAGTTTATCTGTTGGTTTAGCAGTTATAGCCGGCATCGCTCAGGCTTGCAATTTAAGCGAAAGAGAACTTCAACGAGCTGGTTTATGTTTGAAATGGCCAAACGACTTGTTGCTAAACAGAGCAAAACTCGGTGGCATCCTTATCGAAGGCGGGCAAGCAAAATCTGGTGACTCCACCTGGATGATTATTGGCATTGGCATTAATCTACGCAATTCAGAAGCTATTGAATCAAATCTAGATAACGGACTTAAGGTTGGCTCCTTAGCTCAGTTAACAGACTCGTTACCTGATATTGAATACCTTTGGCTTCAATTAATAGCGTCTCTTGAACACATTCTTGCTGAATTTGATTTATATGGTTTTGATTTGTATAAAGAGCATTGGATGAAATGGGATGCATATCGAGATCAATCTGTATGCATCTCTGGCGTTGGTAAAGATCCCATTTACGGAATCGCCAAAGGTGTTGATGAAAAGGGAGCGTTACTATTGCAGCAACAAAACCAAACCATTGCTATTCATGCAGGTGATGTTTCATTGCGGATGCAATCATGAGTCTTTATTTATTTTTTGATGTTGGTAATACGCGCCTCAAATGGGCAGCAGTCGAATCTACACAAAATCCAAGCGATCAACAAAAAAAACTGTGGGCTTATTCGGGATCCATTTCTAGCAAAACCTTGCAATCAGAGGAACATCGATCAGAGTTAGCAGACTATATTTCCAAAACACTTCCAAAGCCAGCAGTCATTGGATTTTCTTGTGTCGCAGGGGATGAAGCAGTAGCTCAACTTAAATTACTTTTTCCTCAGTGGAATGATATTGATTGGAGGCAGTTAAGAGGTGACAGCGTATTTGTCGGAATGCGAAGCCTATACAAAGAGCCTAGCAAACTCGGCGCTGACCGCTGGGCTGCACTAATTGGAGCCCGTGCCCTATCCAACAAAAATACCTTAATTGTGAATGCTGGTACCGCTACCACCATCGATTTACTTGGCTCTAATGGCGTACATTACGGTGGATGGATCTTGCCTGGTCTTGGGCTAATGCAAGAAAGTCTACAAAGCAAAACTGCGCAACTCCCTTTAGCCACTCGAGAAGATCATCAGGAACAATTTGGAACAACGACTAATGAGGCAATTATTAGTGGTTGTGATGCAGCACAGATCGGTGCAATACAGTTTGCTCTCATGCAGGCTAAAGAAATAAATATTCCAGTTGAGAAAATTTTGCTGGATGGCGGTAACGCCAAAATCCTATCAAAAGAGATTTCTCAAACAAACTTACCAAGCAAGCAATTAATCGAAATAACGGAAGGGTTAGTTTTACGCGGAACTTGGGCGTGGCTAATACAGCAACTTTAAGCTCGTATCTTGCCCAAAAGACTTGTTGTAGAGCGTTCATACAAAAAAGGTATAGCAACTGCTTTACCGCCCCAACTTTTTACTAAATCAGTCTCAGCTAGCTTATCGATTTCATAATCACCACCCTTGACGTAAATGTCAGGGCGAATCTTTTCAATTAAATTAACTGGCGTTTGTTCGGTAAATAATATCGCCATATCGACACTCTCTAGTGCAGCCAACAAGGCCTGACGATCCGCTTCAGAATTAATCGGCCTGTCATCACCTTTGCCCAACATCTTCACAGAAGCATCTGAATTAACGCCCACTACCAAACTAGCCCCTAAAGCACGGGCTTGCGCCAAATAGCTGGCGTGTCCACGATGCAATATATCGAAGACTCCATTAGTAAACACCAAGGGACGGGGAAGCTTTGCCAAACGAGCACTTAATTGCTCTGGAGGGCAGATCTTGGCTTCAAAAGAGGGGGATGATAGCTGGCTCATAGCTCCATATTAATGGCATTCCGACAAGCTCTGCGATATTGGCCAGAATGTCTTAGACTTGACCTCTATTAAATGAATTAAAAGGTGTTAAATGACACGTCCTGCGATGAATTGCCTCTTGGGTCTATTTGCCCTTTTTTTATTTGGCCTTCAACCTGCTAATGCCATGAATAATTGCAGTCCACTACTCTCACACACCTTTCCTCGTTTACAGGATGAAGCTCCGCAAAGCCTTTGCCAATATCAGGGTAAAGTCATTTTGGTTGTTAATACAGCCAGCTTCTGTGGATTTACCAGTCAATATGAAGGCTTAGAAAAAATTTACGCCAAATACAAAGATCAGGGATTTGTGGTGCTCGGCTTTCCATCGAATGATTTTGGGCAACAAGAACCTGGAAGCAATAAGGAAATTGCGGATTTCTGCAAGAATACTTATGACGTGAAATTTCCGATGTTCGCCAAGAGTGCCGTCTCCGGAAGCAGCCCAAATCCTTTTTTTAAGATGTTAATTGCCAAAACAGGCACAACTCCTAAATGGAATTTTTATAAGTATTTAATCGATCGAAATGGCAATGTGGTGGATTCCTTTGGCAGCATGACCAAACCAACTAGTAGCAGCATTACAGGCCAAATTGAAAAGCTTCTAGGAGAAAAAGCTCAGTGAGCAAAAAACATATTGCCATTATTGGCGCGGGTATCTCTGGTTTAGGTTGTGCCTATGCTTTAAAACACCACCCAGAATTTGCAATTACTCTCTATGAAGCTGGTGATCACATTGGTGGTCACAGCAATACAGTTGATTTCAATTGCAGTATCAACGGCAAGGAAATCACCCATGGGGTAGATACAGGGTTCTTAGTATTTAATCGCAAGACATACCCCCGCCTAGTTCGCCTATTTGAAGAGATTGATGCGCCAATTGCCCCATCAGAAATGTCTTTTTCAGTATCAATCGATTCATTTTCAAAATCTGGATCGTCTAAGAAGATCGAATGGGCTGGTAATGACATCAATTCTTTCTTTGGGCAAAGAGCTAATCTTCTTTCTCCATCCTTTTGGAGAATGGCCTATGACATCTTGCGCTTTAATCGCTTAGCGACTCGATTGGCACATGAGCAAATTGATGCCGGTCATCAATACAAAGAGCCCGATGAAAAAATTGCGGATTTTTTAGAGCGACATCGTTTTAGTCAAAGCTTTAAAGAAAATTATTTTTTACCGATGATTGGTGCTATCTGGTCATGCTCAGTCGATCAGATGCTTGCATTCCCTATTCAGACTATGGTGCGCTTTTGTCACAATCATGGTCTTTTGCAAATCCAAAATCGCCCTCAATGGTTAACGATTAAAGGTGGATCACGCGAGTATGTAAAAAGAATTGTTACAGCACTAGAAAATCATCAAGTAACCATCAAGCGAGAGCGAATTTTACAAGTAAATACAAATCGTGATGATGGTCAGGTTGAGGTTATTAGCAAAAATGGGTCTTCCTATTTCGATGAAGTAGTTATGGCTTGTCATAGCGATCAAACCTTAGATTTAGTGCGTGGAATTGATCAACAATCTAGAAATATCCTTGCAGCTATTCCTTATCAACAAAATCGAGCGATTTTGCATACTGACATCCACTTCTTACCAAATGCGAAACGTTGCTGGGCGGCTTGGAATTACACTGCCAAGTCTGGTGACAAACCAAGCGCAAAACAACATGTCAGTGTTAACTATTTAATCAATCGCTTGCAACCACTCCCAGAGCAACTTAAGGATACGCAAATTATTGTTAGTCTAAATCCCTCTCAAGAGCCAGACCCAAAACTAGTGCACCAAGAGATCCACTATTCACACCCCGTCTTTGACATGAAAGCAATACAAGCACAAAAGGAGTTGCCTTTAATTCAAGGGACTTCATCCATTTGGTATTGCGGAGCATGGACAGGTTTTGGATTCCATGAGGATGGCTTACGATCCGGCGAATTAGTTGCTGAAGCCCTTATCGAAAGCGTTCGTCAACCAATCAAAACCAAGCAAGACAGCTAGTTAATGCCACAAGCAAAAATTAACTTTGGCGTAGTAAAGCATCAACGCATTCGGCCAAGCAGAAATGCTTTTGGATATGGCGTATTTACCATTTCTATTCCCATGCGTGCCCGAGGAGCCAACCCCGAACTCCTAAAGCAATCTGGACTGAGTGATAACAAATGGGGTTTTTGTGCATTTTTTGATAAAGACCATGGTCTAGGCGGAAAAGATAGTCTTGCATGGATCGAGCAAATTCTGGCAGATCATCAAGTCACTAATGTTGATGGAGAAATCTGGCTGCAGACATTTCCAAGGGTGCTGGGCTATGTCTTTAATCCCGTAAGCTTTTGGATTTGTACGCGAGCAGATGGCAAAGTACAAGCCGTTTTAGCTGAGGTAAACAATACCTTTGGCGAGCGGCATTGTTACCTACTCCATAAGGATTCAGGCGAAGAATTATTCTCCGGAGAAACACTTACTAGTAAAAAAGTATTTCATGTTTCACCCTTTTGCGAAGTGCGTGGTGAATATCATTTCCGCTTTTTGTTTCCAAAAGATAGTAGCAGCGGAAAAAACAATGTCTGCCGAATAGAGCTTCACGAAGATGGACAACCCCTCATTAACACTAGCATTAGTGGTGTCAGTCGCCCATTAAGCCATGCCAACGTCATTTTGGCCCTCCTTCGTTATCCTTTAATGAGTCTAGGGGTGATATTGCGCATTCATTGGCAAGCATTGAAATTATGGGTAAAAGGTGTACCCTTTCACTCTAAGCCCAAACCACCAGAACTTGAAGTTAGCAGATGAATCGCCCGGGACAATCACTTCTCTCTAGATTAAGTTTTTCTCGCCCCCCATCAAAGGCGGCCTCTTCACATTCAAATTCATTAAGCAGTAAATCATTGTTAGCCCTGCTGACCCAACTGAGTAGTGGTCATTTAAAAATGACGCTGCCCAATGGAGAAAAACGAGAATTTGGCAATCCAAGCGATGCGTTACATGCTGACATTCAGATTTTGGAATGGTCGGTATTTAAAGAGATCATGTCTCATGGTGATATTGGTTTTGCCGAAAGCTTTATTCAAGGCAAATGGAATACTCCTGATCTAAAAGCGCTCCTTGAATTAGCAATTCGCAATCGAACCATTTTGGAAAAAGCGATATACGGCAATTGGTATGGCTCCATTTTTTACCGCTTGAAACATTGGTTACGTGATAACAGCAAATCAGGAAGCCGTAAAAATATTCACGCGCACTATGACCTAGGCAATGCTTTTTATACGCTTTGGCTTGACCCCACCATGAGCTACTCAAGCGCTTGGTTCTCAGAGGGAGATAAACAATCCTTAGCTGATGCTCAGCGCGCGAAGATTGGACGTATTCTAGACTCCCTAAAAACACTGCCTGGGGATCGAATCTTGGAGATTGGCTGTGGCTGGGGTGGAGTTATGGAGGAGTGTCTTCGTAACCAAAGAGCCATTACTGGTCTCACCCTATCAACAGAACAAAAAGTGTTTGCTGAAAAACGCTTGTTGGATGTGCAGGCTCAATTAGTAAATCCGCCGACATTTGAAGTGCGCCTCCAAGATTATCGTGATTGCCACGAAAAATTCGATGGTATTGCCTCCGTTGAAATGTTTGAAGCAGTTGGTGAGAAGCATTGGCCAGAGTATTTTGAAGCAATTTCACAGTGCCTAAAATTTGGTGGCAAAGCCTGTGTTCAAACTATTGTGATTGCTGAAGATCTCTTTGATCGTTATCGCCGCAATACCGACTTCATTCAACAGTATGTCTTTCCAGGTGGCATGTTGCCATCTAGATCAAGCTTTAAAGCGAGCGCAGAAAAGGCGGGGCTTCAAATAGAAAAAGAGTTTTCCTTTGGCGCAGACTATGCAAGAACACTTTGCATATGGCGCGACAACTTTAATAGCAAATTACAAGAGGTGCGCAAATTAGGGTTTGATGAAGCCTTTATTCGCCTATGGAATTTCTATCTCATGTACTGCGCTGCTGGCTTTACTGAGCGTAATATCGATGTGGTGCAATTCACGTTAAGCCACCAAACTTCAACGTTATCTTCCAATACTCAAAGCACATGAAACAACTTGGTTTAGATAGCTTTACGGATAAAAGAATTTGGATTATCGGGGCTTCTAGCGGTATTGGTGAAGCGTGTGCCAAAGCATTACTGTCCAAGGGTGCCAACATTGCCCTATCGAGCAGAAGAGTTGAGCGACTAAACCAAGTTGCAGCTACTGGAAAGATTAACCAAACGCTTGTCATTCCATTGGATGTCACCGACGATAGGCAGTTTCAGGATGCTTACAAGATTATTCTAGACACCTGGGGAGGAATTGATCTCTTACTTTTTGTGTCTGGAGTATATATTCCACTGCGTGCAGATCACTTTGACATTAATATTGCAAGACAAACAATTGATGCAAATCTCTTAGGTCCTATGAGAGCAGTCGCATTAGTGACACCAGAAATGGTGAAGGCAAAATCTGGACACATTGCCATCGTTGGAAGTGTTGCAGGTTATAGTGGACTCCCAAAAGCCTTGGCTTATGGCCCAAGCAAGGCCGCTATCATTAATTTTTGCGAGAATTTATATTACGATCTCCTGCCAACAGGAATAAGCGTTCATATGATTTCGCCTGGATTTGTGGCGACAGAAGCAACCGCCAAAAATGACTTTGAAATGCCAGCACTCATCAGTGCTGAAGAGGCTGCTCAAGAAATTTTGACTGGGATTCAGGATGGTGAATTTGACATTCACTTTCCTAAAAGATTCTCTCGATTCTTAAAATTTCTGAGGATCCTGCCTTACCCAATCTATTTTTGGATTGTGCGTCGTTTTGTCAAAATTTAAGCACTGCTTTAGCATTCCGCCTAAGCGCTCACTGCTTGTATTTATCTTTACGAATTTTTTCTTCTAGATAATCCATTACTACAATTGCCTTCGCCTTTGTTCCAGCAATAGAAGGAGATGTAACGTACTTACCTTGCATCACAATGGTTGGCACGCCATCAATACGATACGCTTCAGCCAATTGCTTCGCTGCCCGCGCCTTAGAAACCACCGCAAATGAACGGTAAGTAGTCAAGAACGTGTTGCGATCAATTCCCTGAGAAGCAACCCAATCAGCAATCTCTGGCTCAGTTAAAAGGCGCTTATTTTCTTTATGAATGGCATACATCACTTTGTCATTCAAAGCATCTCCCTTGCCCATTGCCTCTAGAGCATAAAACAATTGGCTATGCGGCAAAAGATCGTCTCGAAAGGCTACAGGAACTCTCCGAAACACCACATCCTTGGGCTGTCGCTTTACCCAGGCGCTAAGTTCAGGCTCAAAATCGTAACAATGCGGACAGCCATACCAGAAGAACTCAATGACCTCAACCTTTCCCTTGGTTTCTACAGGCTGGGGAACTGGTAAGACTCGGTAGTCGAAGCCCTCTTCTATTTTTTGACCTTGAGCAAATGTAAATCCGCTCAAAGAAAGTAATGTCAATAAAGTAAGGAATCGCTTGCTATATGAAATCATGATTTACTAGATTTAATTAAAGTTGGTTTAATACCCATGCCACTCAATTTATCCCGAACTGGGTTACTTTCTTCAGCAGTGTTGTAGGGTCCAACACGCACACGCCAAAGTGTATTGCCATCACTAGTGACTTCACTTAATTGCGCTTGAATTCCTTGGATGGCTAAGTTAGCTTTTTGTGCATCCGCATCTGATCGCTTTACAAATGCACCGACCTGTAAGAAATAAATTACATCTGATTTCGCGCTAGAGGGTGCATCTGCAGGTTTATCAGCAGATTTTTTGCCATTCACTAAATCACCAATTGGATCAGTAGCAGGAGGAGCTGGCGATTTGCCTTGAAGTGGTTTATTTAAATCGACTGGTTCGGCAGGAGCAGTCCCTTCACCTTCAACTGGTGTGGGAGCGGGCTTAATAGTCAGCGGCAAACTAGGTGCGCGCATGCCAGGCCTCTCCTGGGGGGTATTTTTGGAAAGATAAAAAGCGATGACAAATGCGATTCCAAGACCAGCACCTAAACCCAATATAAAACCTAGGATAGTGCCGCCGTATTGAGCATTCTTGCTATCAATGCGGTTAGAGCGTCCAAGGAAGCCAGTTTGTTGATTCGGTATATTCATTATTTCCTCATCTTACATCCACACTTCACCCTTCGCCATTACATCTTTGCCGGCGCAGAGACTCCAAGTACTTTTAAACCGTTTTGTAAAACCTGACGAGTCGCGGAAAGCAAAGCAAGACGCGCCAACTTTAGATCCTGATCATCAACCAATACGCGATCAGCGTTGTAGAAGGTGTGGAAATCGCCAGCCAAATCACGCAGATAAAAAGCGAGTGCATGCGGAGCCAATTCCTCTGCTGCAGCAGTCAATACCTCAGGATATTCAGCCAAACGACGAAGCAAATGATCAGATGCCTTGCTTTGTAAAAGTGAGAGATCGACTGAACTTAAGTCAGATAGCTGGCCGCCCCATTGCTGCAAGATTGAACTAATTCGTGCATGCGCATATTGAACGTAAAACACTGGGTTTTCATCGTTTTGCTGCAATGCTAAATCTATATCAAATACAAATTCTGTATCTGCCTTTCGAGAAATTAAAAAGAAACGCACAGCATCACGACCGCGCTGGAGTGCCAATTCTCTTTCATCAGGCGTCATCTCTGGTGTCACGCCACCAGACCACTCCACCAAATCACGCACAGTGACATATGAACCAGCGCGCTTAGAAATTTTCACTTCTTCGCCATGACGCATCACCGTTACCATTTTATGCAACACATAGTCTGGATATGTTTTTGGTATATCCCAACCACGCTTCTGAGCTACGCCCTGCAAGCCTGAGCGAACACGGGCAATCGTGCCATGATGATCACTGCCTTGTACATTGATGACCTTTTGGAAGCCACGCTTCCACTTACTGGTGTGGTAAGCAACGTCAGGCACAAAGTACGTAAAAGTACCGTCCGACTTTCGCATCACGCGATCTTTATCGTCGCCGTCATCTGTAGTCCTTAACCACAAAGCACCTTCAGATTCATACGTTTTGCCAATACTCTGCAAATCGTCAACAATTTGAGCGACACTGCCATCCGTGTACAAAGATGACTCTAAGTAATAGCAATCAAATTGAATACCGAAAGTTTTTAAATCAATATCTTGTTCATTGCGTAAGTACGCCACTGCAAATTGACGGATTGCCTCAAGATCATTCTTAAATTGTGGAGATTCTTTAAATGCCGTGGCGATCTCTGCAATATATTCACCGTTATAAGCCTGTTCTGGCCACGCAGCATCGCCTGGCTTTAGACCCTGCAAACGAGCCTCTACAGATAAGGCTAAATTGGCAATTTGCACACCAGCATCGTTGTAGTAAAACTCACGATGAACCCGAATACCCTGTGTCGCTAATAAATTTGCCAATGCATCACCAAGCGCTGCCTGCCTTCCATGACCCACATGCAATGGACCAGTCGGATTGGCGGAAACAAACTCAATCATGGCGCTCTGAGAGGATTGATTGCTTGAGGAAGACTCCCCAAAATGGGCGCCCGCGGAGAGGATCTCTTGAACTACTGCAGTCTTGGCTGCATTGCTGAGTCGAAAATTAATAAATCCAGGGCCAGCAATTTCACAAGATGCAATCAGCTCATTAAAGCCAGCTTGCTGTTGCAGGCGCTCGACCAAAGCTTGAGCTAGCTCACGTGGGTTGAATTTCCAGGCCTTAGAAAGCTGGAGGGCGATATTACAGGCTACATCGCCATGATCAACGGCTTTTGGGCGCTCCAAACGGGGTACAGGAGGCGCCTCTAGACCCCGCTCCTGAGCCAAGCCCGCCAATGCGGCACTCAGCATTTCAATTAAGCGATTTTTATTAGTGGACAACATAGGTTAGTGAGTTTATCAGGTGGTAAGCTATCGAAATGATCTATCAATTTCGCTCGAAAGCTGGTCCGGATGTCATCATGCTTGCGGATCTGACCAAACGAATTTTCGATATTTTGGGGCGCCCCCTTGAGCCTCGGGGCATCCTCACAGTTGAACAACTCCCTGGTTTGATCACCGCTCTAGAGACTGCCATTCTTAAAGACCTCGAGGAGCGGGCAAAGGTTAATGAAGACTCTGAGAATGGTACTGAAAAGCCTAAACTAGCCGATCGCCTTGGTCAGCGCGCCTATCCATTTCTTGAGCTCATGAAACAAGCTAAAGCCAAGGATGAACCCGTAATGTGGGGCGTTTAATCCAATAAACTCGCTAACTGGCGACGAGTATCCTCTACGGTCTGGCCTCGGCGTTTTGCTAGATCCTCAACCTGATCATCTGAGAGTTTGCCTACATTAAAGTAACGCGCATCTGGATGTGCCAAATAGAAGCCGCTTACGCTAGATGCTGGATTCATTGCCATCGACTCTGTCAGAGTCATCCCAATATCTTCAGAACCAATCACGCGCAATAAATCTTCCTTAACCTCATGCGCAGGGCAAGCTGGGTATCCAGGCGCCGGACGAATTCCACGATACTCTTCGTTAATCATTTGATCATTAGTCAAAATCTCATCAGTTGCGTAGCCCCATAAGTCAGTACGCACTCGATGGTGCATCAATTCAGCAAAAGCTTCTGCCAAACGATCTGCTAAGGCCTTCAACATAATGGCGCTATAGTCATCGTGCTTTGCCTGAAACTCCGCCACCTTCTTTTCAAGACCATGGCCTGTTGTAACTGCAAAACAACCAAGGTAATCAGCGACACCAGAATCTTTAGGCGCAACATAATCGGCTAAGCAACGATTGGGTCTTCGCACACCATCAACAACTGGTCGCTCAGATTGTTGACGCAAGTTATGCCAAACAAATAAAGGATGCTCACGAGATTCATCGCTATACAAAACAATATCGTCACCAATAGTGTTTGCAGGATAAAAAGCAACTACGGCATCTGCCTGTAACCATTGCCCCTGAATGAGTTTATTGAGCAACATTTGAGCATCCTCGTATACCTTGCGAGCCTCAATTCCCACAACCTCATCATCCAAGATCGCTGGAAATTTTCCTGCTAAGTCCCAAGTCTGAAAGAAAGGTGTCCAGTCGATATATTTAGCAATATCACTGAGTGCAAAGTTTTTAAATACACGGCGCCCAATAAACTTTGGCTTCTCGGGTACGTATGATGACCAATCTAGCATCTCACGATTTTTGCGGGCCGCCTCTAAAGAAATAGTTGGAACCGCTTTTTTGTTGGCATGTTGCTCGCGAATCCGCGCGTAATCATCGCGCAAATCTTGAATAAACTTTTTGGCGCTCTCATCCGATAAAAGACTAGAAGCAACAGAAACTGATCGAGATGCATCTGGCACATAGACGACTGGGCCATCATAGTGTGGGGCAATCTTTACAGCAGTATGCACACGGGAGGTGGTAGCGCCACCAATCATGAGCGGTATTTGACGTTCACGGAAATAATCATCGCGCTGCATCTCTTGCGCAACATAGGTCATCTCTTCCAGAGACGGTGTAATTAAACCAGATAAGCCAACAATGTCAGCATTCTCTTCCTTGGCATGCTTCAGAATCTCTGCGCAAGGAACCATTACACCCATGTTGGCTACTTCAAAGTTATTACATTGCAGAACAACTGTCACGATATTTTTTCCAATATCATGAACGTCGCCCTTCACGGTGGCCATCACAATTTTGCCTTTGGCTTTGGCCTCGCCACCAGCAGCAATGTGTTGGCGCTTTTCTTCTTCAATATATGGAATCAAAATTGCAACGGCTTGCTTCATCACACGCGCACTTTTGACTACTTGCGGTAAAAACATTTTGCCGGCACCAAATAAATCGCCGACAACGTTCATACCATCCATAAGAGGACCTTCAATTACCTCAATTGGCCTACCACCCGCGCCCATAATTTCAACGCGCAATTCTTCGGTATCTTCTTCAATGAAAGTAGTAATTCCATGCACAAGAGCATGCGTAAGTCGCTCGCGCACTGGTGCCTCACGCCAAGCTAGATTCTCAACCTGCTTAGCGCCACCACCCTTAAATTGATCAGCAATATCCAATAAGCGTTCTGTTGGTGTTTTGCCATCCTTCTCTTTAAAGCGATTCAGAACCACATCTTCTACGCGCTCACGTAGCTCAGGATCAAGGTCAGCATAAACACCCAATTGCCCTGCATTCACAATACCCATATCCATACCAGCCTGTATGGCGTGATACAAGAACACCGTATGAATAGCCTCACGAACCCGATCATTGCCGCGGAAGGAGAAGCTCACATTGGAAACACCACCACTTACCTTAGCGCCCGGTAAATTTTCTTTAATCCATCGCGTGGCATTAATAAAATCTACTGCATAGTTATCGTGCTCTTCAATGCCAGTGGCAATCGCAAAAATATTTGGGTCAAAAATAATGTCTTCAGCTGGAAAGCCAATTTCATTCACCAAAATGTCATAGCAACGCTGACAAATCTCTGTCTTACGTTTAAAAGTATCGGCTTGTCCAATTTCATCAAAAGCCATCACTACAGATGCAGCACCATAACGACGTATTAAACGCGCTTGCTTTCTAAAAGGCTCTTCACCCTCTTTTAAAGAAATTGAGTTGACGATGGGTTTGCCCTGAATACACTTCAATCCCGCTTCGATGACGCTCCACTTAGATGAATCAATCATGATCGGAACGCGTGCAATATCAGGTTCGGATGCAATTAAATTTAAGAAGCGAGTCATAGCCGCCTCAGAATCCAGCATCGCCTCATCCATATTGATATCAATTACTTGAGCGCCGTTCTCAACTTGTTGACGAGCCACAGCGAGTGCTTCATCAAATTGATTATTCAAAATCATGCGTGCAAATGCTTTAGAGCCTGTGACATTGGTGCGTTCACCAATATTCACAAAACCAACATCAGCAGTAACATTAAATGGCTCGAGACCTGAAAGCTTCATTGTAGGCATTGCTTTTTTATCGACTTGGTTCATGCTGAGACCTCATCATTCTCACGATAAAAAGCACGGGGCTTACGCTTTGCAACAGCATTTGCTATCGCACGAATATGATCTGGCGTAGTACCGCAGCAGCCGCCAACCAAATTCACCAAACCATCCTTAGCAAATCCATCGACCAAGCTCGAGGTAATTTCGGGCGTCTCATCAAAGCCCGTATCACTCATTGGATTAGGCAATCCTGCGTTTGGATAGCAAGAGACTGCTGCATCGCAAATCCTTGCAAGCTCAGCGATATACGGACGCATCAACGCAGCACCGAGCGCGCAGTTTAGGCCAAAGGTAAGGGGCTTGATATGACGTAAGCTATTCCAAAATGCTTCGACAGTTTGACCAGACAGAATACGCCCTGATGCGTCAGTCACAGTTCCAGAAATCATGACTGGCAGACGTTCGCCCGTCTCTTCAAAGAACTCATCAAGCGCAAAGAGTGCAGCTTTTGCATTGAGCGTATCGAAAATAGTTTCAACTAAAAATAAATCTACTCCACCAGCAAACAAACCCTCGATCTGCTCACGATACGAAGCACGTAATGCATCAAACGTTACATTACGCGCACCTGGATCATTAACGTCTGGTGAAATACTAGCAGTCTTTGGCGTTGGTCCAATTGCTCCCGCAGCAAAACGAGGCTTCTCAGGAGTGCTGTATTTTTCACAAGCTGCACGAGCAAGTCTTGCAGAAACTTCATTCATCTCTCGAGCAAGGCCAGCCATGCTGTAATCTTCTTGCGCAACCGATGTTGCACCAAAAGTATTTGTTTCAATAATGTCTGCGCCAGCATCCAAGTACTGTTCGTGGATCTTGCTAATAATTTCAGGTCGAGTTAAGACCAATAACTCGTTATTGCCCTTGACATCCCCAGGATGATCTTCAAAACGGGTATTTGTCGGTAAGCCACGATAATCAGCTTCAGTTAACTTGTACTGCTGAATCATGGTTCCCATTGCGCCATCCAAAATCAAAATGCGCCGCCTCAACAGCTCGGGAAGCTCCTGACCTCGGGTGTAGGGCTGGGAAAAACCATTAGATTGCATTGTTAAACCGGGATTAATCTCTAGAATCCCTTATTCTATTGGAAAAGCTACTTTTTATTTACCTCGGAGCCCCTTATGTTTGGAACCATTCCAGAATTCAATCAAAGCCTAGAAATGTTTAAAACCATGTGGGGACAAGGTGCCGCAGGTCAAGCGGGACAATTTCCCTTCACGACAGATGCCACTAAGGCGGCTGGCGGCTTCGGATCAGCCTTTCCTGGTCTTGACGTGGATGAGTTAGAAAAACGCATTAAAGACCTTAAAAGCGTTGAAAACTGGCTGAATCTAAACCTCAATATCCTCAAATCAACTATTCAAGGTCTTGAGGTTCAACACGCCACCATGATGGCCCTTAAATCTTTTGGTGATGCTGTCTCAGCGGCAGGAGCAGCCGCTACCGGATCTAACCAAGAATCCGAAACTAAGACTACTAGTGCTAAACCTCGGAAAACCGCAACACGCCGTCGTCGCAAAGCTGGCGACGCAACTTACCTCGACGAAGTAGGTAATTCAGATGAGCAATAGCTTCCCCCATCGCAAATGTGAGTTGATGAATATCTAATTCACGTTTAAATAAAACCGGCACAATCTCTCTAGCATGTGCCGGTTTTTTGCAGGCACCCAATGTGTCCGTCAAACGATCAACATGATGTGCTTTCAATTGCGCAATACGCAGCTTGATCCCAGTAAATGGCTTGCCGTGCGAGGGTAAAACTAAGGCATCTTCAGGCAAGGCCAAATACTTTTCAATAGAGTCTAAATATAAACCCAGCGGATCTGCATCAGGATCAACATCAAAGACGCTCACATTAGTTGATATACGGGGTAAAAGCATGTCTCCTGAGATGAGGACACCAAGCTCTTTGCAAAAAAGAGAGGCGTGCTCAGGTGCATGCCCATAGCCCATGATCACTTTCCATTCGCGCCCACCGATCAAAATCGACTCACCGTCCATAATGCGACGATATCGACGTGGCACGCCCGGAACCATATTGCTATAGTAATTTGAGCGAGCACGAATTTTTTCCAAATCTTCAGGTGCCGTTAAACCATGCCGCTGAAAGTGATCTGCTGAGCCACCGCCACCAGCTCGCGATCCAACCGCAGCACCACCCTCTTTGCAACTTAACCATTGTGCAGTTAAGTAATCTGTCATAGAAATCCACAAAGGCACATTCCACCTTTCGCATAACCATTGTGATAAACCTACATGATCGGGATGCATATGGGTGACAATCACTCGCAAGATCGGCATACCCTCAAGCTGCGTTGCAAATACCTGCTCCCAAGATGCCCTTGTCTCGTCATTAGCTATGCCGCAGTCAACAATTGTCCAGCCTGCTACACCATCAATTTCATCGCGCAATAACCACAAATTGATGTGATCAAGAGCGAAAGGCAATCGCATTCTGAGCCAACGAACGCCTGGAGCGACCTCAAGACTGCCCCCCACTTCCGGAAGTAAGTCTCCTAATGGATAATAGACTTCAGCTTTGGCACTGAATTGGTTTTGAGTGTTCATATTTAACGAGATTTCTTTTATCTTTTCTACTAGGTTTACTTTGACAACAGTTCCATCACCATGCATTAATTGGTGTGATATCAATCCCGAAAATGGTTACTGTCGAGGTTGTTATCGTACCTTGAGTGAAATTGCTAATTGGTCAGACTTAACCAATCCTGAGAAACTTGAGATCTGGTCTCTATTACCTAGTCGCAAATCTCAAGCACCACAGAAAATCTAATCTTTATTTATTAACGTCGACAATTAATCGTCCACGCACATTTCCAGCCATTAACTCTTGTGCGTACTTAATCGAATCCTCAAGCGTAATTTCATGAGAGATTTCGTCTAAGGTTTTCAAATCAACCAACTGACTCAATTGTTCATATGCGGCAATTCTTTTTGCACGAGGAACAGTCACACTATTGATGCCATACAAGGTCACACCACGCAAAATGAATGGCGCAACAGTAGAGGGAAAATCCATACCTTGAGCCAGCCCGCAGGCAGCAACCGCACCATCACTCTTAGTCTGCGCACATGCGTTAGCCAAAGTATGACTGCCCACACTATCAACCACTGCTGCCCAACGCTCTTTTGCCAACGGCTTACCAGGAGCTGATAAAGTCGCACGATCTATTACTTCGGATGCGCCCAATTTCTTCAAGTAATCAGCTTCTGCCATACGCCCCGTACTAGCCACAACTGTGAAGCCCAATTTACTCAGCAGTGAAATAGCAAAGCTGCCAACCCCACCTGCTGCACCAGTTACTAAAACTTCGCCATCACTTGGCTTGAGACCATGTTTCTGCAAGGCCATGACACACAGCATAGCGGTATAGCCTGCAGTACCAATAGCTAGTGCTTGTTTAGCAGTAAAGCCTTTGGGGAGCGGAATCAACCAGTCACCCTTCACTCGAGCCTGCTGTCCTAAACCACCCCAATGACCTTCGCCGACTCCCCAGCCGTTGAGAAGAACCATATCACCGGCCTTGAAATCAGGATTGGTGCTTTCAAGTACCTCACCAGCAAAATCAATCCCGGGGACCATAGGGAAGCTACGTACCACTGGACCTTTGCCTGTAATGGCCAGACCATCCTTATAGTTCAGAGTCGAATACAACACTTTTACACGAACATCACCCTCTGGGAGCCTAGCCTCGTCTACTTGGGCTAATTCGGCACGATATCCCTGATCATCTTTATTCACCAATATTGCTTTAAACATGTCTCTTCCTTTTAGAGCGAGGGATTTCCCCGCAACAATCGCTTAATAGGTTTATCCTAACGAGCATTGCTGATTATGGAGGTTTCCATGAAAAAAATTCTACTATTAACCACGATTTCTGGCTTAGCGCTATCTGGCTGCTACTCCACCCAAATTAATATGTCTATGGGCAATATGCGCCTGATCACCTCAAGCGCATCCCCTCAGGATGTGATGGATTTCGCCACCAAGACCTGTAGAGATGATTTTTATGTAGGTGCTAGCTTCTTATCCAAAGCCGGCAAAGAATATCGTTTCAAATGCGTAAAAGCAGAGGAAAACGAAATTCTCATCCCTATTCCTGGCACCACGATAGAAGCTACAGCAAAACCTGAAGCCAAGTAAGCAGAGTCTGATGACCCCATTTACTTCTCAAGAGCTGCGCAAAGGTTTTTCATCATTTGCCACTGGGGTCACTGTTATCACCTGCCTTGATGAAGATGGAAATCCTCACGGCATTACTATTAGCTCCTTCAATACAGTTTCTCTAGAGCCACCATTAATTCTCTGGAGTTTAAAAAAGCATTCACGCCTAATGCCCTGGGTTGAGCTTGGTAAAAAACAATTAATTCATGTTCTTGAACGTTCTCAAGAGCATTTAGCAATGCATTTCGCCACAGTCAAGGTAAATCAATTCAATGGCATAAGCCATAAGATTGCAACAAGTGGGCTCACACAAATAGATGATTGCGTTGCTTATTACGAATGTGAAACCGTTTGTGTTCACACTGGCGGAGATCACAACATCATTGTTGCTAAAGTCATCAACTTAAAGAATCACCCAGAGCGAGATCCTCTCATTTTTGCGCGCAGCAAATTTGTTGGCCTTGATTTCGCAGAAACTAAAACCAGCCAATCTGAATAACCTTCACAGGAAAAAATCATGATGCGTTTATGGGGTCGCAAAAGTTCTATCAACGTTCAAAAAGTATTGTGGTGCCTTGCGGAGCTTGGGCTTGAAGAAGGCAAAGACTTTGAACGTGTAGATGCAGGCCTTCACTTTGGAATCAACAATACACCTGAGTTTCTGAAGATGAACCCAAATGGGCTTGTTCCCACATTAGAAGATGGAGACCTAATCCTCTGGGAATCCAACACCATCATGCGTTACTTGGTTTCGCAGTACGACAAAGCTGAACGCTTTCCAAAAGGTGTCGCAGCTCAATACAGCTCTGAAAAAATGATGGATTGGCAACTTGCAACCCTTTGGCCTCCATTGCGCACTGCCTTTCTAGGGCTAACTAGAACACCCGAAAAAGATCGAAATTACGATGCCATATACAAAGGCTATCAAGCTACAAACCAAACCCTTGGCTTGCTAGATCAGATCCTATCTTCGCAAGACTATTGTTCAGGCAATCAATTTAATATTGGCGATATCGTGGTTGCTCTAGGCGTTCATCGCTGGGTTTTACTAAACGATACCTTTCCAGAAAAAACTGGTTCTCGCAGCGAACTAAAAAATGTTGAGCGCTGGTTAAAGCAGTTAAGAGCTGAAACTCTCTTTAGCGAGTTTGCCGACAAAGAATTGAATATCGTTAAATAAGTTCGGTATTAATAAGATTATTCCTGCTTGAACTTCTTAGCGTGGTGATCAGCCCCGATAAATAGATACATCGCTGGTACAACAAAGAGCGTAAATAAGGTTCCAATTGATAGGCCAGTGAAAATCACTATACCCATTGATTTTCGCCCAGCAGCACCTGCGCCAGATGCGATCACCAAAGGTAAAACGCCTAAGACCATAGCGGCTGTTGTCATCAAAATAGGGCGTAAACGCACGCTACTAGCCTCAATGATGGCGTCCAGTTTTGAACGGCCAGCCTCCTGCAATTCATTGGCGAATTCAACAATCAAAATACCGTGTTTACTAATTAATCCCATCAGCGTAACCAATCCAACCTGGGTATACACATTCAATGTAGTAAATCCTAGATTAATAAAAATCAAGGCACCGAATAAAGCCAGTGGCACAGAAACCAAAATCACAATCGGATCACGGAAACTTTCGAACTGCGCAGCAAGAACCAAGAACACAATCAAAATAGCAAAGAACATGGTCACTAAGAATCCTCCGGACTCCGCCATAAACTGGCGCGAGGGACCAGCGTAGTCCATACTGTAGCCATTAGGCGCCACTTCTTTTAAAGACTGACGCATAAACTCCAATAAATCGGCCTGCGAAATAAATGGAGTACTCACGCCAGAAATCGTTGCGGAGTTCAATTGCTGAAAGTGATTAATTGATTGCGGTACAACTCTTTGTTTGATAGTTGCAATAGTCCGCGCTTGAACCATAGCGCCACTCGGAGTACGAATGTAGTAATCCAAGATTTGATCTGGGTTTAAGCGATCAACCTGCTTAACTTGCGGAATGACTCGGTAAGAACGTCCTGCCACAGAGAAGTAATTTACATATCCACCGCCTAGCGCTGCCGATAAAGCGGCACCGACTTGTTGTTGAGTCATACCTAAGGCCGCCACTTTCTCCCGATCGATTTCCAATACGTCTTGAGGTTTATCGATTTTCAAATCAGAATCCACAAAAAAGAAGTTGCCACTACGACGTGCTTTATCAAGAACTGCTTGAGATACTTCATTTAGCTGCGCATAAGATTCCGTTGTATTGATCACAACCTGCACTGGCAAACCTTGTGCTCCCGGCAAAGCAGGGAACTGGAATGCAGCAACGCGAGCACCAGCAATGGTGTTCCACTTTTGCTGCATATCTTCTTGGAACTTGGTTGCATTACGATTACGCTCACCCCAGTCCTTTAGCAAGATGCCGCCGAAACTAGATGTTGGGCTTGTAATCTGAAAGGCCTGTTCGTATTCTGGTTCAGCAGCTGCAATGGCATAAATTTGATCTGCATAAGTCTGCATTTGGGTAACAGTGCTGTTAGGCGGACCTGATGCTTGCATCAGAACAATGCCTTGGTCTTCTGTTGGCGCCAACTCTGACTTAGCGGTGGCATATAAATACGCAACTCCCCCCAACAAAATAAAGCCCATTACGATAATGACCTGCCAAGTACTTAATAAATCTCGTAAGGTACTTTGGTAACTGTGGTGGACTTTGTCAAAGACCTGATCGATCTTATGAACAAATGAAGATGCCTCTTGTTCTTCGGTAAAAATACGTGAGCACATCATGGGGGAGAGAGTTAAAGCAATCAACCCTGATACAGCGACTGCACTAGCGAGAGTAAACGCAAACTCAGTAAAGAGTGCGCCCGTCAAACCACCCTGAAATCCAATCGGGATATATACAGCGATCAGCACTACGGTCATTGCCAAAATAGGGCCGCCTAATTCACGGGCGGCAATTAAGGATGCCTCGAGCGGAGACTTTCCTTCTTTCATGTGCCTATCAACGTTTTCCACCACAATAATTGCGTCGTCGACCACCAATCCAATTGCCAAGACAAGTGCCAACAATGTCAATAAATTAATTGAATAGCCCAATACCTGCATTAAGAAAAATGTGCCAATGAGAGACAAAGGCATTGCTATGACTGGCACTGCAACTGCGCGAACACTTCCCAAGAAGAGATAAATTACGATCGTCACAATCACGAGGGCTTCCAACAAAGTTGAAATCACTTCATCGATAGAGCTGGTGATAAATTGCGTAGAGTCATAAACAATCTTGCCAGTCATCCCAATTGGCAATTGTTTCTGAATTTCAGGAACCACATTTCGGACTCGTTGAGCTACGTCCAATAAGTTTGCTTGAGGCGCAACCTTGATAGCGATAAATACAGAACGTTTGCCACTAAAAGCAACATTGGTGTTGTAGTCCTCGGAGCCAAGTGTGACATTGGCCACTTGGTCTAAGTAAACAATATTTACGCCATCTTTTTTTATAACTAATTTGCGGAATTCTTCTAACGTATGCAAATCAGTGCCCGCTACTAAATCCACCGATACCATATCGCCTTTGGTACTTCCCACGGCAGAAAGGTAATTATTCGCAGACATAGCACTGTAAACATCATCTGCACCAACGCCCAATCCAGCCATCTTTTCTCGATCAAGCCAAGCACGCAACGCAAATTTGCGTCCCCCAGTAATTTCTGCGTTTTGCACACCCTCAACGGAATCCAGCTTTGGTTTTACAACGCGCAATAAATAATCTGTAATTGCGTTATTAGGAATCTCATCGCTATAAAAACCCATATACATCGCAGCAGTTGATTGACCTACTTGCACAGTCAAAATTGGCTGTTGAGCTTGGGGTGGTAACTGGTTTTTAACCGCGCTTATTTGCGTTTGAATTTGCGTCAAAGCCGCATTCGAGTCGTAATTCAACTTTAGTGTGGCAGTAATAGTCGATACACCACTCACGCTTGTTGAGGATAAGTAATCAATACCTTGAGCTTGAGCCACAGAGGCTTCTAAAGGCTGCGTAATAAAACCTGCGATCGTTTCTGGGTCTGCACCATAGTAGGCAGTCGTAATCGTCACAATCGCATTTTGCGTCTGTGGATACTGGTTTACAGGCAAAGAACCTATTGCCTTTAGACCAAAAATCAACACTAAAGCACTCACCACCATGGAGAGTACCGGCCTGCGGATGAATATATCAGTCCAATTCATCTGCTATTTATTCCTGTGGTTTTGGATTAGGTGAATTTGCTGGCTGCACCTTATTGTTAATAATTAGTGGTGTGCCATTCTTTAGCTTCAACTGCCCACTAGTTACTACCGTAGCACCCTCTTCCACGCCCTTCAGAATAGCAACTTGATCACCACGAGTTAATCCCGTTGTTACAAATACTTGCTGAGCCTCTAGAGCAGGATTTCCTTGTTTATCCTTTTTACCAGTCGGCTTTGCAATAAATACGGTTGAGCCATATGGGTTATATGTAACAGCAGTTTGGGGCAAGGTTAGATATTTGACTTGATCACCAAGATTAATATTCACGTTAGCAAACATGCCCGGCAAAATTTTCTTGTCGGGATTTGCAAGCCGAGCCTCTACTTGAATATTTCGAGTATTAGTATCTACTTTTGGACTAACGGCTGTAATCTTGCCAGTAAAGCTAGCGTCCTTGAATGCATCCGTTGTAACAACCACTTCTTGTCCAACTTGAACTTGCTCGGCATTATTTTGCGGCAAATTAAAATCAACAAAGATGGGGTCCAATGTTTGCAGTGTTAACAACTTATCGCCAGGATTTACAAACTGACCTGGATTAATTGACACAATACCAACTCGCCCACTAAATGGTGCCTTGAGATTTTTCTTTGCCACTAATGCCGTCTGTTGTTCAACTTGCGCTTGCTTAGATTTGGCATCGGCAGCACTAGTGTCGAATACGTTCTTACTAATTGCCTGAATAGCTAGCTGTTGTCTATCACGCTCATTAATCACCTTTGCCAAATCAGCCATCGCTTTTAATGAATTCAATTGCGCAACATCAGAGGCATCATTAAGCTTAATAAGGAGTTCGCCTTCTTTGACATCCTGGCCAGACTTGATGGGTACGCTCTGAACTAAGCCACCAATTTCTGTACTGAGCTCAACGCCCCTGAAAGCCCTAACGTTACCAACACTAGTTAACTTGGGTTGCCACTCAGAAGAAGTAATCACCATCGTAGATACAGTTGCAGGCGGAAGGCCCATGCTGGAGATGAAATGCTTAATCATGAATGTCTTTACTTGATTAAATGTAAAGATCAAACCTAATAGCAAAAATACTCCGCAGAGCATAATGACCATACGACGCTTCATGGGCTCCATTGCCATAAGCTTTTGATGTGCTTTAGTGTTGCGCCATTTTTGACCTACCCACACCCAAAAAGACTTTACTTTTACCCAAAGAGCAATTGCCCTATCGCGCAATTTCCACTCAACTGCCTTACGCCCCAGCCAGGCCCACAAGCCAATCACTATGGCGACGAGAATGTTTTTAATTTTTTCCAGAAGTTTCATTTTGATCTTTGTTCGCTATGTCTTTTGGTTTAAATGCGGGGCCTTCACGATTCCACCAGCCGCCACCAAGTGCTGCAAATAATGCCGCCGTATCCGAGAAACGAGTTGCTTGTGCCGCAACAGATTTCACTTTTGCTTGTTGATACTGGTTTTGGTAATACAGCACTGCCAGGTAGCTAGCTGTACCCAACTTGTATTGCTGCTGCACTAAATCTAAAGTTTCGTAAGCATAGCGCTCAGCATCTGATGCCGCCTTAAGCGCCTGAGCACCAGTCTCTAATGCACGCAATGCATTCGCAACCTCTTGAAATGCATTTAAGACTGTTGCCTGATACTGGAAAGCAGCTTGTTCATAATTTGCAATGGCGCCACGGCGTTGCGCCAATAATGCGCCGCCCTGAAACAAGGGCTGCAAGATACCGCCACCTAAAGTCCATAAAGAAGAGTTTGGTCCAAACAAATTTGCAGATGTCAACGCAGCCGCACCAATCGATCCAGTAATATTAAATTGAGGCAATAAATTAGCAGTTGCAACACCGACAAATGCATTCTGTGCTTTTAGTTGAGCTTCGGCAGCCCGCACATCTGGACGTTGACGCACTAAGCTAGACGGTACTGAAAGCGGTAATTTTTCAGGCAGATGTAAATTTGCAAGATCAAACTTAGCAATGTTTGCATTACTAGGAATTTCTCCGACCAATACAGCCAACTGATTTCGCGCAAAAGCCAGATTTCTCTCGTAGTTAAAAAGATCTACTTGAGAACTTGAAACCAAAGTGCGTTGTGAAGTCACATCTACTTTAGAGACTGTGCCAATCGCTAATTGCTTCTCAGTTACCTCAGCAAGATTGGTCTGGGCTTTTAAAATTTCTTCTGTGGCCTGCATCTGCGCACGCAGAGCCGCTTCCTTAACCGCAGTGGTTACAACATTGGCAGTTAAAGAGAGATAGGCACCTTCTAATTGAAACTGCGCAACTTCTGCTTGTGCACGAGAGCCTTCAACCGCACGTCGCGCTCCGCCAAAAACGTCTAACTTATAAGTGACATTAACTGTAGCGTTATAAAGATTATATGTATCAGTGCCGTAGTTCAAACCATAAACTGCTGATGGCTGCTTTTGTCTTAAAGCATTTGCGCCAACGCCGATCGCTGGAAAATATTGACTACCAATTTGTGCATTGACATTTTCTTGTGCTGCACGCAATGCGGCGTCTGCCGCTCCCAAATTAGGATTTTGCTCAAGCGCCTTTTTAATCAGCGCATCCAGCTCAGGAGATTTATACAGCGCCCACCACTGCGCTTCAATATCAGCTCCCTCGACAAATTCTTGCTCACTTCCCCCAGGAACACCAGGTGCAGGCGTGAGCTTCTTGGATAAGGTTGTTTCTGTATAAGAAGAGGTCTTGGGTGCTTCTGGTTGCTTAAAGTCAGGACCTACAGCGCAGGCCGATAGAGCCCCCACACATATGAGCGGGAGCAAATGTAAACGCAAAAACTGAAGTTTGGATAAAAACATGAGTTGCAACAAATATCCTCTTTTACAAGAGTTATTTGAACACAAAAATGTAATCTGAGCTTCGTAAAGCCCTGATTTATCTACTAAATTTTGTCCACAACTTTGAAAGATTGTCAAACGCACTAGAAATTATTCAACAGTGACGCTTTTCGCAAGATTTCTAGGCTTATCAACATCAGTACCACGAGCACAAGCCGTGTGATACGCAAGTAATTGCAATGGCACTACATGCAAAATGGGTGAGAGATTGCCATAGTGCTCTGGAAGCTTGATGACATTAATGCCTTCACCACTTGAAATATGAGTATCTTGATCGGCAAATACATAAAGCTTTCCTCCACGCGCTTTTACTTCCTGCATATTGGATTTGAGCTTTTCAAGCAACTCATCTTTAGGCGCCACAGTTACCACCGGCATCTTATCTGTGACTAGTGCAAGCGGTCCATGCTTTAACTCCCCAGCTGGATAGGCCTCTGCATGAATATAAGAAATCTCTTTAAGCTTCAGAGCCCCCTCTAATGCAATTGGGTAATGTAAGCCGCGACCTAAGAACAGCGCATTTTCACATTTTGCGAAAGCGTCACTCCAGGCAATAATCTGCGGCTCTAGCGCTAGAACTGCATGCAATGCTTTAGGCAAGTGACGTAAATCGCGTAGCAATTCCTTTTCTTTTTCCACAGAAATTCTGCCAGCACGCTTTGCTAACGATACTGCCAAGATATACAAGGCCAGGAGTTGAGTAGTAAACGCTTTTGTTGACGCAACACCAATTTCTGCGCCAGCCTTAGTCAAGAAATGCCAGTTTGTTTCACGAACCATCGCACTACTTGCAACATTACAAATTGCTAGGGTGCGCTGATGCCCCAAACTCTTGGCATGGCGTAAGGCAGCTAAAGTATCCGCTGTTTCGCCAGACTGGGAAACCACCACAATTAAAGTTTTTGGATTAGGCACAGTAGTGCGATAGCGATATTCACTCGCAATTTCTACCTGCGTTGGAATACCAGCAATATCCTCTAACCAATATTTGGCTACGCATGCAGAGTAATAGCTTGTTCCGCAAGCCAGAATCAAAATTTGATCGAATGTATTCCAATCTTCCAGCTTTGCATTGAACAACTCTGGACCAAACTCGGCAATATTGGCAAGGGTGTCGCCAATTGCTCTAGGCTGCTCAAAAATTTCTTTTTGCATGTAGTGCTGATATGGACCCAAATCAACTGAGTCAGCCTGTGCGGGCATTGGCTTTAATTCTCTATGAATAGAGTTGCCCGCTTGATCAATGATCTCTAAAGTATCTGCCTTAAGGACTGCAACGTCGCCCTCTTCCAAATACATCATAGAATGTGCGCGACCAGCCAACGCTAATGCATCGGATGCCAAAAAGTGCTCATGCTCACCAATGGCAACTACTAAGGGCGACCCTACGCGTGCACCAACTAGTGTGCTTGGATTATCTTGAGCGATAACACCAATAGCATATGCGCCATGCAATTTAGGAAGTACTGCCCTTACTGACTCAGCGATATCTTTTTGTCCGCTGGCAATATATTGCTGATGAACCAAATGCGCAATTACCTCAGTATCGGTTTCTGATGTGAATTCGTAGCCTGCGGCTTTTAATTCGGCGCGGAGTAATTCGTAGTTTTCAATAATGCCGTTATGAACGACTGCGATTAATGCATTGGAAATATGTGGGTGAGCATTTTGAGTGTCTGGCTTCCCATGGGTTGCCCAACGAGTATGCGCAATGCCAAGTGTGCCAACAAAATCTTTCCCTTGCTCAGCCAACTCAGAGACGCGAGCTGTCGTTCGAGCCCTTTCAATAGAATGAACTGCATCATTGCCATTAATTACTGCAAAACCACAAGAGTCATACCCGCGATACTCTAGACGGCGCAAACCTTCGACCAAGACATCAACAATGTTTTTATGGGAAGCTGCACCGACAATACCGCACATTATTTTTTATCCTTTACAGCTTTTTTGACTGTATTCTTTACAGCTTTCTTTGTCACTATTTTTTTTACAACGACTTTTTTAGTTGTCACTTCTTTGGTGACTTTCTTTTCTTGCTTTACGGGACGCTGCCATTGGAGTGACACTTGCTTTGCCCTAGATACAGTTAACTGATTAGCTGGGGCATCTTTAGTCAAGGTAGTGCCCGCACCCAAGGTAGCGCCACGACCTACACGTACAGGCGCAACTAGCTGTGTATCCGAGCCAATAAAAACATCATCTTCAATAATAGTTTGATGTTTATTCACACCATCATAGTTGCAGGTAATTGTTCCGGCGCCAATGTTCACCCTAGATCCAACAATCGAGTCCCCGACATAAGCCAAGTGATTTGCCTTGCTATTGGCTGCAATCTTACTGTTCTTTACTTCTACAAAATTACCAATATGAACATCATTTAATAAGTCTGCTCCAGGGCGCAGTCGAGCATAAGGACCAATAACAGATTGACTACCAACCTTTGCGCCCTCTAAATGACTAAATGCATGTACTGCTACCCCATTACCAATTGCACTATTACGAATCACGCAATATGGTCCAATCTTGACGCCGCTACCTAAGGTGACACATCCCTCAAATACACATCCAACATCAATCGACACATCAGTGCCACACTCTAAGACACCGCGCACATCAATGCGTGCAGGGTCAGCAAGCGATACACCCGCATCCATTAATTGATTAGCAATGTTAAGTTGATAAATGCGCTCAAGAGCAGCGAGCTGATCGCGACTATTCACACCCACAGTCTCGAATTCATCATCGGCCTGTGTTGTTCGAATTGGCACACCATCTTTAACGGCCATCGCAATCACATCAGTTAAGTAGTATTCGCCTTGCGCATTGCTAGCGCGTAATGCCTTGAGCCACTTTTTTAAAGAATTCGTTGGTAACACCATAATTCCAGTGTTGATTTCTTGAATGGCTTTTTGAAGCGGCGTTGCATCTTTCTCTTCGACTATCTCTTTTACAGAACCGTCAGCATCTCGAACGATGCGGCCATAACCAGTAGGATTAGCAAGCTTCTGTGTCAGCAATGCCAATGCGGAATCTTGTCCCTTTGCCCCGTCGGCCAGTTTCGCTAACTTCGCTAGCGTCTTATTGGTTGTGAGAGGAACATCCCCATACAAAACCAATGTGGGCTCTTGAGTATCTAATTTTGGCAAAGCCTGAAGAAGTGCATGGCCCGTTCCTTTTTGCTCAGCTTGCAGGGCAGTTGTAACTTTGCCAAATCTTGCGTCTTCATTACCTACATTTGCTATGAATGCCTTTACATCTGCTGCACCATGTCCAACCACTACAACGGGGCCAATCTTGGATTTCTTATCTTGCAAAGAAAGTGCCGTATTTAGAACATGCTGGAGCAGGGGTTTGCCAGCCAGAGTTTGAAGGACTTTGGGAAGAGCAGATTTCATCCGCTTTCCTTGTCCAGCAGCCAATATGACGATATTCATAAAGGGGGATTATAAGTCTCCTGAATGATGGTTCCACAGGCTAATTCGTCCAATTCAGCCTCATCAATTGCTTTATCACCAGATGATCTAGCGGCAATACCTGTTAGCTCAGTGGAAATCTCCAAGTTTTTGAAATCAAACGCCTCTCCATCCATCAAATGGGAGGGAACAATGTGGTGCATAGATCGAAATAAGTTCTCTACTCGGCCTGGATGCTTCTTTTCCCAATCACGGAGCATTTCTTTCATCGCTTGACGTTGGAGATTGGGCTGACTTCCACACAAATCACATGGAATGATTGGAAAATTCATATCTCCCGCATATCGCTCTAACAACTTCTCAGGGACATACGCCAAAGGACGAATGACGATATGTTTGCCATCATCAGATCGCAACTTTGGCGGCATACCCTTGAGCTTGCCTGCATAGAACATATTAAGCATCAGGGTTTCCAAAATATCATCGCGGTGATGACCTAATGCAATTTTTGTGGCACCCAATTCATCAGCCACTCGATACAAAATACCGCGACGCAAACGTGAACACAAACCACAAGTAGTTTTTCCTTCAGGGATTACTCGTTTCACAATGCTGTATGTATCTTGCTCTTCAATGTGATACTGAATACCCAAACTCTTCAAATAATTGGGCAATATATCGGCTGGGAAATTAGGCTGCTTCTGATCTAAGTTGACTGCTACGATTTCAAAATTGATTGGTGCCCGCTCACGCAATTTCATCAATATGTCGAGCATGGCATAACTATCCTTACCACCAGATACGCACACCATTACTTTATCGCCGTGCTCAATCATGCCAAAGTCGCCGATTGCTTGACCCATTAGACGACAAAGCTTTTTCTCTAACTTATTTTCTTCAAAAATAATTTTACGAATATCGCCCATAACAATTGTGTTCTTTTAAATTTTTATATCTCAAGAATTTTTGATACGAAACACCTCAACACCAACCGAGTGACAGTCAGGGTATACATCTGGCTTAGCAGTACTAACGCGTGCGGCTAATACTTTGGGATGGGAAAGCATTGCACTAACGATGTCATCACAAAATGTTTCTTGTAAATGGATATGACCCTTAGAAGCCCTATCTTTAATGGTTTCACGCATGAAGTCATAATCTACCACTTCATCAAGCTGATCATGTGTGGGCGTATTCATAGCCAATGGAATATATAAATCCACATTCAAAATGACGCGTTGCTCTGCTTTTTTCTCAAAATCATGAACACCAATATTGATAAAAATTTCATAGTCACGTAAAAATAAACGACGACAGTCAATGAGTGCTGGGTGAGAAAGAATGGCATGCATGAATGTTTGCTTTTTTAGGTTGCTAATTAGTTTTGAACATGACATCACGTGTTGATGGCAATAAATGCTGTCCACCATCAACATATAAAGTAGTTCCAGTAATTGCACTAGACTCCGCCAAAAAGACCGCGGCTTTTGCTACGTCTTCGGGAGTTGATGATTTTCCTAGTGGCGTCATTTGATGAGCTTTCGAAAAACCTTCGCTTGTTTGGTTGCCTGATGGCAATGAAATTCCAGGCGCTAAACCGACCACTCGGAGATGGGGCGCAAAATCCATGGCCAACAACTCAACAGACGTCAAAAGAGCCGCCTTGGATAATGTGTAAGAAAGGTAATCTGGATTGAGATTAACCAACTTTTGATCCAATAACTGAATCACAGATGGCACAGAGGAGAATGTCACTGCGTTATCTGGTTTGCTTTTTTGATACTCAAACATCAGTTGGGATAACAGAATTGGCGCGGTCAAATTAACTTGCATATGATCTTGCAAACTTTTTCCAGTCAATGGAATGCTTGAATTACTTCGGTCATATTCAAATATAGATGCGCTATTGACGAGACACTCTAAATGAGGAAAAGCTTCGCTAACTGCCTTAAAAAGGCTATTGGTTTGTATTTCGTCAGATAAATCTGCCTGAAAAGCCTCAGCCTTGACCCCTAGCCCCTGAATTTCCTCAACCGTTTTAGCGGCTTCTTGAGCTGATCGCCCATAATGAACGGCAACATCCCAGCCCTGTCGGGCAAACTGCAAAGCAATTTCTCGACCAAGGCGTTTAGCTGCACCAGTCACCAAAACTGCTTTTGGTTGCTGGGATGGATGTTTTGAACTCGGGTTCAATTAAATTCTCTTAGACTAGCGAGCTATGGATATTACCTTGACCAGCCTTGAAATGGAGCATAGTGAGCTTCTAAGGGCCAAAATAGCCTCTCAGATAGCCCTCCAAGGGGGTTGGCTCCCCTTTTCCCGCTTTATGGAGATGGCGCTGTACGAGCCAGGCATGGGGTACTACAGTGCAGGGGCACATAAGCTAGGAGCTGGCGGTGATTTCACCACTGCACCTGAATTAAGCCCCTTATTTGGCGCCGCTATTTGCTCAACCCTGTTGCCAGTACTTGAAGGACTTAAAGAAAAGGGTTTGCCCGCACAAATCCTTGAGTTTGGCGCTGGTACTGGAAAGTTAGCTACATCCATCCTGACTCGATTGCATGACCTAGGCTTTAGCTTGGACCAGTACGACATTATTGAAATTTCACCAGACTTAGCGCAAAGACAACAGGAAAGGCTTCTTTCAACAGTCCAGCAACTAGAGTTGGACACAAAATGCAATTGGCTTACTCAATTACCTCTAGATTTTAAAGGGGTCATTTTGGCCAATGAAGTAATTGATGCCATTCCCTGTGACGCCATTATTTATCAAGACGGATTTTGGTATTGGTACGGTGTTGCATTGCATGAAGAAAAATTTATCTGGAAAGTAGGTTTACCTGTTGAACAAAAATTACTTCCCGAGAGTCTTCTTGTTGGCAATTTCTCTGAGGGATATGTCACCGAACTTCACACCCCAGCAAACTCATGGATGCAACAAGTAGCTAGGCATTTAGATATCGGCCTGTTTCTTACGTTTGACTATGGCTTTCCCGAAAGCGAGTATTACCATCCACAAAGACTTGAGGGTACCTTGATGGCTCATCACCGTCATCATGCAATTCAGGATCCGTTTTATCTTCCAGGACTTTGTGACCTAACAACACACGTTGATTGGTCTCAAATTGCTCGTAGTGCTTTAGCTGAAAAAGTTGATGATGTTTTTCTCACCAACCAAGCTGCTTACTTACTTGATGCAGGCATAGGTGATATTGCTTTAGAAATTGGTGACCCTAGCGATCCGGAAACCTTTCTGCCTATCTCTAATTCATTGCAAAAATTGCTATCTGAAGCAGAGATGGGTGAGCTCTTTAAAGCATTTGCCTTTTCCAAAAACTTAAAGAGCTTACTTCCAGGTCATACACTTGAGGATCTACCTGGTCTACGCGGCAGGAATAGACTGTAGATTGACTCACTAATACTTAAAGGGCTGCGGTGATTGCAGCCAATCTAGCAGACTCAAATGCGCTACCAATACGCTCACCATTAGAGCGATCCTCCGCAGCAACACTAGCAATAATCTCTGCTGTATTCAGAGTTTGCGCATTGCGCATTGCATTGATCAATGGCGAAACATTTAGCCCCAACTTTTCTGCAAGAGTTAAAAGTGCCTGGGAACGATCAGGCTTTCGCCAAACATCTGCTCGATTAAACCAAGCCAGCACATCGACTGCATCGTACGCTCGATTAGCAAATTTATTTGTCAACAATCTCAGTTCGCTAAATATTTCGCTAAAGTCTCTGATATCGATAGGCATACGAACACAATCTGCCCATGATCGAATTTCACCAGCAGATAAGTCCATCAAGGTAATTGCACAACGTTCTTCTAAGCTATTACCGGCTAATGCAAAATGCGTGATGAGTTCTTCACGAAATGGCTCTTCAGATAACTTAGCAGTCAAAGTAGAGGGTAGTATTGTTTTGGCAGCGCCAGTATTCAATAAAACCTGAAATAAATGCATAGGCTTAACTGCAACCAAACCTCTAGCCAGCTCCTGCCAAATACGCTCTGCAGATATAGCGTTTAACTCCCCTGACTGAACAATATCTTTTAAGGCGGCAAGCGTTTCATCGGCCACACTAAAGTCCGGAAAGCGAGCAGCAAAACGAGCAATACGCAGAAGTCGTAATGGATCTTCTGCGAATGCATCAGATACATGCCGAAAGATTTTGGCGGCCAAATCTTCCTGTCCGTTATATGGGTCAATAATTGGGCCAATCATTTTTCCGTCAGCACCAATCTCTTGCGCCATTGCATTAATCGTTAAATCACGGCGCTCTAAATCCTGCTCCAAAGTAACCGAAGGATCCGTATAAAAATGAAACCCTTTATAGCCTTTGCCAGTCTTTCGCTCAGTACGAGCAAGCGCATATTCAGCTTGCGTATCTGGATGCAAAAAAACGGGGAAATCTTTTCCTACTGGGCGATAGCCCTTAGACACCATCTCTTCTATGCTTGAGCCCACAACAACATAATCAATGTCATGCACTGGTAAACCCATCAGGGCATCCCGAATGGCTCCACCTACAGCATAGATTTTCATTACCGCATGCTCTCTAAGTTACGACGACTCACTTTGAATACCTCTGCAAGCGCATCGACTCCATTCGCCGGCAATGTATTAGGCAATTGCATAGAAGCAATATTGTCGCGAGACATTAAAGTTGGTCCTGGTAAGAACTCAAAAGCCAAGGCCTGGATATATCCAATAAACGCAGGTACGGGAATAATGGCACAGTTTGTTTTTGCTTTACGAGCCGCAAATTCAACAATTTCTTTCATGGTGTAAACCATTGGACCGACTAAATCGTATGATCGATGAATAGTTTGTGGCATCGATATCGATTTCACAAACGCAGTTGCAACATCATCAACGCTGACTGGCTGAAACTGAGCTTGATAGTTTGCCAAAGGCATTGCCGGGAACATCTTGGTTAATTTAGAAAATAAATTAATAAATTGATCTTGCGCACCAAATATGACTGATGGTCTGAAGATTGTCCAATCTAAATTGCTTGCTTTTACTACGACCTCGCCATCCCCCTTGCTACGTTGATACATAGATGGCCCATGAGAATCCGCACCTAATGCACTCATATGCAAGTAGCGTTTTAAACCATGCAATTGCATTGCTGTAATAATATTTTTTGGTAAATCAACATGAGCTGCTTTAAATATTTTTCCGTAAGGCTGAGCGGGCTTGTCGTGAAGCACGCCCACCAAATTAATAACTACTCCATTTGGCTTAATTCGACTACATAAATTTTGTAGTTCATTAAACTCATGAATATCAACTTCTTCGATATGTACTTTAGGCAACATACGTAACTCTCGCGCAGCTGCCAAGTGACTCGTTGGGATCAAGACAGAATATCCAGCAAGCTGAAGTTGCGCAGCAATGACGCGCCCTACAAATCCATTGCCGCCGATCAGAAGAATGTCATATTTCATGAAAAGCTTTCTTTATATAACGATGGATAATTTAAGGTAGCTCAGACTGTGTTGCAGCCTTTGGAGTAATTACGCCTAAGCGTTGCTTTAGAGATTGGGTTTGACCATTCATAACAGAAGCATAGTAATTGGCGTTTGAAAGAACATTCTTTACATAGACACGAGTTTCGGTAAATGGAATAGTCTCAGCAAAGATTGCGCCTTCAGTTGGACCAGTTAGCTTTTCACGCCAGGCTTTAGATCTAGAGGGTCCAGCGTTATAGGCTGCGGAAGCCAATACCCAAGATCCATCTAAATCTATGAGGACCATATTTAAATAATTACTTCCCAATGTCAGGTTGGTATTGGTATCACTCAATTTGTCATTGGTGTAATTTGTCATTCCAATCTTCTTAGCTACATACTTCGCGGTATTTGGCATCACTTGCATTAGGCCTGAGGCGCCCACAGAAGATGCGGCATTCATAATGAAGCGTGACTCTTGTCGAATCAAACCATAAGCCCAAGCAAGATTCAAATCAATTTGTCTTGCAATGGGTGATAGCTCATCTTTATAGGGAGTTGGATAGCGCAAGCTAAAGTCATGCTCTTGTTTCGTACGGTCTGCAGTATTCACTACACGGTCATACAAGTTAATACGCTTTGCATACTCTGCTGCTGCCAATAATTGCCTGTCGGTCATATTGCGCAATTCCCAATTCCACTCTCTGTTACCTTCAAAGCGAAGATTCATGGCATACAAACGCTCCCCGCGAATAAAGCCTTTCCGACTTGCCATCGCATCAATCTCTTGCTCAGTCACTTTAGTTTTTGCGGGAGCGTGATTCGACTTACCCAATTCCTCACGCGCAAGCTGGCCATAAAAGTTGTACTGATCTGCAATAAGTTCAAAACTTTCTTTGGCTTTCGCATCTTGACCTTCAGCCTTTAATGCGCGCCCATACCAGTATGTCCAGGCTGGATCCTTAGTGCGAACGGCGGAGTTCATGCCATCAATCGCATTTTTTACTAAGGCCCAATCTTTAGCGCGCAAACCTGCTCGCACCTTCCACTCTTGCGACTCAACCGAAAGTAATTCGTTATATCCAAGCTCTTGCTGCAGGCGATATACATCATCCGCATTGGGATCCAATTTCTTTGCTAGAAATTGTCCAATTACGCCCCATGCGACAGCTTGATTTTCTTTGCTGTAACGCGTGGCAATTTGAGAAAAATCACGATAAGCTTTTGCTGGATCTGCTTTAGCGGCTTTGACAATCTCTGCAATTGGATCATCACCCCCTAAACGACGCGCCATAGTGTCATACCCTTTTTCACTGGCTGCACGACCAATTGCCTTGGCTTCGCTAGGAGACATTCCTCCAGCAGCAACGAGAGCGGGGACCAGCTCTTGGCATGCCTGCCCGAAATAACTTGGGTCTAATAAAACAGCGCGCGAATCAATTGCTAGTTTTGTTGGGTTTTCACCCTGGGATAACTTTGATAACAAGGAGTAGCACTTTACCTGCGTATCGTCATCCAATACAAATTTGGCGTACTCAGCATCAAAGCGTGCCCAGTCTTTGCGTTTACCCAAAACCAAGAGCCAGTCATTGCGCATACGGTCTGCCAAGGCGGTGCCTTGATATTGGTTTAAAAATGCAACAACTTGTGCATCAGCACTGTAATCCCCGCGAGCACCACCTGCACTATCAAACAATTGGGGCTTGATACGAAAGTAAGCCACATAATCATCAAAAGGATAATTCGTTAAATTAGAAGAGATTTGCTGAGTACGAAAAACGTCATTCTTTTTGGCTGCCTCACGCAAATCTATAAACATCCGGTCGGTATCCGTAATTTCTTCGGGGCCAACCTTGCTTTCATAAGATTTAGGCAGGCTTGGCTTTTTCAACTTGTCTGCAAAAGCATGGGATGCGCAGAGTACTAAGCCCAAAATCAGAATCTTGGCCCATTGATGGTATTTGCTACTAGCTGATACAGACTTCATTATTGCGATCCAAACCTATCTTTATTTGTAAGACTAATGCCTTAGAGCATTTGGTTACTATATTCTTTAATTTTCGCCTGATAATGAACGATATGCACGGTAATTCGCTAAAAACTCTTCGTCAAAATTTACTAAAACAGCGAACTGCGTTTGCCGCTGAACAAAATTACGCAGAAATTCAGGCCAGCCTAATCGATCACTTAAATCAGCTATTGTCAGATCAAGGCAACTCTTGGCAATCTATTGCGCTTTATTGGCCAATCCAAGATGAAATCGATCTTCGCTCTACCTTGCTAGCTTGGGCCAAAAAACAACCTGGCCGGACTCTTGCGCTCCCATTTGCCCGCCCAGATAAACATCTTGATTTTTATCAATGGCGTCAAGGTGATCCATTACTTGCAAGTAAACACGGAATTCTAGAGCCCGACCCTAGAAATGTAGAAAGACCGCCCATCAATCCAGACTGCATTTTCATCCCTTGCGTAGGTTGGTCTAGTTCGGTAATAAATGGACAAAGTCATTACTGGAGACTTGGATATGGTGGCGGCTACTTTGATCGCACTCTAGCTGAGCTCAAAAAGATCAATTCCAATCTAGTCTGCATTGGCATTGGTTTTGATTGGCAGCAGCTTAATGATGCTCAATGGGCGGCGCAGACCCATGACGAGCCCTTAAACATGCTCCTAACGGAGTCTGGCTTACTTCGTTAAATCTAAGTTATCAGCAATTGCTAAAACAGCATCTGCTTGATTCAGCGAGTAGAAGTGAATTCCAGGCGCTCCGGCAGTTAGCAGCTGATCGCACAAATCAGTCACAACCTCTTCACCAAATGCGCGAATAGATGCGATATCGTCGCCATAGGATTGAAGACGCAAACGAATCCAACGTGGAATCTCCGCACCACACGCGTCTGAAAACCTTAATAACTGACTACTGTTAGTAATCGGCATAATGCCAGCAATGATGGGCTGAGTAACACCGAGATCATAAGCCTCATCCACAAAGCGGAAATAAGCATCGCTGTTATAGAAATACTGTGTGACAGCAGAGTTAGCACCTGCCTTCATTTTTTGCACAAAGAAATCAACATCACTTGCAGGTGACTTCGCCTGAGGATGCGTCTCTGGATATGCCGCTACATCAATATGAAACCAGTCACCCGTTTCCGCCCGAATAAATTCAACCAATTCATTGGCATGGTGAAACTCGCCATATTGACCCATTCCAGAAGGTAGGTCGCCACGCAAAGCCACGATTCGCTTCACACCCAAAGCTTGATATTGTTTGAGCATCTCACGAACACTTTCACGTGAGCTGCCAACACAAGATAAGTGGGGAGCAACAGCCGCACCAGCAGCATGAATGTCACTCACCACCTTTAATGTGCCCGACTGAGTAGATCCACCGGCACCAAAGGTCACGGAATAAAAAGTTGGCTTGAGTGTTTCAGAAAAACGCTCACGCACAAGATGCAACTTACTCTCACCTTCAGGTGTTTTTGGAGGAAAGAATTCGACGCTTAATTCCATGATTTTGGGCCTAGAGATCTATTGATGTTTGGATTAATAACGATAGTGGTCAGCTTTGTAAGGGCCTTCCTTGGTTACGCCAATATATGCAGCCTGTTGATCGGTCAATTCAGTCAACTGCGCATTGAGCTTCTTCAACTGTAAGCGAGCCACCTTTTCGTCCAAATGCTTAGGCAACGTATAAACACCGATTGGATATTTATTTGTGCCTACTGCATTCCATAATTCGATTTGAGCGATTACTTGATTTGCAAATGAAGAGCTCATCACATAAGAAGGGTGTCCTGTACCGCAACCTAGATTAACTAGGCGCCCTTTAGCCAAAATGATGAGGCGCTTCTCAGGCATACCGTTTGCGGCCGGGAAAATCACATGATCAACTTGTGGCTTGATCTCTTCCCACTTGTACTTTTCAATACCCGCCACGTCAATTTCATTATCGAAGTGACCAATATTACAAACGATGGCTTGATCTTTCATCTTGGCCATATGGTCATGAGTAATGACATGGTAGTTACCTGTTGCAGAAACGAAGATATCCGCTTTATCAGCAGCGTAATCCATTGTTACAACACGGTAGCCTTCCATTGCAGCTTGTAAGGCACAGATGGGATCTACTTCGGTTACCCAAACTTGAGCAGATAAAGCACGCAATGCTTGGGCTGAACCTTTGCCCACATCGCCATATCCACAAACAACCGCAACCTTGCCAGCCACCATTACGTCGGTAGCGCGCTTGATTGCGTCAACCAAAGACTCACGGCAGCCATAGAGATTATCAAACTTACTCTTAGTTACAGAGTCGTTTACATTGATTGCAGGAAACTTCAAGTCACCTTTTGCAAACATTTGATACAAGCGATGTACCCCTGTAGTTGTTTCTTCGGTGACGCCTTTTACTTTTTCTAAACGTGTTGAGTACCAAGTTGGATCTTGCGCTAATTTTTTCTTAATTGCAGCAAATAAAATAGTTTCTTCTTCGCTGGTTGGATGATTCAAGCATGCTTGATCTTTTTCAGCACGAGCCCCAAGATGCAACAACAAAGTAGCATCACCACCATCATCCAAAATCATATTGGTGTATCCACCATCAGCCCATTCAAAAATGCGGTGAGTAAAGTCCCAGTATTGCTCAAGAGTCTCTCCCTTGATTGCAAATACAGGAGTGCCGTTAGCTGCGATTGCAGCAGCTGCATGATCTTGTGTGGAGAAAATATTGCATGATGCCCATTGAACTTCCGCACCAAGTGCCTCAAGGGTCTCAATCAATACTGCTGTTTGAATGGTCATATGCAATGAACCAGTAATACGTGCACCACGCAATGGCTGCTGTGCAGCAAATTCATCACGAATAGCAATCAAGCCAGGCATCTCAGTTTCAGCAATGGCGATTTCTTTTCGGCCAAAATCAGCCAAGGTAATGTCTGCAATTGCGCAACGAGTTGCAACAAAATTATTTAAATCAGAAACGGTATTCATTAATGCTCCAGCTAAATACGATCCAATGCTGGAGTAGAAACTCGCTAGCCATTGAATCATGGGTTAGCGAGCGCAGTTGCAATTAGCAAACTCCGGGGGTAGCCTCAGAATCCACTCCCTTCAAGCCTGGGGAAGTGCTGGGTCTCAGCAATCCTTGCAACGCTCCTTGAAGGTATGCCGTAATTGTAAACAATTACGGCATATTTCGCCTTAATACAAATACAAACTGCTTTTTACGCCATTAAATGCGCTTTACGCTTATAGGCCTGCTGCTGCACGTAATGCAGCTGCTTTATCCGTTTGCTCCCATGTGAATTCTGGCTCCTCACGACCAAAGTGGCCGTAAGCAGCAGTCTTCTTATAAATAGGACGCAAGAGATTAAGCATCTTCACAATACCTTTTGGACGCAAATCAAAGTGCTCAGAAACTAATTGAGCAATCTTCTCATCAGAAATCTTGCCTGTGCCAAATGTGCTCACCATCACTGAAGTTGGTTTAGCAACACCAATTGCATAGGAAATCTGAATTAGGCACTTGCTCGCTAAACCAGCTGCAACTACGTTCTTCGCAACATAGCGTCCTGCATAGGCTGCTGAACGGTCAACCTTAGATGGATCTTTACCAGAGAAAGCCCCGCCTCCGTGAGGAGCGGCACCGCCATAGGTATCAACAATAATTTTGCGACCAGTTAAACCACAATCACCCTGTGGGCCGCCAATCACAAACCGACCTGTTGGATTAACTAAGAAGTTAATTGCACCTTTAATCAAATGTTTTGGCAATACTGGTTTAATAATTTCTTCGATGACTGCTTCACGCAATTTTTCGAGAGAGATATCTTCATCGTGCTGAGTAGACAAGACTACTGTATCGATAGAGTCAGGCTTACCATCCACATAACGCAAGGTTACTTGTGACTTGGCATCTGGACGCAACCAATTTAAACGACCGTCGCGACGCAGTTGTGATTGACGTTCTACCAAACGATGCGACAAATGGATCGGTAACGGCATGAGCTCGGTAGTTTCATCACATGCGTAACCAAACATAAGGCCTTGGTCACCAGCACCCTGATCTAACCCATCATCATGTGCCTTATCAACGCCTTGAGCAATATCAGGACTTTGCTTGTCGTAAGCAACTAGTACTGCGCAACCTTTGTAGTCAATGCCATATGCAGTGTTGTCATAACCAATTTCACGCAGCGTATTACGAGCCACTTGAATGTAATCGACGTTAGCGTTAGTAGTAATTTCACCAGCTAAAACGACGAGTCCAGTGTTGCACAATGTTTCAGCTGCGACACGTGCAGTTGGATCTTGAGCCAAGATGGCATCAAGAATTGAATCGGAGATCTGGTCTGCTACTTTATCGGGGTGACCTTCAGAAACAGATTCTGAGGTAAAGAAGTAATCATTTGCCATTGCATATTCCTTTAAAAATTAACACGATCATGGGACAACTCGACGTGCCAGGAACTACAACGGCGACGCTTTAGCAGAATTTATGAATCGCCCTGCAAGTTGCCTTAACTCAGCGATGCAGTGATTCTATCCGAAAAGTAGTCAATTCAGCAAGGCAAGGCAAAATCCACACATCAAGAGCGGCATTGAATATCATTAAGGGGTGCGAAAACTCCTACTCAAGCTCAGCCTTAATACAATTGCCGTGCTTCCCCTTGCCTTTATGCAACTAATAGGGGCATCTTTGGGTCTTTTGGCATACGTTGGCTCCAAACACTATCGCTCTCTTTTCCGACCCCAATATGAAGCTGTAGTCAGTGCCCGTAAGCTACCACTAAAGCTTTGGGAGGCTGCGAGGGCCTCTGGAATGCTGTTTTCAGATAGCTTATGGATTTGGCGAAACCCTGTAAAAGCACTAAAGCTAGTTGAAGTGCAAAACTGGGATGTCGTTGAAGCTGCAATTGGTGAAGGGCACGGCCTAGTCATGCTCACACCTCACCTTGGTGGCTTTGAAATTATCCCCCGCGTATTAGCACAACATTTTCCTGCAACGATTCTCTATCGCCCTTCTCGCCAAGAATGGCTGAATGAGGTTGTTGAAGAAGGTCGCGCCTATCCCAATATGCATTTCGTTCCGACTAATCTGAATGGTGTGCGTCAAATGACTCGGGCGCTAACACGAGGTGAAGCGATAGGCATTCTGCCGGATCAAGTACCCAGTGGAGGCGAAGGCGTATGGGTACCATTTTTTGGACGCCCTGCCTACACCACTCCATTACCAGCTCGACTTGCAAACCGCAACAACACGCCGGTCATTATGTTTACCGCCAAACGCAAAGGCATTGGTAAGGGTTGGGTAATGCAAGCAACTCGCCTTGCTCCTTTTTCCGAGGATGCTGAGCGTGCAGCCACAGAACTAAATATCGCCATTGAAAATGCAGTTCTTCAAGCGCCAGAACAATTCATCTGGTCATATAACCGTTACAAGCATCCTGCTGGCGCCGAATTACCCCCAAGCAACTAGCTATAAAATTTTGCAATGACCCGGCTACAGAACCTTTTTAACTTTTTGGCGCTTAGTCTCTTACGCCTGTTTGCTTTTTTGCCATACTCCATCACAGTCCATGTTGGATACGGCCTGGGTTGGCTTGCAGCGCACATTCCGAATAGTCGTCGCAATGTGGTTAAAACAAATCTGCGCTTATGTTTTCCCAATCTCAGCGAAAAAGAAATTGATGACCTAGCAATTGAGCACTGGAAACTTTTTGGACGCAGCGTAGTTGAACGTAGCAGAGTTTGGCTCGGAACGAGCGATCAAATTTTGTCTTTTGTGCATCTTGAGTCAAAAGTTCCCTTAGGAGATCTAAAACCGCGCATCCTAGTTAATCCGCACTTTGTTGGACTGGAGGGAGGATTTATGGCGCTCTCAGCTCTTGGAATGAAAAATGGCTGGCCCTGCGGAGCCGGTCTTTATCAAAAAATGAAGAACCCATTTTTTAATCAAAAAATGGTTGAGTGGCGCGATCGTTTTGGAGCTAAATCGATTGAAAGACAGAGCCGACTAAGAGACCTCATTAGAGAAACACGAGCTGGCAACTTTGTGGTGATTGCACCAGACATCGATCTAGGTCCACGAGACTCTATTTTTGTGCCCTTTTTTAACATTCCAACAAGTACGGTAACTTCAGTATCTCGCCTAGCAAAGCTCAGTGGTGCGGAAGTATGTCTGATGACGACTTTTTTAAATGAGAATAAATCAGGATATACATGCACAATTGGAACTCCGCTCAAGGACTTTCCAAGCGATGATCCTGATAAAGACACAGCTCGCCTCAATCAATACATTGAAGAGCTTGTTCGTGAAAGACCAGCGGAGTACTATTGGGTGCATAAGCGCTTCAAACATCGGCCGCCTGGCGAACCCAGCCTTTACGATTAAACGGAAATATTTTGAGCATCAACCCTAACAAGCAGGCAAGAAAATTACGCTTCACCAAAATGCATGGTGCAGGCAATGATTTCATCGTGCTCAATGGTATAGATCAAGATCTTAGTGACATTACACGCGAGCAGTGGCAAGCATTGGCGCATCGCCAATTTGGTATTGGTGCCGATCAAATTCTGTTAGTTGAAAAAGCCACCCGCTCAGACGCTGATTTCCGGTATCGTATTTTTAATGCGGATGGTGGCGAAGTAGAGCAATGTGGCAATGGCTCACGCTGCTTTGTCCGCTTTGTGTTGGACCATGGTTTATCCGATAAAAATCCGCTTCGTGTGGAAGTGGCTCACACTGTCCTCACACTCAAATCCCATCCCGATGGTCAGGTTGAAGTAGATATGGGTGCGCCTATTTTTGAACACAGTCATATTCCATTTAATGCAAATGGGCTAGCGAGCGTTCAAGAATTTCAGGAAACGCTTTACGCACTACCATTAAATTTTCCCGCCATGCACGACAGCTTAGTTGGCGTTCTTTCCATGGGAAATCCACATGCTGTTCAAGTGGTTGGTGATATTGATAGCGCACCTGTTCTACAAGAGGGCGCCGAGATTGAAAAATTTTCAGCCTTCCCAAAAAGGGTCAATGCGGGCTATATGCAAATCATCAATCGAAATGAGATCAAATTACGGGTCTATGAGCGCGGTGCTGGCGAAACTTTAGCCTGCGGAACTGGAGCTTGCGCAGCAGTAGTTTCTGGCATCCGTAGAGGTTTATTGGATTCACCAGTAAAAGTGCATACGCGTGGCGGTGACTTACAAATAGCATGGGGTGGAATCATTAACGACACCACTCAGTCCGTAATCATGACCGGCCCAGCAGTTACCGTCTTTGAAGGTGAAACAGAAATCTAAGAACAATTGCGCTTAGATGCCGTATTTTTCACGATAGGCTTTTACCGCTGGCAAATAATTTGTCAGTTGAGCATCACTCGATGCAGTCAAGAAAGCCATTAAGCCTGCAAGATTGGCAATCGAAATTACTGGCAAACCAAACTCCTGCTCTACTGCTTGAACAGCCGATTTGTCACCAATCTCCACTGCATTACCAGAGCGCTCCATGCGATCTAATGCAATCAAGACTGCGGCTGGCTCACCTCCAGCACCACGAATCAGATCGACTGACTCCCTCACAGATGTGCCAGCAGATATAACATCATCCACAATTACAACCCTACCCTTCACTGGCGCACCGACCAATACGCCGCCCTCGCCATGATCCTTAGCTTCTTTACGGTTGTAAGCATAAGGAACATTAATACCATCATCTGCCAATGCAATTGCCGTAGCCGCAGCTAAAGCAATTCCTTTATACGCAGGCCCATACAGCATGTCGAATTGTATTTTGGAATCTTGTAAGGCCTTTGCATAGGAGCGTCCCAATGCACTTAAACGAGCGCCATCGTTAAATTCACCTGCATTAAAAAAATAAGGTGAGAGTCTTCCTGCTTTAGTTTTAAACTCCCCGAAGGACAAAACCTTTGCCTCCAAGGCAAAACGAATAAAGTTATCTTGATTTGAATTATTTGAGCTCATAGGTCTACATGTTACGCATCATTTCAGCGAATCTCAATGGTATCCGCTCCGCGATAAAAAAAGGCTTTCTGCCTTGGGCCATCAAACAAAGGGCTGACTTCATCTGCATGCAAGAGCTCAAAGCTCAACGCGATGACTTAGAGGATGCCATTCTCAATCCAGACGGTATGCATGGCTTTTTTCACCATGCCGAAAAAAAAGGCTATAGCGGCTGCGGCATTTACACCCCCCACACGCCCGATGAAGTCTTGTACGGCTATGGCAATGAAGAGTTTGATGCTGAGGGACGTTATGTAGAGGCACGCTTTAAAGGCCTATCTGTTATTTCTGTTTACATGCCCTCAGGCTCAAGCTCACCCGAACGTCAAGAAGCTAAATATCGATATTTAGATAGCTTTTTACCTCATCTAATTTCCCTCAAAAACTCCGGCCGAGAAATCGTGCTTTGCGGAGACGTCAATATCGCCCATCAAGAAATTGATCTGAAGAACTGGAAAGGCAATCTCAAAAACTCAGGCTTCTTGCCCGAAGAGCGTGCATGGCTTACCAATCTGTTTAGCAACATTGGTTATGTGGATGTTTATCGCAAGCTAGAACCCGAAGCAACTGAATCTTGCTACACCTGGTGGAGCAATCGCGGACAAGCCTATGTTAAGAATGTGGGTTGGCGCATTGACTATCACATCACCACACCTGGTATTGCCGCGAGCGCTAAAAAAACAGCTGTATATAAAGATGAAAAGTTCTCAGACCACGCGCCACTTACGGTTGACTATGACTGGAAAATTTAAGCTGCAAAAATTGAGGCTTACTCACCCTCTTTCTTGATCTGAACGAGCTTGAAATGAATTGTTGTCCAGATTAAAAGCAACACTGGTGCGCCGATAATGGCGGTGCCATAAAAGAAAGCTTGGTATCCATAGTGATCCACGAATACGCCTGAGAAGCCCGCTAACCATTTAGGCAGAAGCAACATCATCGAACTAAATAAGGCGTACTGAGTTGCAGAATAACGAATATTGGTTAGCGCAGATAAGAAAGCAATAAATGCTGCGCTAGCAATGCCCGAACTAAGATTGTCCGCAGATATGACCCAAATTAAGCCGTGTAGGTCATGTCCTCTTGTGGCCAACCAAGCAAAGAGTAAATTACTCACCGCCGAGAGTATTGCGCCCACAAGCAAAATTCTTAAGACACCAAAACGAAGAGTGAGTACACCGCCAACAAATGCGCCTGCCAAAGTCATCACGACACCAAATACTTTGCTGACTGCCGCTACTTCATCCTTGGTATACCCCATATCTACATAAAAAGGATTTGCCATGATGCCCATGACAACATCACTAATTCGATAGACGGCAATTAAAGACAAAATCAAAATAGCATGCCAGCGATAACGGCCAATAAATTCTGCGAAAGGCTCAATCAATGTTTGATAAAGCCATGCTTTAGCTGTGCGAACTTTTGCTAACTCATACTGAGCAGGCTCTTTGCTTAATAGAGTTGTCATTACGCCTACACCAATAGATGCGGCCATACAAAGGTATGCAAATTGCCACGCAGCAGGATCATAACCAATGCTTGTTTCTGCTCTAGCTGCAAGCCAGAGCACACCAGCGCCAGCCCAAATTAATGCGAGTCGATAACCTGTTTGATAAGTGGCCGCCAAGGCTGCTTGATGATCGCTATTAGCTGACTCAATTCGAAAAGCATCAAGGGCAATATCTTGGGTTGCTGAACCGAATGCAACCAATAGAGCACACCAAACAATGGAATCGAGCGAAAGCTTAGGATCCAAAGTCGACATCAAGACCAAGCCCGTGATGATAAGAGCTTGCGCAAAGAGTAGCCAACTACGGCGTCGACCAAATAATTTTGTTAGAAACGGAATTTGTAAACGATCAACCAGGGGTGCCCATACCCATTTGAATGCATAAATCAAGCCAACCCAGGTTAAGTAACCAATCGTACTGCGATCAATGCCTGCTTCACGCAACCAAAAACTGAGGGTTCCAAGAATCAAAAGCAAAGGAAGGCCAGCAGAAAAACCCAAGAACAACATACGCAAACAAGGCCATTCGAGATAAACACGAAAGTCTTTGAGCCATGACTGCACTACATTGAGTAGTTTGTTAGGCACGACGAATGCGGAATAAAGCGAGACTACCAAATAGGTTTGGCATCATAGTAACTTGACGACCTTCATGCAGAATGCATTGATCGAGCACCTTAAGGCCAAGGTTTGAAGCCAACCTTTCAAAGTCGGCAACAGTCAGGACGCGCACATTAGGAGTGTTGTACCACTGGTAGGGCAAGCTCTTGGAAACTGGCATGTGACCCAACCCTACAGCGAGGCGATGTGACCAATGCCCAAAGTTTGGAAAAGAAATAACAGACTCTTTACCTACGCGCACTACTTCACGCAATATCTTTTCAGTTTGATGAATGGTTTGGAGTGTCTGCGACAACACAACGGTATCAAAACTATTGTCTTCAAACAATGCTAGACCACCTTCTAAGTCTTGCTGGATAACGTTCAAGCCTTTTTGCACGCAGGCAAGAACTCGGGAATCATCAATCTCAACCCCATATGAATGGACTGGTTTTTGTTTCTGCAAAAATTCCAAGAAGCTGCCATCGCCACAACCAAGGTCAAGTACTTGGCTATTAGGCGCAATCCAATTTGCTATGGCGGAAAAATCCGCGCGCATATTTAGGATGCTCATGATTGCACCTCAAGCATTTGCTTAAAGTAAGCGCGAACGAGATTATGGTACCGCGCATCGTCTAATAAGAACGCATCGTGGCCATGCGGTGCATCAATCTCCGCATAAGTGACCTCACTCTTGTTGCTAAGCAATGACTGAACAATCTCACGACTACGATCTGGAGGGAAACGCCAATCAGTCGAAAAACTCACCACCAAAAATTTAGCCTGTACCTCTGCTAAAGCCCGATTTAAACTTCCATCATAACGACGCGCTGGATCAAAATAATCTAAAGCACGCGTAATTAACAGATAAGTATTAGCATCGAAGTACGTTGAAAATTTATCGCCTTGATGACGTAAATAGCTCTCAACCTCAAACTCAACATCAAAGCTAAAACGATAGTCATTAGATTCGCCATTTGGACGTTGCAATTCACGTCCAAATTTCTCGGCCATGTCATCGTCAGACAAATAGGTAATATGGCCGACCATTCGAGCCAAACGCAAACCACGCTTAGGCACCACACCATATTCGTAATAGTTTCCGCCATGAAAATCAGGGTCGGACAAAATGGCATTTCGTGCCACTTCATTAAAAGCAATATTTTGCGCGCTCAATCTTGGTGTAGAAGCTACTACTACACAATGCTCTATGCGCTTGGGAAACTGAATTGCCCAAGCCATTGCCTGCATGCCGCCCAAACTACCACCCATCACAGCTGCAAATTTACGAATCCCTAGTTTGTCAGCCAAGCGAGCCTGAGTATTTACCCAGTCTTCGACAGTAACTACTGGGAAGTCTGCCCCATAAGGTTTGCCAGTGGCAGGATTAATGCTCATTGGCCCGGTAGAACCAAAACACGAACCTAAATTATTTACGCCGATAACGAAGAAATGATTAGTATCTACCGGCTTACCAGGACCAATCATGTTGTCCCACCAACCTAGATCTTCAGGATCTTCTGGGCTTGGGCCTGCTACATGATGAGAAGCATTGAGTGCGTGACAAACTAGCACCGCATTACTTTTATCAGCATTCAGTTTGCCGTAAGTTTCAATAACTAAATCGTAACCAGCTAACATGGCGCCACTCTGCAAAGGCAGGGGCTCGGCAAAATGAATGGTATTTCTAGAGAGGTTTAACTCGCTCATTCTGACAGGAGAAGTCGCAAACTAACATCGGAAGCTTCAGTAGGCAGCTTTTTAAACCCACTTCGAGCAAAGCGATGCCAACGACCCAATATAAAACTCATCAACATGGCGGCGCGAATACTCACCTCTTCTTGTCCTAACTGCCCCCAGTTACCGCCTTGGGTTTGAGCAATTCGTAATGCCTGTTTAAGAGAAGCCTCAACTCGGTCCAACACTTGTGTAATACGCTCTTGCAAACGATCGTCTTCTTGCAATAAAGCATCGCCCAATAAAACACGTGTCATGCCAGGATTTTTTTCAGCAAAGAAAAGCAGCATTTGCAAAATCCCGCGCGCTTGAGCAAGACCAGATTCTTCCTTTTGATTGATTTGATTGATCAATCCAAAAACAGTTTGCTCAATAAAAGAAATCAGACCTTCAAACATCTGCGCCTTACTGGCAAAATGGCGATACAAAGCGGCTTCTGAAACCTGAATCTTTGCTGCTAAAGCAGCCGTAGTCACGCGCTCACCTTTAGGGTTTTGCAGCATTTCAGCAAGCACCTGCAGTATCTGCAGACGACGTTCGCCTGGGCGTGGACGCTTGCGCGCTTTACCAGCGTCAGCGCTGCTGTCGTTGATGTCTGCTGGATCTAGGGAGTCGCGCATCGTGATTTACTTATCTAGAGCGGATCATCGTACCGAATGCTTGCTCGGTCAAAATTTCTAGCAATAGTGAATGCTCAATACGACCATCAATGATATGGACTGAATTCACTCCACTCTTAGCAGCATCTAGCGCGGAAGAAATCTTTGGCAACATGCCGCCTGAAATAGTGCCATCAGCAAATAACTCATCAATTTCTCGAGCGGTTAAATCAGTTAATAGTGTGCCATTTTTATCCATTACACCAGGAATATTAGTCATCATGACTAATTTCTCTGCATGCAGAATTTCAGCCATCTTGCCTGCAACTAGATCAGCATTGATGTTAAAGGCTTGACCTTCTTCGCTAAATCCGATTGGGGAAATTACAGGAATAAATGCATCATCCTGCAAGGCTTTTACAACCGCAGGGTTAATAGCCTCAATCTCACCAACAAAACCTAGATCAATCATTCCGCCAGCTTGCTTTTCATCGGCAACTAACATTTTTTTGGCGCGGATAAGTCCACCATCTTTACCTGTTAAACCAACTGCTTGGCCGCCAAAGTGGTTTATTAACATCACGATATCTTGTTGCACTTCACCACCAAGAACCCACTCCACCACTTCCATCGTTTCTTCGTCAGTGACACGCATACCCTGAATGAAGGTACCTGTCTTGCCAATTTTCTTGAGAGCTTCATCAATTTGTGGTCCGCCACCATGAACCACCACAGGATTCATACCGACCAATTTCAACAAAATAACGTCGCGCGCGAAACTCTCCTTAAGACGCTCTTCAACCATAGCGTTGCCGCCATACTTAATCACAATTGTTTTGCCGTGATATGAGCGAATATAAGGCAATGCTTCCGCCAAGATCTCCGCCTTCAACAAAGGAGGAATATCACTAATAGTTGGTAAATTCTTAGTCATCACTGCATCAAATTTATTCGCCAAATAATTTTTGGCGGAGTTCACGACGCTCTTGCGCCTCAAGAGATAAATTGGCTGTAGGTCTAGCAATTAAACGGTTTAAGCCAATCGGCTCACCGGTTTCTTCACACCAACCATAGTCACCAGATTCAATACGCGCTAAAGCCTGCTCTACTTTTTTGAGCAATTTGCGTTCACGATCGCGTGTACGTAATTCCAGCGCATGCTCTTCTTCGATTGTTGCCCGATCAGCTGGATCAGGAACCAAAATGTTTTCGCGCAGATGCTCGGTAGTTTCAGAAGCATTCTTCAGAATGTCTTCTTTAAGAGTAAGTAATTTTTGACGGAAAAAATCTAACTGCGCAGCATTCATATAGTCCTTATCGGACATCTTGAGCAATTCTGCCTCTGTAAGCGCTGCGCCTTTTGCAACTTTTGTGCTTGCAGCTTTGCTACTAGCTTTTGCAGGAGCCGCTGGTTTTGTTGCTGTTTTTGCCGTCATCTCATTCTTCCTTGGTTTGAAGCATTATTGCCTCATTCTGCCAAACTTTACTGCCACAGAATCAATATTTAGCAATATTGCCCGTGGCGGCGGATTGTACCCGAATCCTACTTAACCAAACATCCCTCAAGCCCAGCCAGCAGGGTGTCTTTAGGCAAATCGATGCCTATAAACACCATACGTGTTTGCTTGGGTTCTGCCCCCCATGGACCAGCCAAATCGCTTCCCATCATCTGATGAACCCCCTGAAACACCACTTTTCGGGCACTTCCCTTCACATAGAGCACGCCTTTATAGCGCAACATCTTATCTCCGAAGACCTCCAAAATACCCCCTAGGAAATCTTCCAGTTTTTTATGATCAAAGGGTTTATCACTACGAAAAACAAAGGATTGAATGCGATCCGTATGGCCAGTATGGCCATGGTGGTGGTCATGGGCATGATCGTGCCCACAGCTGCTGTGATCATGATCATGACTGTGGTCGTGACCGCAATGGGCATGATCGTGATCATCTTGCTCCAAGAAATGGGGGTCAATGTCGAGCTTGGCATTCAGATTGAACCCCTTTAGGTCTAAAACCGCATTTAGGGGCACCACGCCCTTAGAAATGCCTGCAATCGGCGCCCTTGGGTTCATGTGCATTAGGCGGTTGCGTAAAGCATCCACCTCTGCCGGAGTAACTAGATCTGTTTTGGTAATAAAGATTTGATCTGCAAAACCTACCTGACGCTGAGCTTCTTCATGCTCGTTGAGTTGCTGTTGACCATGCTTAGCATCTACCAATGTAACTACCGCATCCAAAACATAATGATCAGCAACATCATCATCCATAAAAAAGGTCTGGGCAACCGGACCTGGGTTGGCAACGCCGGTAGTTTCAATCACTACACGATCAAAGCTAATTTTCTTATCCTTACGTTGCTCCCATAGTTCATTGAGAGCCTCCACCAAGTCGCCTCGAATGGTGCAACAAATGCAGCCATTACTCATCTGAACAATATTCTCTTGGTTATCTTGAACCAAGATGTCGTTATCAATATTTTCTTCGCCGAACTCATTCTCAATCACGGCAATTTTTTTACCATGCTCTTCAGTCAAAATGTGCTTAAGCAAAGTGGTTTTGCCGCTTCCCAAGAAGCCCGTCAAAATAGTTACAGGAATTAATGCCATGGATGATCCAATCAAAATCTAAAGCCATTATTTCCCGAAGCGGGAAACCTTCTATATTACCGAGTTCTTCAGCCTTTGCCAGCCTTTGCACGCGGATGCGCTTTATCGTATGCCTGAGCAAGGTGTTGAAAGTCTAGGGAGGTATAAATCTGGGTACTTGCAATGCTGGCATGCCCCAGCATCTCCTGTACAGCACGTAAATCCTGGGAGGATTGCAGTACATGACTTGCAAAACTATGACGCATCATATGTGGATGCACATGGGTTGGCAAACCAGCACGCATGGCTAGAGTGCGCAAGCGTGCCTGAACTGTACGAGGAGATAAGCGCTTCCCGTTGGCAGATAAAAATAGGGCTATAGATTCTTCTGAGAAATCGCCCGCATTCCGAATTTCCCGCCATGCCATCAGTGATTTCATCGCAGGTACACCGACAGGTACTGAGCGACGTTTTCCGCCCTTACCCAAAACAGTTACTTCTGCCGCATCCCAGTCTAACCAGCCAGCAGATTCATGCTGACGATCCTTGCTTTGTATGACATCGATTCCTAGCAATTCCGATAAACGCAAGCCAGAGGAATACAACAAATCAATAATTGCGGCATCCCGTATAGATTCAAGATCCTTCTTTTCCTCAGCCTCTTTAACCGCCTGATTTACTAACGAGAGAGCCTGTTCAACCGAAAGAGCTTTGGGTAAGGACTTCAAACGTTTTGGTGCTTTAACGTCATCTACCGGGTTAGCGACCAAGTGATTGGCTATCTTGCCAGCATGTGCATCGCGTCGCGCATCTTTTTCAGTGAGCCAGTCATACCAACCGCGCCAGGCAGAAAGAGCTCTAGCAATGCTTCTCGAAGACTTGCCTTTGGAATGTAAGCGCCCAGCCCAACGACGAACATACCCATTACTGACTTTTAATAATTCAATCGAGTCCTCAAGTGCAAAATTTTGTAGGTCACTTAGATCCATGCCATATGCTTTGAGCGTATGCGGCGAGAGTTGACGCAACACATGTAACTCATGCAGGTACTCCTGCATGAGCGGATGAAGATCAGTCGCCTTTAGTTTCATAAGCTTGGATGCGATCCAAAGCTGCGGCAGTTAACTCGGCTATTTGACGCAAATAAAATGCGCCCATATCAGCTGTGAATCGCGACTCGTCTTTACTTGCCAATAACAATACTGCTGGGGATTGATTCACACCAATGCTTTTGCCTATTGGCAAACCAATTGCAACCATACTTTGCCAATCTGGATCAATTGTTGTTTGGCTTGCTAAGAGATCTACGCTAGCAGCAGCCAACTCTTTAGCTGAACCGCATAAGGGCGTATCCACCCAAGGACCAAAAGCTGAATTGGGTGATAACAACTGAGCAGAATCCACTTCAAAGACGTTTGCCAATCCTAAAGTAATTGCATCTTCGACGTCTGCCTTGTTATTTGCTTTCATTAAACGCAATAACCACGCCACCAAGCTTTGTTGCGTTTTATCGTTACGACTACCAAAGTGCAACATCTCACTTAGACGACGATTGAGCTCTTGATTTTGGGTGCGCAAAACAGTCATCTGCCGCTCTTGTAAAGAGATGGCGCGATCCTCATGCGGATGCTTAATTCGAATCTCATTAAAGAGATCGGCATAGCGCTCAAAAAAGCCTGGGGTTGCGCGTAACCACTCTGCGACCAACTCTTCTTGCTCGGCTTGTTTTGGATCTATCGCACTCATCAATTTCCTTCTAAAAATAATCTTTTTTAACTAAGCTTTTTACGCAAGAGTTCATTCACTTGGCTAGGATTAGCTTTGCCTTGTGAAGCTTTCATGATCTGCCCCACCAGAGCATTGAAGGCCTTCTCTTTGCCCGAGCGAAACTCTTCGACAGATTTCTGATTAGCGGCTAATACCTGATCGATAATGGCATCAAGCGCACCGCTATCACTTATTTGCTTCAAACCCTTAGCCTCAATAACTTGATCCACAGTACTGATGGCTTTGCCTGCAATCGCCTCTTCCCAAAGAATCGCAAAGATATCCTTGGCAATCTTATTGGAAATAGTTCCATCTGCCACACGAATAAGTAATGGCGCTAAATGACCCGGTTTTAATGGCGCATCAGCAGTAGCAATACCAGCACGATTTAAAGAAGAGGCAAATTCACCAGCGATCAAATTAGCCGCCGCCTTAGCCAATGGAATACCTACAATTGCTAACAATTCTTCAAATACTTTTGCAGTGTCACGATCCTGCGTAAGTAACTGCGCATCATAAGCACTTAAACCAAATTCACTTTGCCACTTTTCACGCAGTTGTGCAGGCAATGCGGGCATCTTGCTACACACATCAGCAATCCAAGCATCATCAATTACCACAGGCAATAAATCGGGGTCAGGGAAATAACGGTAGTCATTTGCATCTTCCTTGCTCCGCATGCTGCGTGTTTCACCACGATCCGGATCATACAAACGGGTTTCTTGAACCACAGTACCACCATCCTCAATCAACTCAATTTGACGGCGCACTTCATATTGAATTGCTTCTTCTAAAAAGCGAAAGGAGTTCAAGTTCTTAATTTCACAACGAGTACCAAACTCAGTCTGACCCTTAGGGCGAACAGATACGTTTGCATCACATCGGAATGAGCCTTCTTGCATATTGCCATCACAAACCCCAAGCCATACCACTAGGCTATGCAATGCTTTGGCATAGGCAACCGCCTCCGCTGCGCTGCGCATCACTGGTTCAGTCACAATCTCTAGAAGTGGAGTACCTGCGCGATTTAAGTCAATGCCGCTGGACGGTTCGCCTTGGGGACCTATAAAACCCTCCTCATGAACTGATTTGCCAGCGTCCTCTTCCATATGGGCGCGAGTGAGTTGAACTACCTTCACCTCATCACCAACCAGAATTTCTACCTGACCACCAACCACGACGGGAATTTCCATTTGGCTAATTTGATAGCCCTTGGGCAGGTCTGGATAAAAATAGTTCTTGCGCGCAAAAATGCTTGCTGGAGAAATCTTTGCATTAACCGCCAAACCAAAACAAATAGCATGCTCTACAGCTTGACGATTCAGCACTGGCAAGACACCAGGCAAAGCTAAGTCCACTGCGCATGCTTGTGTGTTTGGCTCGGCGCCAAAACGTGTACTTGCTCCACTAAAAATTTTTGATTCTGTTTGTAATTGTGCGTGGGTCTCTAGACCAATAACAACTTCCCATTGCATCATGCCACCTCACTTGCTGAACGCAAATGCCAATCGCAGGCTTGTTGATATTGATGTGCCACTTGCAATAGGCGCGCCTCTGAAAAATAATTACCTATTAATTGCATACCGATAGGTAGATTATTTGCATTAAACCCACATGGCACGCTCATTGCTGGCAAACCTGCTAAGTTCGTTGAAAGTGTATAAATATCCTCTAAATACATTTGCACTGGATCTTTCGATTTCTCGCCTAATCGCCAAGCAACATCTGGGGCTACTGGTCCTAGAATCACATCACATTGATTAAATACAGCCTGAAAATCTGCTGCAATAATCCGACGAATCTTTTGTGCTTGAAGATAATATGCATCGTAGTAACCATGACAAAGAACATAGGTTCCAATCATGATGCGACGTCGTACCTCAGCACCAAAACCTTCAGTGCGCGACTTCTGATACATATCACCAAGATCTTTGTACTCACTAGCTCGATGACCATAACGCACGCCATCAAAACGACTCAAATTACTAGATGCTTCTGCTGGAGCTAAAACGTAATAAACCGGAATGGAGAGTTTAGTTTTTGGCAAACTCACCTCAACCAAGGTTGCGCCCAAGTTTTCTAAAAGCTTAGACGCCTCATTAACCGATTTAGCAACGTCATTTGCCAAGCCTTCAGCAAAGAATTCTTTTGGCAAGCCAATACGCAAACCCTCTAATGGCTTACCTGCATTTGCATTACCTTCTTGCCAAGCCTGATTTAAATAACGGCCATAGTCTTCACCAGAATCAGCAAGAGATGTAGAGTCGCGCGGATCGTGTGTTGACATGGCAGAAAGTAGCAATGCGCAATCTTCAGCCGTTTTACCCATAGGGCCTGCCTGATCTAAGGATGAAGCGTAAGCAATCATGCCGTAACGCGATACACGCCCATAAGTTGGCTTAATACCAGTTAGCCCACAAAAGGCTGCTGGTTGGCGTATGGAGCCGCCAGTATCAGTACCTGTAGCAATAGGAGCCAAGCCTGCTGCAACTGCTGCCGCAGATCCGCCAGAAGAGCCACCCGCCACATGGGAAGCATTCCAAGGATTTAGAACAGGGCCATAAGCTGAGTTTTCATTGGACGAGCCCATGGCGAACTCATCCATATTGGTTTTTCCTAAACAAACCATGCCAGCAGCATTAGGATTGCTTTCATCTGGAATGCCCAAGTTCGCAACTACGGTGGCATCAAAAGGACTTTGATATCCAGCCAGAATCTTGGAGGCTGCGGTCGACCTCCAGCCACGCGTTACAAAGACATCTTTATGAGCAACCGGAATCCCAGTCAATTTGCCTGATTTACCGGATGCAATGAGTGAATCTGCCTTATTTGCTTGCTCTAGGCTTAAGTGAGCATTCACATCAAGATATGCATTCCATTGCTTTCCAGCTTCAATGCGATCTAAAAAGTACTGGGTCAACTCCGTACTGGAGACCTCTTTTTCGGCCAATGCTTTTGCCATTAAGGCAATTGAAGTGTTATGCCAGCTCATTCAATCACCCTTGGAACTAAGAAATAGCCATCATGTTGGGCGGGGGCTGATTGCATGTTTTCGGCACGATGATCAGACTCCGTAACCTGATCAACACGCATTGGCTGAGCCAAATCACGCAAAAAGAGGATCGGATGAGCCAAAGGCTCGAGACCAGTTGTATCAACAGCCTGCATTTCTTCCACCAGGGAAAAAATCGCCTGCAATTGAGGCAAAACTGCCTCTGCTTCCGCCTGATTTAACTCAAGCCTAGATAGGTGCGCAATGCGCTGGACATCATCAAGTTTCATGGGGCGCTAGAGTATCATTCCTATATATTTTCATTAACACCTTCTATTTTCCCACTACATCATGTTTGGTTTTTTCCGCAGCTACTTTTCCAATGACCTAGCCATCGACCTAGGAACCGCCAACACCTTAATCTATATGCGTGAGCGGGGTATTGTCCTCGATGAACCCTCTGTTGTGGCGATTCGCCAAGAGGGTGGTCCAAACGGCAAAAAGACCATTTTGGCCGTCGGAAAAGAGGCAAAAGCGATGTTGGGACGTGTTCCAGGCAACATTGAAGCCATTCGCCCAATGAAAGACGGCGTTATTGCTGATTTCACCATTACCGAACAAATGCTCAAGCAATTTATCAAGCTTGTGCATGAAAGCAAACTATTAAAGCCAAGTCCACGCATCATCATTTGTGTTCCATGTGGATCCACTCAAGTTGAGCGTCGTGCGATTCGCGAATCGGCACTGGGTGCTGGAGCATCACAAGTATTTTTGATTGAAGAACCAATGGCCGCTGCAATTGGTTCTGGCTTGCCAGTATCCGAAGCGGCTGGATCGATGGTTGTTGATATCGGTGGTGGCACAACTGAAGTTGGGGTGATGTCATTGGGTGGCATGGTTTATAAAGGTTCAGTTCGCGTTGGCGGAGATAAATTTGATGAAGCCATTACAAATTACATTCGACGTAACTATGGCATGTTGATTGGCGAACAAACGGCTGAGTTGATTAAGAAGACAATTGGCTCCGCATTCCCCGGCACAGAAGTGCGCGAGATGGAAGTAAAGGGACGCAATCTTTCCGAAGGCATTCCACGCAGTTTCACCGTTACAAGCAATGAAATTTTGGAAGCATTGACTGATCCATTAAATCAAATTGTGACGGCTGTGAAAGCGGCTCTCGAGCAGGTCCCACCTGAATTGGCGTCTGACATTGCCGAACGCGGCATGATGCTGACAGGCGGTGGCGCCTTATTGCGCGACCTCGATCGCCTTTTGCTAGAAGAAACTGGTTTACCTATTCATGTTGCAGAAGATCCTCTAACCTGCGTTGCCCGCGGTTGTGGCATTGCGCTGGAGCGCATGGATAAGCTAGGCGGAGTGTTCTCGCACGAATAAGCGACATACACGTCGAACAGGGAATTGCAACATAGCGCTCCACCACTTTTCAGACAGGGCATTCCGGCCTTACTTAAACTGATTGTCTGTCTGTCGATCAGCATCGCTCTGATGCTGATCGATTTTCGTTTCAAAGCACTTGATCCCATTCGCAATAATGTGAACTGGGTTTTACGTCCACTTGAATACATCATGATGGCCCCAAGAAATGCCTTTGAAGCAACGTCTGAATATTTCACGACACGCGCAACGCTTGACCAAGAGAATCAAGTAATGAAAGTGCGCCAAGCTGAACTTTCATTACTAGCAAATCAATCCGAGTTTTTGATGGTTGAAAACCAAAATTTGCGCGAATTGATGGCATTGCAAAAACAGGTTCCATTCAAAACATTGCCCGTTGAAATTCTGTTTAATCCACCAAATGCTATCTCTCAACGTATTGTGATCAATCGCGGGAGCAACGATGGCTTAAAGCTTGGCAATCCAATTGCCAATGATTCTGGAATATTAGGCCAGGTAGTACGCCTTTATGAACGTTCTGCAGAGGTTTCCCTGCTTGAGGATCGTGATTTCACAGTACCCGTCCAAGTAGCGCGCAACGGTCTTCGTGCCGCCGTATTTGGTGCTGGGCGTGGCAACCCGCTAGAACTACGCTATCTGCCGGTAGCTAGCGATCTCGAGGTTGGGGATATTTTGCTTACTTCAGGGATTGATGGCATTTATCCCCCAGGATTCGCCGTGGCTGTCATTAGCAAAATTGAGCGAAACGTTGATAAAAATTCCTCTAATGTATTTTGCGTTCCAGTGGCTGCAGTAAATCGCTATCGCCAAGCGCTTGCGCTTTTATACGATCCACAGTTTGATGCTAAAGCCCCAACTGTGAACAATAAATCTGCTACTGGTGCACCCTTAACCAATACACCCGGTCGCCGGCAAACTCGTGCGCGAGGTATGCAATGATTGATTTTCAAAGCGGCTACATTCTTCGCCCGGTCAATCCCGCATTCATTTACTTCAGCTTATTTTGCGCGCTGCTGTTAAACCTCTTGCCGATTGGAAATTATGGCTGGGTACCTGATTGGCTAATTCTTTGCATTGTGTTTTGGAATATTCATCAGCATCGGTATGTCAATGTAATTACCGCATTCATTCTTGGCTTAATGATGGATGTTCACAACTCAGATCTATTGGGTCTGCACGCTTTTAGTTATTCACTGGTTGCATACATTGCAATTTCTTGGCACAGGCGAATTGTTGCGCTCACTGTTTTCTCGCAAGCTTTACACCTACTTCCAATCTTTTTATTGGTATCACTGTTCCCTGTATTGGCGCATTGGTTACTGAGCGGCGATTTCTATTGGTGGGCTCTCACTGGCATTATTCAAGCACTCATTGAGGCAATGCTCTGGCCATTAGCTACTCGCATACTGCTAGCACCGCAACGTCGTCCTATAGATGTTGATCACAATCGACCTCTTTAAGAAGTAGCATGGTTTCTTTTAAAAAACCTGATCTCGACTCCTTTCAAGAGCGCATCCATATTGCGACTCTTTTTGTAACCTTCTGCTTCTTGCTTTTGATTACTCGCTTGGTTTGGTTGCAACTAGTTAGTCATAGCAAATATTCTCTTCTAGCAGAAAGTAATCGCATTGCTCTGGTTCCAGCTCCCGCCAATCGCGGTCTTTTAATTGATAGAAATGGAATCGTTATTGGACGAAATTATTCGGCTCTTACTCTTGACGTCAATGCTGAAGAGGTAAAAGGGAATATCGATCAGCTCATCAATGATCTTTCCGAAATTATCGATATCTCTCCTCGAGACCGCCGTAATTTCAAGAGATCTCTAGAAGATTCTCGAAATATGGGCACTTTTCCGCTCCGCTCCATGCTTAATGAGACGGAAACTGCTCGTTTTATGGCAAATCGCTTCCGATTTCCTGGGGTAGAGATACGCGCTAGAAGCTTTAGGGAGTATCCATATAACGAATTGGCCTCCCATTTAATTGGCTATATTGGCCGAGTTTCTCAGCGCGATAAAGAGCGCATGCTCTCTGAAATTGAGGGCGCCAAATCTGATGACCCAGATGCTTTACAGGCTTCTTTTTTGCCAGGCATTCAATATGTTGGGAAGATTGGTCTGGAACAAAGTTATGAGAATGTTTTGCGTGGCGTACCAGGATACGATCAAGTAGAAATTACTGCAGGCGGCAAACCCGTGCGTACACTTTCTAGCTCGCCCTCTACTCCAGGAAAAAACATTGTTCTCTCAGTTGATATCAAGTTGCAATATTTAGTTGAGCAGCTATATGGAAATTTTCGTGGCGCATTTGTAGCAATTGAACCCGAGACTGGTGATGTACTGGCGTTTGTTTCTAAGCCCAACTTTAATCCCAATGATTTTGTTGAGGGCATTGATTCGGTTACTTGGAAAGAACTTAATGACTCACCACAGAAACCCCTATACAACCGCCCACTCAAAGGCATCTATCCACCAGGCTCAACTTATAAACCTTTCATGGCGCTAGCCGCCTTAGAAAATAAAAAGCGCACTCCTTCACAAACAATTTCTGATCCTGGTTATTTTGACTTCGGCAACCATACATTTCGCGACGATAAAAAAGGTGGTCATGGCATCGTAGATATGCAAAAGTCCATTATTGAATCTTGTGACACTTATTACTACATGCTGGCACGCGATATGGGCGTCAACATGATGCATGACTTTATGAAACCGCTTGGCTTTGGTCAAATAACTGGTATAGATTTACAAGGTGAAGCAAAAGGCGTTCTGCCCTCTACCGAGTGGAAGAAAAATACCTTCAAGAAACCTGAGCAACAAAAATGGTACGAAGGTGAAACTATTTCTTTGGGTATTGGTCAAGGCTATAACGCTTTCACAATTTTGCAACTAGCCCATGCAATGGCAAACGTCGCAAATAATGGCGTCGTGATGAAGCCCCATTTAGTAAAAGCAATTGAAGATCCTTTTACCCGCAATAGAGTTCTAACTACACCCAAAGAAAGTTATCGAATTGATCTTAATGCGGACAATATTGAAGTAATCAAGAAGGCAATGATTGAAGTAAATAATTCTGGTACATCAGCCGCAGCATTTAAAGGCACTGGTTATCAAGTCGGCGGAAAAACTGGAACCGCACAAGTTTTCAGTTTGAACTCTAAAGATTACAAGCATGGAGCTACTGCAGAGTTTTTGCGTGACCATGCTTTATATATTGCTTTCGCACCAGCGGAGAAGCCAACTATTGTGATTGCAATGGTTGTTGAGAATGCTGGCTTCGGTGCGCAGTATGCCGCTCCAATCGCCCGTAAAGCATTGGACTTTTATATTGAGGGCAAATGGCCTAAGGAGATTCCTGAGTGGAAAAGAGCCCCTTAAAAAAGATAAAAGGTTTTTTCTTCGGCATCTTTGCTGGTCTAGACAGGACGCTAGGCCTTATTCTGCTTGGCTTAGCGGCTGTTGGCTTTTTGACATTTTTATCTGCAAGTCAAAATACACCCGTACAAATTGCAGATGAATTACGAAATCTCGCACTGTCATTTGTCGTGATGTGGATAGTGTCTCGCATACCGCCAAAGTGGTTAGAGATGGGGGCGGTATGGATATACGGAATAGGTGTCGCCCTACTAATTGCAGTTGCTGCGTTTGGCTTAATAAAAAAAGGTGCGCGTCGCTGGCTTAATATTGGTGTTGTGATTCAGCCATCTGAAGTAATGAAGATCGCAATGCCACTAATGCTGGCTTGGTATTTTCAGAAACGTGAAGGCATACAAAAATCTTGGGATTATGGAGTCGCGGCAATTATTTTAGCGATCCCTGTTTTTTTAATTGCGCGACAACCAGACCTTGGTACTGCACTTTTAGTTTCTGCTGCAGGTCTTTACGTGATCATTTTGGCTGGCCTTCCTTGGAAATGGATTCTGCCGTTTGTTGGACTTGGCGCCGTTGGCATCATATTAATTATTATTTTCGGCGGCACTATTTGCGCACATGATGTCGTTTGGCCATTTGTTCATGACTATCAAAAACATCGTGTCTGCACCTTACTGGATCCAACTAGCGATCCATTAGGAAAAGGCTTCCATACTATTCAATCAATGATTGCAATCGGATCGGGTGGATTTTTTGGCAAAGGCTGGTTCCAAGGAACGCAGGCCCACTTAGAATTTATTCCTGAAAAACATACTGACTTTGTCTTTGCAGTTTTCTCAGAAGAATTTGGGCTACTAGGCAACCTAATATTGTTGGCTCTTTTCTTCGCTCTAATTAAGAGGGGGTTAGCAATTTCAGCAAGCGCTCCAAACTTATTCACGCGACTTTTAGGCGCCTCAGTCACTTTAATCTTCTTTACCTATGCCTTTGTCAATATAGGCATGGTAAGTGGTGTATTGCCCGTTGTTGGAGTCCCCCTTCCTTTTATAAGTTATGGGGGCACTGCATTAGTTACGCTTGGTTTTGGCGCCGGAATATTAATGAGCATTCATCGTCACCGCCGTTTGGTGCAAAGCTAATTAAAATAGCTTTGTAAGCTTCAGAATTCTTGAGGAAATAAAAAAGCCCGGCATGCCGGGCTTTTTAACAATTGAGGAAGAATTACTTCTTACGCTTGTTAACTGAATCTTTAAATGCTTTACCAGCAGAGAACTTAACAGTTTTTGCTGCGGCGATTTTGAGTGGCTCGCCAGTTTTTGGATTGCGGCCCATACGTGCAGCACGCTTACCAGATGCAAAAGTACCAAAGCCGATCAGTTGTACTGAGTCACCTTTAGTAACAGCTTTGATGATGTTTTCGATAGCTGAATTCAATGCAAATTCAGCCTTGGCTTTTGAGATCTCCGCGTCGTCAGCAATCGCTGCGATTAGTTCGGCTTTGTTCAAGTGAAGCTCCTTATAGATATTGATGTCAGCGCACATTACGCTTACATGATTTTAACCACAAAAAATTACAAAAATAAAGTTGCGTTACAGCAATTTTTTAAATCGACTACAAATTATTCATCCAAAACTGTTATATCAGAAACAAAATACTCGGTGTCACCAAAACAAGTTGTTGGCAAGCCAATGTGTTGCTCATACTTTAATGCCACTTTTTTACCTAAGTTAGCATTTATTTTTTGCGCCACAGCATCCTCGCGCACCGTAAAGAGGAATTTTTCTGACATCGTTCCTGGCATAGAAACCATTGCTAACTCACCTTCCCAGGTTTTACATAAATAACCGCGATTAGAGAATTTCTGCACATAACCTGCCCGCTCCCCACTTCCATAGCTCCAATTGAGCATTACCCAGGTATAGCCTGAAATCCCCAGGAAACCAATTAAAACAAGGCCTAACAGCCACTTTATAAAGCTATTCATAAGATCTTCCTTAAAATGTCTCCACAAAAACCCTAATTAGGTCTTAACAATTTATATATGCAGTATATGGGCTTCTAGTTGGAAGAAATAGTCTCTTTAGGTACGCCACACAAATTAAAATACTAGTAATACTTCTCCAAGATAGAACTTATGCAAATACGTCACATCGTCTTTTTCATTTTTGTAGCATCGGCTATTTATGTTTATTTCAGAGGAAAAGTACGCTTTGGGGTTGTCAGATCTCTTACCGACTATCAAGTGCTTTTGGCGCCAGTTAATACTCTTTTATATTTATTTTCAAAAGTAAAAGCAGGTGCGTTTATCCCCGTAAACCAATTTCCTGAAATGCAACCTATCCAGGATAACTGGAAAATAATCCGTGAAGAAGCGATGTCCCTGCAAGAAACTGGCTCAATTGCAGCCGCAACCGGATATAACGATATTGGTTTTAATTCCTTTTTTCGAACTGGCTGGAAACGTTTCCACCTTTGCTGGTACGGGAAAGAAGTTCCATCCGCTCAAGAAAAGTGCCCAAAAACTGTGGCGCTTCTTAAATCCATTCCATCTGTAAAAGCCGCTATGTTTGCCTCTCTGCCCCCTGGAGCTACCCTAGTAAGGCACCGCGACCCTTACGCTGGCTCTTTGCGTTATCACATTGGCCTTGCAACGCCCAATGATCCTAAATGTTTTATTGATGTCGATGGGGAACGTTATTTTTGGAAAGATGGCGAAGCTGTCATGTTTGATGAAACCTACATTCACTTTGCCGCTAATGAAACCGATCAGCAGAGAGTTATCTTATTTTGCGATGTTGAACGCCCAGTTCATACAAAAGTGGTACAGCTCTTTAATCGCTGGTTTGGGCGCTATGTCATGAGTGCCGCCTCATCTCAAAACGTGGAAGGCGAAAAAGTTGGTTTTGTGAATGTTTTGTTTACCTATTTTTACCAACTGCGTGCGCAAGCCAAGAAGTTAAAAGCAAAACATCGCTCGGTCTATTACATCGGCAAATGGGTGCTAATTTTAGGAATTTTGTGGGCCATTTTCTGGTAACCGAAAACTTAATTTTGAGGCCCCAATAACTGAATGACCTGCTCTGGGGTAATAGAGCCCCATATTTCCACTCTTTTCTTGCGACTATTTTGACCAGAAATGAGTTGAATTTGCTTTTGAGGAACTTTTAACTGTTTTGAAAGCCAGGACAATAAAAGCTCATTAGCCTTATTTTCTAGGGCTGGGGCTTGTAATGAGATCTTTAAGCAACCGTCATGCAATCCAACTACCTTTGTTAGCTTGGCCCCTGGTTGGCAATGCAAATTTAAGGTGATTCTGGTGGAAGTTTGTTTTAACCAAATAGGCATCATCAAAGTACTTTAAACTGAAAGCATGACAATGAAGAATTCTCAAGCTTTGGAACAACTATTTGCAAATAATCGTGCTTGGGCTGAAAGCATGGTCGCAGAGGACGCTGATTTCTTTAAACGCCTAGTTTCACAGCAAGCCCCAGAATATCTTTGGATTGGTTGCTCGGATAGTCGAGTACCAGCAAATGACATTGTGAATTTATTACCAGGTGAATTATTTGTTCATCGTAACGTTGCCAACGTAGTGGTTCACACCGATTTAAATTGCTTATCAGTCATTCAGTTTGCGATTGATTTGCTTAAAGTCAAACACATTTTGGTTGTGGGACATTATGGCTGCTCTGGCGTACATGCAGCACTTACGGATAAACGTGTGGGCCTCGCGGATAACTGGTTGCGTCATGTCAAAGATGTGCATCAAAAACATGAGCGGTATTTAGGTGATGTATTGCCCACATCAAAACGTCAAGATCGTTTATGCGAACTGAATGTCATCGAACAAGTTGTTAATGTTTGTGAAACAACAATCGTGCAAGATGCGTGGGCACGCGGGCAAGACCTGACAATTCATGGATGGGCTTACCGCCTTGAAACAGGCCTAGTCAATGACTTAGGTATGTCAAGTAGCTCCATCGAAGAAATGACAGAGCGATACGCTAAGTCTATTAAGCGCTACGAATTAGCGTAAAACTAATTTGTTTAAATCCTTTAATAATCAAGCAGGCGTTGTACTGCTAAGGCTACTCTCACTCTTACCTTATAGACTGTTAGTTGCACTTGGTTATGGTCTAGGTTATATTGCCGCGCGTATTCCGAGCGACAGAAGTAGAGTGGTCAAAATCAATTTACATCTTTGCTTTCCAAAATTAAGCCCTGTTGAAATTGACAATCTTAGTAAAGAACACTGGCGATTACTTGGTCGAAGTCTTGTAGAAAAAAGCATTATTTGGTGTGGCAGTTCAAAACAACTTAGCCAGATGATTGAAGTGAAATCTGCCGTTGATTTATCAAGCCAAAAACCACGCATTTTAGTAAATATGCATTTCACGGGTATCGAGGGCAGCATTATTTTGAGCGCGCTATCCAAGGAAAAACACTGGCCCCGAACTTCTGGATTTTTTCAAAAAATGAAGAACCCTTTCTTTAATAAAAGAATTGTGGAGTGGCGCAACCGTTTTGGAGGGAACTCCATTGATCGCCAAGGCAACGCAAAAGCGATTATTCGAGAGATTTGTAATGGGGACTTCATCATCATTGCGCCCGACATTGATCTAGGCCTCAAAGATTCTGAATTTGTACCTTTCTTCGGAATTCAAACTAATACCATTACGACCATCTCTCGTTTGGCAAAAATTACTGGTGCTGATGTCTGCCTAATGACCACCACATTAAAAGCTGATGAATCAGGATATCTTTGTGAGATTAGAGCGCCGATAGAAAATTTCCCTGGAACCGATCCTAAATCGGACACCGCACGTTTAAATCGCTACTTTGAAGCCGAAATTCGTCTGAGGCCCGCCGAATACTATTGGGTTCACAAGCGCTTCAAAAACCGACCAGACGCTGGCAAGAGCCCCTACAACCCTTCTATCTAGAGGCCTTTTGCCCTATCATTAGAAGATGACTGAGCGCATTGGGCTATTTGCCGATCTTCATAGTAATTTAGAGGCTTTTGAAGCCTGCATGATTCGTGCCGAAGAGCTTGGGGTGACACGCATGGTTTTCCTAGGCGATCTTGTAGGCTACAACGCTGACCCAGTAGCGTTAATTGATCGTATTGCTAATCTTGTAGATAGTAAAAAAGCGATTGCCATTCTAGGCAATCATGATGAGGCTGTTTTTAAAGATAGCCGTAATCATATGAACGCTAGCGCCAATGCTGCGATTGAGTGGACTAAATCCCAGCTAAAAAGTCATCATGTAGAGTTTCTAAAAAATCTACCGCTCGTCGTTCAAGAAGAGAATATTTGCTTTGTTCATGCCTCTGCCCACAATCCTGCTGACTGGAATTACATCACTGACAGCATGAGTGCTTGGCGTTGTGTTCAAAATTCTGGGAAAACCTACACCTTCGTGGGCCATGCGCACGAGCAAGCACTTTTTTATCAAAGCGCGGTTGGTAAATTAATTCGCTTTGCGCCACACCCTGGCGATGAAATCCCAGTTCTTCGCCATCGCCAATGGGTCAGTGTTGTAGGCTCACTTGGGCAACCCAGAGATGGCAACCCAGAGGCTTGTTTTGCAGTGTTCGAGCCAGGGTCTGAAACGCTGACCTTCCATCGCACGCCTTACGATCAATTCACCGCAGCAGAAAAAGTTCGTCGTGCGGGGCTTCCAGAGGACTTGGCAAATCGACTCATCACTGGCAAATAATCCATGGCAATCAATAACGATATTGAAGCGGTAGATGACATATTTCAGGAAGGCAAAGTAGTAGACGGATTTGTCTTAGGTAAAGAAGTTCATCGTGGTGGCATGGCCAGCCTTTTTTCAGCAACCAAGGAAGGTATCGATGTTCCCATTCTGCTCAAGATACCTCGAGTTGGAAGAGATCAGCCCGTAGAAAGTCTTATCGGTTTTGAAACTGAGCTCACTATTCTGCGCTCACTCAAAAGCCCTTATGTGCCGAAATATTTGGGCTCGGGCAATATGGCTACACGCCCCTATATTGCAATGGAGAGAGTCGAAGGGCGCCCTCTTGAAGACTACATTAAAGAAGGTAAATTATTTTCAATTGATGAAGTGGTTCGCATTGGCGCAGATTTAGCGCAGGCAGTTCAGTCGCTACATTCACAAGATGCCATCCATCTCGATATCAAACCAGAAAATATTTTGATAGATGAAAAAGGAAAGCTAACGCTAATTGACTTTGGCTTATCCCATCACGCGCGCTACCCAGATTTACTTGCTGAAGAAATGCGAAAAGGTGTCGGATCTGCACCCTACATCTCCCCAGAACAAGTCGCCGGCATTCGTTCCGACTCCAGGAGCGATATTTTCTCTATTGGCGCAATCATGTATGAATTACTCACCGGTGAGCTGCCGTTTGGCAATCCTCAGTCGATGAGCGGTCTTCGCAGACGCATGTGGGCCGAACCTTTCCCTCCACGTGCAATTCGTAGAGAAATTCCGCGTTGGCTTCAAGAGATTGTCTTAAGGTGTCTTGAACCACGTGCAGCAGATCGTTATCAAAGTGCTGCGCGCTTAAGGCAAATGCTAAGGGATCCCGAGGGCGTCACACTCACAGAGCGAGCTGATCGGGTTGAGCCACCAAGTTTCTGGGAAAACCTCAAAGGCATGTTTAAAGCGGCTGGCTACGAACCCTCTCCAAGTCCGCGCCCAAGCATGGGAAATTTTGATGCCCCACTCATGATTGCAGCAATCGACACTCGTCAATCAGATGAAGACTTACGAGAACGCATGCAAAAAACAGCCAAGAATTTATTGCTAGCCTATCCTGAGAGCCGTCTAGTTTGTATCAGCACAATTGCAAGCACGCCCACCTATGAAGGAAATCACGAGAGCGAAACTGCCAGTGGAATTGTGCGTGGTCACCTAGTGCAATTAATGGATTGGGCAAAGCCACTGAAGTTACCGCCAGAGAGAATTTCTTATCACGTGCTCGAAGCCATGGATCCTGCGTCACGCATCGTGGAGTTTGCTAAGGATAATGATGCATCCCTTATTTTGATCGGGGCATCTCATAAACTTCCTAACAAAGTAACGCCTTGGAGAACCTCAATGACAAAAATTGTCGAGGAGGCCCCATGCAGCGTTCACATTGTTAGAACATAATTAATGCATCTTTTCTTGTTTTTCGTCTAGCAATATTTCTGGTTCTTGAGCTTCGATCCAATTATCTTTGTTCAGTACGCTATTTAATTGGTTTTGATCTAATTCACCAGTCCACTTTGCAACAACAATCGTAGCAACACCATTACCTACCAAATTCGTAAGTGCACGCGCCTCAGACATAAAGCGGTCAATGCCTAAGATAATTGCTAGGCCAGCAACAGGTACATTACCAACTGCAGAAAGTGTCGCCGCCAAAACGATGAAGCCACTACCCGTAATTCCAGCTGCGCCTTTAGAAGTCAGAAGCAAAACCAGAAGAAGCGTGATCTGTTGAGTTATCGTCATAGGAGTATTTGTTGCTTGCGCAATAAATATAGCAGCCATAGTGAGATATATGGAGGTGCCATCTAGGTTAAAAGAATAGCCCGTTGGAATTACTAAGCCAACACAACTTTTCTTAGCGCCTAACAGCTCCATTTTTTCCATCATGCGTGGCAAGACAGATTCAGAAGATGAGGTACCTAAAACAATTAATAACTCTTCTTTAATGTAACGAACAAATTTAATAATGCTGAATCCGTTGAGACGAGCGATGATACCCAAAACAATAAATACAAAGAGTAGGCAAGTGATATAAAAGGTGCCCATTAATTTTCCAAGAGAAAATAAAGAGCTCACACCATACTTACCAATTGTGAACGCCATAGCACCGAACGCACCGATTGGCGCAAATTTCATAATGATGCCGATGATGTCAAAAAGAACATGGGATGATTTTTCAATTAAATCAAACACCATGGTTCCACGACCACCAAACTTATGCAAAGCAAAGCCAAAAAGCACGGCTATAAATAACACTTGCAGAATCTCACCTTTAGCAAATGCGTCTACCGCTGTATTCGGAATAATATTGAGCAAGAACTCTGTGGTGGTGGCCATTTTTCCGGGGCCTGTGTATGCTGCTATTCCTTTGGTATCTAAGGTAGTTGGGTCAATATTCATGCCAGCACCGGGCTGAAGCACATTAACCACCATCAGCCCAACAATCAACGCAATGGTACTGACAATTTCAAAATACAAAAGGGCAATACCGCCCGTTTTGCCAACCTTCTTCATGTCCTCCATACCTGCGATACCGACAACGACAGTACAGAAAATGATTGGGGCAATCAACATCTTGATGCCCTTAATAAAGGCGTCGCCAAAAGGCTTCATATCAACGCCCAAAGATGGATAGAAATGGCCCAACAAAACACCTAGCACTACAGCTACAAGTACTTGAAAGTAAAGAATTTTATATAGCGGTGGCTTTTTTAAAGTGACGGTCATTTGGTCTTCCTTTTTCAAGATTTAACTGCAGTAATGGGCAATGACTTATACGACATATTACCCCCAACCTTGTAGCATCGATCTTTGTCCGATAATGCAGACATGGAAGAAAAAGTACGCGTCTCGAAATTACTCTCAGAACTTGGTCTTTGTTCGCGCCGTGAAGCTGACTCGTATATTGAGCAAGGCTTAGTCACGGTAGATGGGAAGGTAGTTAATGAATTGGGGACGCGCGCCTTTCGTCATCAAAAAATAGAGTTGCAGTCGGGCGCCAAAGCACAGCAAGCTTCTCGCGTTACTGTCATTCTGAATAAGCCCATTGGATATATCTCTCACTATGATGATGAACAAGAATATCAACCGGCAGCCTCTTTAATCACGCCTGAGAACTACTTTGCAAGCCCACTAGATAAAGGGAGAAGTCCTCGCTTCAACACAAAAGGGCTGGCACCAGCAGGTAGACTCGACATTGATTCCACTGGCATGCTGGTATTGACCCAGGACGGCCGTATTGCCAAGTTATTGATTGGTGAAAATAGCCCAATCGAAAAAGAATATCTAGTGCGCGTTGAGGGAATGCTTTCATTCGAAGACCTCGATCGATTAAGGCATGGTTTAGAGCTTGATGGTGTAAAGCTGAAACCTGCCCAAGTGAGTTGGCAAAATGAGGATCAGCTTCGTTTTGTATTGCGTGAAGGGCGCAAGCGCCAAATACGCCGCATGTGTGAAATGGTTGGATTAAAGGTTCTTGGACTCAAACGAGTCAGAATGGGTCGAATCTCTTTAGGACCGCTTCCCCCGGGTCAGTGGCGTTATGTAAGGCCTGAAGAGCAGTTCTAAGACGTCCTACACGCTTATAATTGCGACCGAACCAAGATTAATCAAACCAGAATTACCATCGAAAATATCCCGTCCAACACTCCAGGCGCAGAAGTACTAAGACGTCGTAGCTTTGCCATCATCTCCCATCCTGATGCAGGCAAGACTACGCTTACTGAAAAATTATTACTTTACGCAGGCGCTATTCAAATCGCAGGAAGCGTTAAGGCCCGAAAAGCAACACGTCATGCGACTTCTGACTGGATGGAAATTGAAAAGCAGCGAGGCATCTCTGTAGCCAGTTCGGTAATGCAAATGGAATACCGCGATTGCATTATTAACTTATTAGACACCCCAGGCCACCAAGACTTCTCTGAAGATACTTATCGAGTTCTAACTGCCGTTGACTCTGCTCTTATGGTGATCGATGCTGCTAATGGTGTTGAATCACAAACATTGCGCTTACTCGAAGTTTGTCGAGCACGCAATACACCTATCGTCACATTCATTAATAAGATGGATCGTGAAGTAAAGCCTCCAATGGAATTGATGGACGAGATCGAGACCGCCCTTGGCATAGAGGTAGTTCCTTTTACTTGGCCCGTTGGTATGGGCAAATCTTTTGCTGGTGTGATTGATATTGCCAACTCTCGTATGCGCATGTTCAAAGCTGGCGAAGATCGCGTTACAGAAGATTCGCATGCAGTAGTTGATGTAAGTGATCCAGCCCTCAAGGAACGCCTAGGTACTGATTTAGAAAATGCTTTAGCCGAGGTGGAATTAATTAAAGAGGCAATGCCTGCTTTTGATCTCGATGCGTTTTTAGCTGGCCGTCAATCACCAGTATTTTTTGGGTCTGCCATTAATAACTTTGGCGTGCGAGAAATTCTTAATACATTGGTTGAATTGGCACCTTCGCCTGGGTCGCGCAAAGCATTACAGCGTGAAGTGAGCCCAGCTGAAAATAAATTCTCAGCGGTAGTCTTCAAAATTCAAGCGAATATGGATCCCGCTCATCGTGACCGCGTTGCTTTCTTGCGCATATGTTCCGGCCACTTTCAACGTGGCATGAAATTAAAGATCTGTCGCAATGGCAAAGAAGTGCGCACCAATAATGCACTCTCTTTCTTATCGCAAAGACGCGATATTTTGGACGAGGCATTTCCAGGTGACATTATTGGCTTACCAAATCATGGCTTGCTTAGACTGGGAGACACCTTAACCGAAGGCGAGCAATTGCAATTTACTGGTCTACCATTTTTTGCACCAGAAATATTTCGGATGGTTGAGTCCGCTGATCCATTGCGCTCAAAACAATTACGCACTGGCCTAATGCAATTGGGTGAAGAGGGCGCAATTCAGGTATTTAGGCCAATGACGGGAGGCACCATGTTGCTTGGTGCATTTGGACAACTTCAATTTGAGGTCGTGAGTCATCGTCTACAGACTGAATATGGTGCAGAAGTTAGACTCTTGCCAGCTCGTTATAGCTTGGCGCGCTGGGTGAGCTCAGACGATCCGGTCGCATTGAAAAAATTTACTCAAGAAAATATTCACCGCATGGCGGAAGATGTAGTGGGTGCCGCAGTATTCTTGGCATCTCATAAATCAGAATTAGATGTTGCCCAGCAACGTTGGGAATCTATTCAATTCCATGCACTAAGAGAGCATGCTGGATTAATTTATCAATCAGATTTGGCCGGCTAACTACATCCCAATATGCTGTTCAACGATTGGCTTTGCAATCAAAAACAGCAGCTAGTTGAGTATCGCTACTTCTAAATGATGCAGTCTTACCGTATTGCTGACAATAGGCTTGTGCCTTTTTAGTAAGCTGCTCAATCGACTCCCCGCTACTATTTAGAAAGGTAACATGGTTGGCATCCGAAGCATCGGTATATACCGCAGCACAGGCTGTCAGTACACACAAACAGTAGAGACTCATACTAAAAACTTTTATGAATGCATTCATATCGAAGCTCTGTTATTCCAATTTGAATTCATTAAGTCTTTATCTTTCTAATAATGATTGCAGTGATATGGCTAGCAATTGGCTTGTATACCAAAATGCCAGCAATCGCAACTGGATAGGCCACTAACCATACTTCAAACCAAACCCAAAAGAAGTTTTCAGTAAAACCTATGCGCGCAAATGTTGTGGCAAACGTAATCGTTGCAGACATTAAAAAGCCCATTAGCAAAGCAAAAACTAGGTTGGGGAGATTGATCATGGCTACATCATAGCTTCTTAAGATGGATAAAAATTATTAGAGTCTTTTATTCTCAACAGTTATACCCTCTTTACCAACATTCTTCTCCCTAGCATCACGGTTGATACTACCAATACAGCGAAGACTAAATTCATCAGCGTAAGCGAATCACCGAGCAAAATGCTGGCTGCCACAAGCGTACAAAAAGGCTGAATTAATTGGACTTGACTCACGCGCGCAATACCACCAATCGCAAGACCCTCATACCAAAAGAAGAATCCCAGAAACATTGGAAATAGGCTTAAGTAGATAAAACTAGACCAAGCTACAGCACCCGCATTTATATATTCTTGCTGGTAGGTTATGCAAGTCATGAGGATATTAAGCGGCAATGAAATGACCAAGGCCCATGAAATAACTGCTCGAGGATTCATCCGCCGAGAAAGCTCGCCGCCCTCAACATAACCAATACATGCGCTAATACCCCCCAATACCAAAAGGCCATCAACATATGTAAAACTTCCAGAACTCTTTAGCAAGGCATAGAGAATCACTAAGCCAGCCCCAAATAGTGATACCAGCCAAAAGCCCAGTGAGGGTCTTTCTTTAAATCGCAATACGCCAATGACCGTTGTGGCAAGGGGCATCATCCCCAAAATCACTGCACCATGAGATGAAGAGCCGTGAGTCATTGCTACGGTTGTAAAGATAGGAAACCCAAACACGACACCTAAGGCAATGACCACAAACTTCACAAAATCTACTTTAGTAGGCGCTCGTTCACTTTTATAAATAAGGTAGGCTAAAGCAACAGCCCCTGCCAAGGTCGCCCTCCCAAAGGCAATGAAATAAGGATTAAAGCTTAAAAGGGTAATCTTGCTTACGGGAAGCGTTAAGCTAAAAATAAGAATGCCAATAAAACCGATCAGCATCCCCTTACTTTCTTTATTCACAATGATCCTTCTTCTAAGAATCAATTGATTGTATTAACAATCGCCAATACTTGCCTTGGGCTGTAATATGAGAGCACATGATGAAATTCAATCCCCGTATTCAAGCCATTTATCGAGCACCTGCCGCTGGAGCCTTGATGCAATCAATGAATCTAGTCAAGGTTGTTGCTGGCATGGGCATTGAAGGTGATCGCTATGCACTCGGTATGGGTGCTTATTCATCACTAAGGCCAAGTAAAGTGCGTCACCTCAGTCTAATTACATTGTCAGGAATAAATATTGCCAATGATTGGCTGAGGGCTGGTAATGAGCCCACTTTCGATGGCTCAGAAACACGACGCAATATCATCTTAGAAGGTATTACAGCACCCGAACTCAATCGTTTAGTTGGGCAAAAATTTCAACTTGGCAATATCCTGCTTATGGGGACAGAACTTTGCGCGCCCTGTGAACGTCCAGCCCAACTGTTAAATAGGCCTAGCTTCATGGATGCATTTGAAGGGCGAGGGGGTATTCGTGCTGAAGTTCTCAATTCTGGAGAGCTTGCTATCGACGATGCACTATTCATAGAGAACGAGATTCACCGTGATTCAATACCGCGATAACGCCACCATTACTCCTGAAGAAGCAATAGATCTATATATTCGCTCCACTCTTGGAGAGCGGCGCCCCGTTCATAATGTGCAAACATTTGCTGACATGCTTAAAAATGCAAATCTCACAATTACAGCTTGGGATAAAGATAAGTTAGTAGGCATATCTCGCTCACTCACTGATTTCTCTTATGTGGCCTATCTTGCCGATTTAGCGGTTGATCAAACCTATCAACAATCTGGCATCGGCAAACAGCTAATTGAAGAAACCAAGTTGCGTCTTGGACCCGAATGCATGATTGTGCTGTTGGCCGCCCCCAAAGCAAATGAATATTACAAACATATTGGTTTTGAGCACAATCCACGCGCTTGGACACTCAAAAAATAATTAGACCCACTTTTTTTATATGACTACTACTCGATTTTGCTTAATTCGTCACGGAGAAACCGACTGGAATGCCGAACGTCGCCTTCAGGGTCACACTGATATTGAACTAAATGCTCGAGGAATTGCCCAAGCAAAACAAATGGCGCATGCTCTAAAAAAAATTAATTTAATGTTTGATGTTTTATATACCAGCGATCTTCAACGAGCCACCAAGACTGCAAATGCTATTGAAGATCTTTACAACATTACCGCCATTAAGAATGCCGCACTCAGAGAGCGCCACTTAGGGATGCTTCAAGGTTTAAGCATTGATGAAGCGCCCACTCTAGAACCAGAAATTTGGCAATCCCACCTCAGCAGAAATATTAAAGAGAATCTACGTACTGGCGAAAGTATTCAACAATTTGCCGACCGAATTCATCTAGCTCTAGAGGAGATCCGCAAGCAACATCCAGGTAAAACCATCTTAGTAGTAAGTCATGGAGGCGCCCTAGATATGATGTACAGAATCGCAAGTAATCAAACATTGGACTCCGAGAAAACAGTTGCAGTGCCCAATGCCTCTCTCAATTGGATCAGTCATAATGGGGTCGCATGGAAAGTAGATGGGTGGGCTGATACAAGCCATCTAGCGGATTTGGCTCTTGATAATTTAGACCTTTAATAGCGAGCCCATATGGGTTTATGATGCGCATATGAAAACATTTTTTCGGATAGCTATCACCTTAATTGCTTGTGCTGCATGGCTTACAGGTCACGCAATGGAAGATGTGCCTGATGGCCTTCCAGACCATATTGTTGGCGATGTTGGTATTGCAGTGTACACATCCAATCTTCATATTGGCACCGAAGGAATGCAATCTTTCGCCCTACCTTACGCTTTTGCAGACTACAAAAGAGCCTTCATAAGAATTGATCAGGTAGGCATTAAAACCGTAAAGATAGGTTACGGATATCTAGAGCTAGTCGGCAAAATTAATTTAGATAACTATAAAGTGAAGTCGCCATTTAATGGCAATTCCATCAACAGAAGCGATCCAATACCGCTTGGAATAGGTACTTTCCAAGAAACTCCTATTGGCGGTTTTTTTCTTAATGCTTATCAAGACGTAGGAAAATCAAAGGGAGCGCTTTATGAATTTTCTTATTTTGCTGAATTAGAAACTATTAAAAAGATAGTCCTTTATCCTCAACTAGGAATAGAAAGACAATCTAGTCAGTACGCGAATTACTACTATGGAATTAGTCCGGGAGAGTCGATTCTTACGGGCTATAACGCCTATACCGCACCAGCAACCAACAATCTAATAGCTGGTCTCATGATTGAAATTCCCGTAATCGATAACTGGTACGTCAATATTTATGGCAAACGGAAATGGATGGGCAGCGGAATCAACAGCAGCCCAGTGATGAATCGTTCATTTCAAGACAATGTGCTAATGGCTGTAGCGTACCGATTCAAGTAAATCAGAAGGCCATTGCTAATATCGATAGTCCTGAAATCATCATGACTAACTCCATAAGCAATAAAAAATTTTTTTCTGGCAGCGCAAGGACAATTTTTTTTGAAAAAATCGAGCCAACCAAAACACTAGTGCCGATAAGCAAACCTTGAATAATGGCTAATGTATTAAGAAAACCCAGATAATGAAAAGTAATACCTTTTGTCAATAAAATTGATAAAGTACTTGCCGCCTCAGTTCCCAAGAATGCGCCCTTAGTTAAGCCAAATGCAAGAAAGAAAGGTGTGTTGATAGCGCCGGTAGTCGCAACTATTCCCGTCAAATAACCGATAGCAGCGCCAACTAATCCCATCTGCCAAAGCTGCAAATAAAATCCTCTTTCTCTCATCCATCGGCGAATCGGTATTAATAGAATTAAAAAGAATCCCAAGGCAATTTCTATTAGGCGTTCATCAAGCCGGACCAATGTATTAACACCTAAAACGGTGAATGGTATAGCTGCTGAGCCATAAACAAAACATACCCGCCACCTAATTACGCTCCACCATAAAAAAATACGTGAGAAATTTGCGACAGCAGCAACCAAGGCGATAACTGGAATTGCCTGTATCGGTCCATAAAAGTAAACTAGTGCCGGCATCAAAATAATAGTTGTGCCAAAGCCAATCACGCCACCCACGACTCCAGCAGTTAGGCCTAATGCGCCCAAGATCAAAGCCTGGAGAATAACTTCAGACAAGATGGTCATGGTCCAGAGAATGGGCTCTATTTATACCCATTCTCAAACCCATTTAAATTGCTAAGTCAAAAAAGGCTTACAAGGCTCTATGCTTGTTAGCGACCCTGGCAATCTAGAGGCATATCCCGTAAAGGCTTTTCTTTACTAAAGTCACAATTAATTCCAACGGGAGAGGTAGTGCTTGCCAAGCATCCACCCAAAGATAAAGCGCAAATAATAATTGAAATAATGCTCAATAATTTTTCCATGCGGCAAACCCTATCTAAGCTCATTATCTATCCCTTAGTTATTAGACATAAAAATTGATGGTTTTCTTAATTGCCGCCCTGACAAGCTAGAGGTCTTTGCCAAATAGGCAATGATTGAGTTGGTCCGCAGTTGATCCCGAGTGGAGAAGTAGTGCTAGCGAGACAACCCGTTAAACCCAGTTGGATTAGGAATAAGATTGAGCAATAGAAAGTCTTTTTCATAAGCTTGTCCTTTTAATTCCTAATATACATAGATGCCAAGTTTATCTCAACATAAAATTAACTGATAACAATTTCATGTTTGCTATATGGGTGGAAATACTAAGGATGGCAACTAACCACCATAGAGCGCCATTAAGCTCTAAGCAAGCTAGCAAGATAATTCCAAATGGAACATATTAAGCAAAGTTTCCTTGGGGGCGAATCGCCCTTTCTAAATCTTCGTGGCCACCAGCACCAAGACCAACTTTATTTTTTCTTCTTAAGCCTGTAACAGCAAAAGAAGGCTTAATAAATATGATGGCCATTAGAGAAGCGATGATTGATGCAACAAATGGCATTCCACCCTTTTAGATAACTCCCAAAACTTTACTTAATGAATTGCCTTCATAATTTGGTCTTTCGCCGATTTCTTCAAAAGGATGCCCAAGGCGATTTACCCAAAACACATCAAAGCCAAACCACTTAGCCGCCAATGCATCCCAAGCATTACTCGAAACAAAAAGAATCTCGTTCTTATTTACTTGGAATCTCTTTAACAAGAGTTCATATGCTTGAGGGGCAGTTTTAAAAAGCCGCACATCTTCAATCGTAACAACCTGATTCAAGTAGGGAGTCAAGCCATTGCTCTCAACCACAGTGGCGAGCATTTCTCTGCTGCCATTAGACAAAATTGCGGTAGATATGCCTTTTTCTCTAATCGACTTGAGTACAGTTAAGCTATCTTCAAACGCAATAAGCTTGGCATATTGACCCATCAATCGATTTTCAAATTCAGTTGTGAGATTAAGGTTCATGCGCTTAGCAACATATCGCAACGAACGAATAGTTAACTCCCAAAAAGGAAGGTAATGCTTGCTACCTTTGGGATTGGGGTCACTCATAGTGACTAAACGTGTGTACTCAATTTGTCGATCGCGCCACATCAAAGAAAACGCTTGACCATGTCCAGGAAATAATTCTTCTGCCAACTGCCCCATAGAGTAAACATCGAACAATGTTCCATAGGCGTCAAACGCGATGAGCTTATACATGCTGCCTCCATCTTTCATAGTGAATTCTTATTGTCCTTTAAATCGAACTATTGAGAGAAATATCTCTTCTGAATCATTAGCGCAACTGACACTAATCCCACCATGATGGGAACCTCTACTAGTGGGCCAATGACCGCAGCAAAGGCAGCCCCAGAATTGATCCCAAAAACAGCTATTGCTACAGCAATTGCTAGCTCAAAGTTATTGCTGGAAGCTGTAAAAGAAAGCGTACAACAGCGTTTGTAATCAATACCCATTTTGATGGTGATAAAAAATGTTATGAGAAACATCACTAGAAAAAACGCCAGCAAAGGTAAGGCAATTGTTAATACGTCTATGGGTAATTGGAGGATGAGTTTGCCCTTCAAGCTAAACATAACCACGATTGTAAAAAGTAAAGCAATCAAAGTAAGCTTGCTAATTTTTGGGATAAATGCGTTTTGATACCAATCTTTACTTACGAACCGAAGCATCACAAAGCGCGTTAGAAAACCAGCCACACAAGGAACTCCCAAGTAAATAGCCACTGTTTTAGCAATCTCACCTATCGTAATGTTGACGACAGAACCTGCAAACCCAAAATATGGGGGTAATACCGTTAAGTAAAAATAAGCGTAAAGGCTAAAAAATAGAACTTGAAATATCGCATTAAATGCTACTAAACCCGCAGCATACTCAGTAGAGCCTTTAGCAATATCGTTCCATACAATTACCATCGCAATGCAGGGTGCAATCCCAATCAATATCAGTCCCGCCATATATTCAGGCTGATTGGGTACGAAAGTAATAGCCAAGAAAAACATCAAAGTTGGGGCGATGATCCAATTTAGGAAAAATGCTAGGAAAAATACCCTCTTGTCCTTGAATACATCAAGTAATTCTTCATATTTCACCTTAGCAAATGGTGGATACATCATCAGGATCAAGCCTATTGCAATTGGAATATTGGTAGTGCCAGACTGGAATGAGTTAATCAACCCCTCAATGCTGGGAATGAAATATCCCAAGCCAATACCAAATGACATTGCGGCAAATATCCAAACAGTTAGGTATCTATCTAAAAAAGAGAGTTTCTGGGTTATTTGACTCATATTTTTGTATGGATTTCTTTTAAGCTCAGTGAATCTAGTGTTTCAAGGGGCATATCTGCCAATAGATCGATTCTTTTCTTCAAACCAATCATCACATCTTTGAACGCACGTCTTTTATCTTCATCCGAACCCTGAATCTGCGAGGGGTCCGGAAATCCCCAATGAGCAGTAGCAGGCTTGCCTGGCCAAAATGGACAAACTTCACCCGCAGCGTTATCACATACTGTCACAATAAAGTCCATCTGAGGAGCATTCGGCAAACTAAATTCATCCCAAGACTTTGACCGCAATTTATTTTCGTCATAGCCCATTTGGCACGCCAATTCTCTAGCGAATGGATTAACTGTAGTGCCAGGTGTAGACCCCGCAGAGTAGCCGACAAACTTTCCGCTTGGGTGAGTTGATGCTATCGCCTCACCCAATACTGAGCGAGCTGAGTTATGTGTGCATAAAAATAGAATGTTGTATTGCTTCATTTAATCGTAGCTTTCTTTTTAACTGGCAAACATGCCTTACCGTTACAACAGTTATCTAATAAAAACACGCTTAACTTTTGAACCAATTCGGCGTTGGGGCGGTATATCAAATGACGACTTTGACGCTCAACCAAAAGTAAATCAGCAGAAACTAAATCTTTTAAATGAAAACTCAGCGTTGCATTTGGTATGCCAAGTTTTTCGATGATCTCGCTCGGGGTTAATCCAACATCTCCACGCTGAACAATTAGTCGAAATACATTGAGTCGAGTCTCTTGACCAAGTGCCAAAAAAGCTGAGATTGCTTTTGCATTTTTCATATTTCTAATTATATGGAAATATATTACAGCCTTATGACAGAAATTGTAGGCGTTACTCTTGCACTTGCTTAGATTGGTAGACCCAAGTAGCCATCAGCACAAAGGCTATTAATGCACAAGTACCGGAGAATAAAAATGCATAAAACGGAGCGATTGATTCGTACACCCATCCAAAAATAAAAGAGGCCGGAAAAAGCATGATTCCAGTAATCAGATTGAACCAGCCAAAAGCGGTTCCAGCCAAACCAATGGGCGCCATATCGGCAACCAAGGCCTTCTCCACTCCTTCAGTTGCAGCTTTAAATAAACCATAAATTACAAAGAGGATAAATATTTGAAGAATGGAGATGCCCGGTATGCCGATGGCAATGTAAAAGAATGCGAATGCGAACCAAGCAATCAATATAAAACGCTTGCGACCAAAAGTATCTGATAAAGCCGACAAGGGGGTGCCAAATAGAGTGGTGATTAATGATATTGCTGCCCACAATAATGGAATCTGCTCCTGCGGAACGCCCGCCTCTCTAGCTCGCAACAACAAGAACATATCGGAAGAATTACCTAAAGCAAAGATGCCTGCCACAAGAAGGTATCTTTTGAACTGATCTGGCATGCCTTCTAAAGACCAACTAAATTTACTTGCTTGAGGTGCAGCCTCTCTTTGTGGCTCTTTAATACACAATGCAAGAGTGATGGTAACGGCCGCAGGAATGATTGCCCAAACAAAGATATCTTTAAGTGGCACACCCATTGATAGGAACATAGCCGCCAATAAGGGCCCAATTACTGCTCCCGCATTATCCATAGATCGATGCAATCCGAAAGTAACACCTCTTTGTTTTTCGTTAACGCTTTCAGCAAGCAAAGCATCTCGGGGTGAACTCCTTAAACCTTTGCCCATGCGATCTGTAAAGCGTATTGCTAAAACCCATAGCCAAGAATTAGCAATCGCAATTAAGGGCCTACCTATACCAGCAAGCGCATAACCCAAAACAATCCAAGGCTTTGCCTTTTTAGTTCGATCAACTATTACCCCTGAAACCAATTTGAAAATGCTGGAGGTTGCTTCTGCAATACCCTCAATGACTCCCAGCGCTTTGGGGCCAGCCATCAAAACTGACGCCAAATACAAAGGCATTAAGGGATAAAGCATCTCACTAGCAGAGTCATTTACAAAACTAATGAGCCCAATTAACCAAACGGTTCGAGGAAGGGCAAGAATAGTTTTGAGCATGACAAGGTTAATTTAGCACCATAGCCTCTGATATTGTTATTTAAAATGCTTTCCCACACAGCTTTGGTTGGCCACTCAAACTAATTTAAATGGATTGTTTGTTTTTTGGGCTAGACAACTTAAATCCTAAAAATATTAAAAGAGCCGCGTAAGCAACAACCAGTATTCCGGCAGCTACATTACTTTGAGGATACAAATTGATAGCCCCCAAGTTTGGGCCTAGTAGCGGAAGAATGGATGGATAAATTATCGTAAACAAGAGTCCCGCTAAGATGCCTCCTACATAACCAAACAAAGCATCTAGGCTACCTTCCGCTAGAGCCATTGTCATGGTGCCAGGACAATGGCCAAGAATAGCAATCCCCGATCCAAAAAGAATGCCCCCTACCGAAACCCCAACTACATAAAATGGTTTCACATCAATGTGTGTGCCCCCACATAAATACTCAATAAAAAATGCCAGGCTTGATACGCCAATCGCAAATAACAAAATTTGTATAACTTCATGACTTCTTAATAAGGCAGTCGCAATGATCTTGTCATAAGTATTAAGTCGCACATACTGCGCAATTAAGGCAAATAGAAACCCAGAAATAAGCGCAACAATCATTTAGCGCCCCCATAAAAGAACTTAGCAGTAAGTAAAAGTGAAATCAAAACAAAGAAAGCAAATACCAAACTACTAACTGCTAATTCCATTCCTCCAGAAAGAATGTGTCCACTTGTACATCCATCAGCAAGCCTTGCGCCCATGATCAAAATAAATCCACCAAAGAATGACCAAAATAATCGCTTCATTTTTGAAGGGCCCTTCAATTTTTCCCATAAGGGTGGAACTATCTGCGCTCTAAAGTGTTTAAACATAATGGCCCCAACAAGAGCCCCAAAGAATGCGCCAATTAGAAAAAATAGCTCCCATGACCCAGCCTTGCTAATTTCATTAAAGTAAATCGTATTCTCAAAATCAAAAAGTAAGCCCGCAAAATAGGGATAAGAGGTTGAAGCTCCAATAGGCCTGTCAGCGAGGTAGATATTGGTAATTGCTACATTGAGTAAGCCAATTACCGACCCCACTAAAAAAGTTTTTTTAAGGCTCATTTATCCCCCCATATCCTGCTAACTCGTATTAATTCTATTTCACTTGCACTCAATAATGACTAAGCAAAGGTCATTTCGCCCTAGTCACATCATAATTTTGAAGACTGAAAATTCTAGATTAATATAAAACTAAATTTAATAAAATAAGCGCGGGGGAGCTCTTATGATTGACTTGATTTCAACATTAGTATTTATTGCGCTTATCGTTGTTACAGCAATTCAAATTCACTCTCTAACCAAAATATTAAAAATTCTCAATGAGACTACACTTAAAAATGAAATTCATTTAACTAGGATTGAAAAAACATTGGAGGCCATGGAAACGCATTCAATTAGTCCTGATAAATAAAACCGTCTGCAGTTGATTTTTATATTTTTTAATGCCGCTAGGTGCGGTTAAGCATCAGACAAAAGTTATTTTTGATACATTAAGCGTCTCAGCTTTATTGCAAAAGCGGTATTGTCATCAAACCCTTTGAAGAGTTGTGATCCAGGTCCTATGGCGGCAACGGTTATAGGGGTTGGAGTATGACCAGAACTGCCCCAATAAAAACCAGTTTGTCTAGCAATTGCCAAAGCAAGAATATTGGATGGTAAGTAATTCGAATTTGGACTTAGCTGGCCTTGACTCAGTATTTTTTCTCGCAAGTCATCATCTATAACAAGATTAGGAAAATAATCTTGCAACAAAGTATCCAAATAAGCATTTAACTCAGCATTGCTAGTAGTTTGCTTTGCTTTGGCTTTGAACCTCCGAGAGAACTCATTGAGCGACATCTTATAGCCTTCAATTAGCTTAAGTTGCTCGATTTTTATATTCAAATAGTTAGAATTTCCTGCGGGCCCTCGATTTTTGCGACCATACGTAGGAGAAAAGCCGCCCGTCTCATGGTCTCCAGTAACAATCACGAGAGTATCCGGATTTTTCTTTTGAAACTCCAGCGCAACTTTTACAGCATCATCAAAAGCCCAAAGATCTCGCATTAAAGCAGCAACGTCATTTTGGTGGCCAGCAGAATCCGTATTCTCATTTTCTGCAAATAATATAAATCCCTTATCTTTGCTTTTCTTAGAGCTCTGATTCAGCACTTGCAGAGCCGCTGACACCATCTGAGATAAGCTAGGAGTTTCTTGTGAATTGCGATCGATTTCATAATTCAAATCTTCCTCAGAAAATAAGCCCAAAAGCTTAGATGTATTTATCCGCTTAAGCTGTTCTGGTGTACTGATGTATTGGTAGCCCTTCTCTTTAAAAGCTTCAATCACATTCTTTCCGTCTTGGCGTTTTCCACCATCAAGAGAGCTCGGCAAAAAATAGTTTGAGCCTCCACCCATCAAAACGTCTGGGGCTAACTCTAGATACTGATTCACAATTAATTCATTATCTCGTCTAGATTTGGCATGAACACTAAATGCTGCTGGACTGGCGTCATATATAGGCGCCGTACTTAATAACCCAACTCTCTTCCCGCTTTCTTTAGCTGACTCTATTAAGGTAGGCGGTGTTTTTCCATCAGGAGTTGTGGATATAGCACCGTTATTAACCTTATAACCTGTAGACATTGCCGATGCGGCGGCTGCTGAATCTGTTACAAAATAATTTGCCGATTCTGTCTTCATCAACTGATACTGGCCTTTTGCCATCACAACATCAGTCACTGCAAATGATTGCTGTCTTAATTGCTCGCTGGAATAACGACCAAACTCATATTGACTACTAGTAGTGCCATCCGCAAATAAAATAATGATGTTTCTAGGTTTTGTTTCGGCATGAGAGAAGGCCATAACCGAGATAAACAACATCATGATTGCTATCTTTTTCATTAGCCCGTCCTATTTGTTTGCCGTTGTCTAAAAGGGCTCATAAAAAAATATGGCGCCATCTTTAATGCTTGAGAAAACCATTTCTTGGTTTTTGCAAAATCGTTAACTGGGTAAATTGCCGCTCTCAATCTGGGATTCATATTGCCTTAAATGCTCTTCTAAAATTAAACTCGGCAACCATCGCTGTACCAAGAATAATAATGGCCATGCCTATAGCGGCATTGAGTTTCAGCTGTTCACCCAAAAAAAATATACCCCAGAGAGTTCCAAAAACAGGAATGAGAAAGGTCACCGTTAAAGCGGATGCGGCGCCTACATCCTTTATTAGCCTAAAGTAAAGCAAATAGGCAATACCACTACAAACAATACCTATCGCCAAAACGGCACCCAAAACCAACGGGGTTGGTTCGCTTCGAATGGGAATAAAGAACAGGGCTGGAATTAACAAGATAGCGGAGGCCCACATGCTACCGTGTGCGTTATCAAAAGGCTCTACACCTTTGGATTTTTTTGCGTAATTACTCGCTACTCCATACGAGAATGCGGCCCCCAACCCCAAGGCAATCGACTGAAATGAATCAGCATCCACAGACCGCGATGACGTGCCAAACAAAACCCCAACGCCAATCATTCCTAATAACAAACCAAATCCACGCTTAATCTTAAATTTTTCACCTCCAACAATAAGGCCAATAACAAATGCCCAAATAGGCGCGGTCGCGTTCAGAATAGATAACTGGGAAGTTGAGAGGTTTAGGGCAGCAAAACCAAAAAGCACAAAAGGCAATGCTGAATTAAAAAACCCCATAATCAAATAGTGCTTCCAATGCTCAAGAAGATTTCTATTCTTTTTTAAATAGAGAGCTAAGAAATATAAAAAGATAGCGGCCAACAACACACGCCCTTCAGCCAAATATGCCGAGCCCAAAACCGGTGAGGCGACTCTCATAAATAGGAAGGAGCCTCCCCAAATAGCGGCTAGAGAGAGAAGGCGAATGATGTCTGAAGAATTCACAATTTAATTCTAGCAATCAGACAAGAACACGCCGCCCGAAGGTGGTTTTGGGATCTTTTAGTAACCCAAAGCAGAATCAACTAAGACTAAGGTTTTCTGGCTCTAAGTAAATAACCGATATAGCGACCATCCTAAGTTCAATACAACTAATGAAATTAATGTATTGAAGGTAAATTTCATACCTAAGATACGCTTGCTAAAGTCTGGTGGTGGCACATTAATTCCCTTGGCATGAATTAGTCGACCAATGATGAGCGCAATGCCTGGAATGGTGACTAACCACCAGGGTGCGCCATTTAACTCTAAGCAGGCGATCAAAATAATCCCAAACGGAACATATTCGGCAAAATTACCTTGGGCACGAATTGCTCTCTCCAGATCTTCGTAGCCACCACTTCCTAGACCAACTTTATTTTTTCGTCTAAGGCCAATGACGGCAAACGAGAGCTTAATAAAAATGATAGTTAATACAGAAGCAATAATTGAAGTGACTATTAACATTTAGGACCCCGCAAAGAATCTAAACATATTAGCCAAAAAGTGTGGCTCACTCAATTTTTAGGTGAAATCTGTACAAACATCTCCTAAGGGCCATTAAGCTTCGCTGGTAATCGAAAATTTTCATATGGAATATTAAAAATATTCATTAGACAGGTCTTTAGCACACTTTGATAATTAAGCTATGAAATCTAGATAAACAAATGGAGAAAAATATGGCTAAGAAATTAGTAGGTTCGCCGATAGATATAGGCATTGACGAAAAAAGCCGCAAAGCCATCGCCAAGGGGTTGTCCGAACTATTGGCTGATAGCTATTCTTTATATTTGATGACTCATAACTTTCATTGGAATGTGAGAGGGCCGATGTTCAACACACTTCACGCCATGTTCATGAATCAATATACAGAACAATGGAATGCCCTTGATCTAATAGCTGAACGCATCCGCGCACTAGGCGAGCCAGCTCCAGGCACTTATAAAGAATTTGCCAAGCTAACCTCAATTAAAGAAGTAGAGGGAACCCCAAAGGCACTAGATATGGTTAGACATCTTGTAAAAGCCCAAGAAGCCACAGCCAAAACTGCGCGCAAATTATTTCCAGAAGTTGACAAGGCTAATGATCAACCTACGGCAGATTTACTGACACAGAGATTAGATGTTCATGAAAAAACTGCGTGGATGCTTAGAAGTATATTAGAGGAGTAAATTAAATCATCCAAATAAAAAACCACCCAAAGGTGGTTATGGTATTTCTTGGTGGCCCGGGGCGGTATCGACCAGGGCCGAGGATGCCTGACTCTACAAAACCTTAGACAAATGCTCTCGCAACCGCTGAATATCGCTTTCTACTTGGGCTTCTTTAACCACATTAAAGCAAGAGAATGAAGGCAGAACATCTACGCCACAGAATTTGTAGTTAGCAGTATTAAACGCAAAAACTTCATCAACAGTTTGGCCGCCAAATAGATATTGATCTTTGTTCCCAAATGCTTCTTCTGGAGCATTCCAAGTTAAAGACAACATATATTTTCTGCCCTGTAGTTTGCCACCCGTGCCATATTGCTTGCTTGGGTCTTCACGAGTTCTGCCATCATCAGCACACATCTTTTGCTGAAATAGTCCTGCCGTAAACACCTCATCAACATACTTCTTGTAAATCCATGGGTTGCCGAACCAATACACAGGCGACTGGAGAATGATTAAATCAGCCCAGACATGCTTATCAACTTCCTCATTAATGTCGTAGCCCTTCTCAATATTGGTGTGCTTAAGCTCATAGCCTTTTTTAACAAGCTCTTCGCCAATGACATCAACCATAGTTTGATTAAGTTTTCCTGCGGAGATGCCTTCAAAGAACTGATGGGCATTGATGATGAGTGCTTTTTTCATAAAGACCTAATAAATTGAATTTCAATAGGCAATATTGTCGTTCAAAACGACATTCGTAGTAGCGACCATAGATGACTTGCTAAAGTAAAAATGAAAACAGCCGCCGAATGGCGACTGTTTGAGTTCTTGGTGGCCCGGGGCGGAATCGAACCACCGACACAAGGATTTTCAATCCTCTGCTCTACCGACTGAGCTACCAGGCCAAGACTGCCTATTATACGCAAACTGTAGTGAATGCTTCAAAAAATGTTCTCTACTGTAGTCAATCGCCTTGTAATTGCTTAATCCAACGGCGTGCAAGGATGTTTAATCCTGCCAACGGTGCTCAGGTTTTACTGCTTACGCAGACACAGCTTTCTGTAAGTTTTGCTGTGCTTTTGCCACCTTCTGCCGCTTGCGTTCCGTGTCTAACGCTTTACTGACATTGTCTTTCTGTCGCTTTAATGCGTCTAAGCGTGCTTGCTGTGGGGTGCGTGGCTGGCTGAGGTTGGCAGGACTTTTAACCATTGCTTGTTCTATCTCTCTAATACGCATATAGGTATTTAGTAGTGTCGTGCTAAACACGACACTACAGCAGAGGACTACTTATTAAATGCTCTACGCAAGTTGCCGCTTGCTGTAGCAATCTGCGTATCAAGCTCACCTTGCTCTACAGCAATCTTAATTTGCTCTAATGCCCTAATTAAATTTTGTGCGTTATCTACTTCCACGCTTGTCTTGCCTTTAGCTAACTCTATTAGCTGACTGCCGTATTTAATTGCAACGCAAACTTTTCCTTGTTCATTCTTAAACCACCACTCTCTCAATCTTTTATTTACTTCCACGCTTTTACGCAAACCAGTTTCTTTATCTTTTACAGTCCGAAACTTTTTAACAGCAAAAGTAGTGCCGTCAATTTGACTTTTAGCTAACTGTATTTGTTCCCACAGTTTGTTTGATAACTTATTCCGACGAAATACAACTTGCGGAATATGTGCTGGTTTTTTTGCTGTGCTAAGTTTTAATCCGTCTAATGTGCTCATTTCAATCTCCTTTTAAGTAAGTTCAATTACTGTAGTTTCGGAAATGCGACGAGGACAACCAGTAAATCGCCAGCTAAATGTAAGAAATGGACAGCAAATATTTAAGAATGTTTGGTTATGTATAAATATTTGTATGCGTAATGACGAACAAGTAGCAAATAAGTGGTTAAAGCAAAATGGTATTGCGGTAAAGCATATGGAGAAAATGGACTTATGCTTACAGCAAGCACAGATGGTTGCGACAAACTTACTTACACATCACGCAAACTGGTTAAACAGCGAACAACGCAACTTACTAACGACATATAAGAAAAACATACACATAAGAGCAAGGCAGAACAAGGCTTGTAGGGCAATGGCTTACAAGGTGCTCAATTTAGGCAAACAATTAAACAGACAACTATTTAGGCAACACAAGGTAAGCAATACAAACACAGATAAGTCACTGTGCAATAAAGGACAAAAACACGAAGTGGAATATAACGGCTAATGCCTTCGTGCTCGTATAGCAATTGCTGTAAAGGTTGCGATACATATGAGCGAGCCGCAGAATTACTGTTTAGCAAATCAATGCGAAAACTGGTTGAGAGTTTTAATACATTCGTCTCTCGTTAAATTCTTTTACAGTTGTATGCGATGGAATCAGAACATTACATACAAGCGACGACTATCAATGCTACTTTTCTATAAGTCGCATATAGCCGTTGTTTGCTCCAAAATCAGTCAAACAACAAAGCGAAAGCAAATCAATATAGAGTTGAAGAAAATGTGACGAACAAAAGCGATAGCTTTTGTGAAGGCACAGCAAGCGACGAAGTGGCTTGCTTATATGTATTGCTAATACATAAGTCTTTAAGCAAAATATAGTTATGGAGATACAAATCTATCAAGCAACTACCGAACAAGATTGGAGATTGGCAAGAACGCTGATTACACAATATATAGACTGGCTTGATTTGGATTTGTCTTTCCAAAACATTGATGATGAGTTTGCTAACTTAGAAAAGAAATATAGTGGCAAGAATGGCAACTTCTACTTAGCTAAACTGAATAATGAGGTAGTTGGCTGTATTGGTACACGCAAACATAGCAATGAAGAATGCGAAATAAAACGTTTATTTGTTTGCGATGGTGGAAAGGGTAATGGTATTGGCAAGTTGCTAATAAACACAGCAACTACAGAGGCTCGCAAGCAAAACTACAAGGCAATGTTGTTAGACACATTACCTAAAATGTCTGCAGCATTAAAGCTGTATAAAGAAATGGGGTTTGTAGAAACTTCAGCGTATTGCTACCACCCACACCCTAAAGCTATATTTCTAAAACTAACTCTTTAGCACCTTAAATCCACGCTACAAACGCTTAAAACGCGGCAGCAAATAGCAATACAGCAGAGAAATGCTTAAGCAGCGTATAGACGCTTTACGCAAGTCTGCGTATTTCTGTAGTCAAAATCCCACATAAGCAATAAATAGTCATATGTAATGTTTTGCGAAGAAGCTTTGGTTTTCGCTCAAAACTTGCATATCTCATTGATTATTGGAAAGAATTTAATTTGACAACAAATGCATATGAAACGGTCGCAGAAAGATACAAAAGAAAATACATTAAACGCTTAGCTAATACTTGGTTACGAAAGGAAAAGGTTATGTCTAAGCAAGCAAAGGTACTAAACAGCACAGAAATTCGCAGAGTGCTTGATTACTGCTCTACAAGAAAACACGCACTACGCAATAAAGCATTAGTAATGATTATGTTTAACACTGGTATGCGTGTAAGCGAAGTTGCCAGCTTGCGAATTAAGGATGTAATAGATAGCGAAGGCAATATAAAGAGCGAAATACGCTTATTGGCAGAAAATACAAAAACAAATGAAGCAAGGACGGTATTTGTAAACGAGAAATTGCGTAAAGAGTTGGTGCAATACGCAAAACTGTACGCTAACGGCAATCCCAACAGCAAATTCTTCTACAGTCAAAAACGGGATAGCGACGGATTTTCTGCCTCAACTTTGTGTCAGCACTTCCACTACCTATATAAGCGTGTGGGATTAGACGGAGCAAGCAGTCATTCGTCTCGCAGAACATTTATTACCAAATTGGCAAACGATGGAATTGGTGTGCGTGTGATTATGGGATTAAGTGGACATAAGGCACTTAGTAGCGTGCAATGCTACATAGACTGCAATAGTGAGCTTATGCGTAATGCTGTGGAGAATTTGGCTGTAGTGTGATGGTTTGCTTGGTTAGGATGGTGGTGATGGTTAGGCACACAGTAGAAAAACAAGCATATAAGTGGCTTATAGCTATTGGGCTGTATGTGTATGTTTTTTAGCTGTGTAATCTGCCAAACCAAACTTACTTACCTTGTGCCTTCAACTTAGCAAGCATCCCTTTTAATTTCTCCGCTTGCAGTTGATTTTGTTTTAACTCTGCTTCAATTTCTTCTGCCGTACGTTCTTGTTTCGCTAACTCTTCTAACGCCAACTCCATAACATCCAATTTCACTTCTGCTTTTGTTTTCCAACCATAACTACTTGCCAAACTTCCTTGTGCCTGATTTTCCAAACTCTTACTTGTAATAACACGGGGCATTCTTACTGGGTCAATTCCCAAGTGCGTATTAAACGAAAAATCAATTCCTCTATCAAACCATTGCTCAAGTGTTTTATCTGCGTAAATAATTTCTTGCAATTTCTCGTATGCACTTTCAAATAAGCCATCTGTCTTATTTTTAATTTCTTCTGCTTTTTTAGTGCGATTAACAATTACTTTGCCGACTTTTGTTTTTCGTCCGCTATAAGCATCTAATCTTCCGTACATCATTACAGCTTCTTGTAGCATTCGCTCATACTCTTTAACTGCTTCTGGCACTTCTAACTTACGCAACTCTTGCTGTTCTTCCCAACGCTGTTTATATAACTTAGCAAAGTCTTTGCCAACTGCATTATCAAAATCACGCTTAGAAACTTCTAATCCTTTATCTAACATACGCATAAGTTCTTTAATTCGCTTTTTGCGTGTTTCGTTATTAAAGCGTGGCATATTTACATATACAAAAAGTAAGCAGATAGCCAATACTACATCGTTATGCCAACCTCTCTGCCGCCATCGTAGCCGTCATTTTGCTGTAATGTCGTTCAATCATTCCTACGCTTGTTCCCATTTGCTTAGCAAGCGTATGTATGTCTATGCCACTTGCTAATGCAAAAGTCGCATAAGTATGTCGTAAGCTATAAAGAGTGCGGTTTAGTCCGCTACTGTCAGCACGCATACTGCTTCGCACCATTAAGTTTCTAAATATATTCTCCATATTGCTAATCTGTGTGTTGTCAGGCAAACAGAAGATTGCTTTGTCCAACTTCGCTTCTATTAGTCCATTTAAGTTTGTGTAATCCAACTTATGCCAACGCATTAGTCGCTCAAATACTTTAATTACTTCGTGCTTAGCAATTAGGTAGCGAGGACCAGTCTTGCCACTAACCCAAACACGCAGATATTTTTTATTTCCAATCCAATGCCACTGCAAGTGTTTCCAACGCAAACGCAATGCTTCTGTGCCGTGTCTTACTCCTGTATTCACCAAAAACTCTATGTAAGCAACACATAGCGTTCGCATAAGTCGTGTGCGTTCTGTGTAACTACTCTTTATCCAAGTTTCTGTATAACTTATCAACTCAATAGTTTCTTCTTTTGTAAAGGCTGGGCGAGGCTGACTGCGTGTGCCTTTGCTGTCAAGCAACGGAACAGCACGATTGTGTGCAACACAACCACGCTCGCGTGCCAAATTGATTACACGAATGTATGCACTTGCGTGATTACGCTTCGTGCTTGCTACAGGAATTTTTCCCATTGTTGCTTGTCGCCAACTTTCAAAATCACCAAGCATCTCCACAGTAATTTTTTCTACTTCGTGTTGTCCAAAGAACGGCACAAGATATTTGTTGATAGCAAAGATGTAATCGCGATAACAACGACGACCAGTGTTGTTGTTTAGTGCTCTTGTCATATTCGCAATTTCATCTAACGCAATTTGCTTAAATGTCTTTGTTGTTATCGCAAGTCCAGCATCTGTTTTTATTTTTACTGTCTCTACTATTGCAATAGCATTGATTTTTGCTTGCTCTATATCGTCTGTATTTGTTGTCGTGCTATGCCACTTGCCGTTCGCTAACTTAAAACGCACTTGCCACTGTGCCGACTGCAAACGCTTATACAATAAGGCTTTGCCGTCCATCAACTTTATTTGTGTAGGTAGTGTGTAGTTATTTTCTGCGAAGAGATAATTTAATTGCGTCATAACAAAACAATTTTGTTATCAAACAAAATATTTCGCGACCAGCAATTATTTTTAGTAGCAAAAATCCCACGCGATACTCTGCGAACAAAATTGTGTGTGTGATTTTTTTATTGAGTGCCGCAGATTTTTCTGCGAACAGAACGGCGAACTGCAAGAGTGCTAAGAGCTAATGTTTAACACTGTCAAACATCGAAAAATAAATTTTTCAATCCTCTGCTCTACCGACTGAGCTACCAGGCCAAGAGTTGGAATTATAACGAATTGGTTTGGGCGCCCCTAAATTCTCCCCCCAACACCCTTACAGCCTCGATATTGCCAAGGCTTGATCCTTTAGCTTTCGCCCTTATTGCGTGAGGTATCGATACCAAGCGCCTTAAGCTTTCTATACAAATGGGTTCTCTCTAGGCCCGTGTACTCTGAAATCTTAGTCATACTTCCACCCATAATTTGCATCTGATGCTCAAAATAGGCCTTCTCAAACAAATCCCTCGCCTCTCTTAAAGGAAGGTCAAAATATGTTTTTGCAATTCCGCTGATGTATTCACCTTCAGCAGGAACCGATACTAATTCAGCTATAGGCTGTTTTGGCGCAGCTACAGGATTTGCACTTGATTGAACCGCTCGCTCTGGCTCTGGTTCTATATATTTAGGAGAGCTCTCTAAAGCCTTGCTGACGGTTTTTAAGAGCTTTTGTAGAGCAATCGGTTTTTCTAAAAAATTCAGGGCTCCAATACGAGTTGCCTCAACAGCAGTATCGATCGTTGCATGGCCTGACATCATGACTACTGGCATAGTGAGCTGACCGGTATTTGACCACTCTTTTAATAAAGTAATCCCATCGGTATCGGGCATCCATATGTCGAGTAAGACGAGATCGGGGCGCATTTGCTCTCGAATAGTGCGCGCCTGATTAGCGCTCTCTGCTGCATATACAGTATGACCTTCATCCGTAAGAATCTCATTGAGAAGCTCACGAATTCCCATCTCGTCATCAACGACCAAAATACTAGCCATACTTAGGCTGCCTCTTTTGCTAAATTCATAAACAATATCGATACTTTCGCGCCAATCACTTCATCGCCCTGCATACGGTTTCGAATTTCAATTTTGGCAGAGTGATCATCAACAATCTTCTTCACTACCGCCAACCCCAATCCGGTGCCTTTGCTCTTCGTAGTTACATAAGGCTCGAAGGCTCTTGCCAATATCTTAGCTGGAAATCCAATTCCGCTATCACTTATTGTTAACCGCACTGCGTTTTGAGCTTTTCCATTGTGCTCTCCATAAGGCACCAACTCCGTCTTTACTTCCACTGGATTATTGGGATGAGGGCCCTCAAGAGTGGCGTCTTGTGCGTTTTGTAGCAAATTATGAATAACCTGCCTCAATTGAGTGGGGTCACCCATAATATCTGGGCAGCTAGGATCAAGCTGCGTATGCAAAGGACTGCCCTCATAGAGACCCAAAATTTCTTTGGTCAATGTATTAATGGATACCGGCTTTAATTGCGGTGTGGGCGTTTTTGCAAAATCCCTAAAATCATTCACCATCTCTTTCATTGCCTGAACTTGGCCAATGATTGTTTCGGTGCTGCGATTAATCATTTCTTCCTGCTCTGGTGTCAGCTTACCTGCAAGCTTGTGCTGCAATCTTTCTGCAGAAAGCTGAATAGGTGTGAGAGGATTTTTAATTTCATGGGCTAGACGCCTTGCTACTTCACTCCAAGCAATAGACCTTTGGGCACTAACCACATCAGTAATATCATCGAAAACTACCATTCGCAAATCGTCCGAAAGCTCAGTGCCACGGACAAATAAAGTAACACCTAATTCATTTTCAAACTCATTTGTGCTGTGCAACTGAATTTGTTTTTGCCACACGGGCGCATTATTTTGTATAGGCTGATATTCGGCGTCACCTTTGCTTAGAACAGCCAACTTCATGGTGGCAAATCCCTCTTTGATGGCTGCCTCAAACTCTACTAATGCTGGACTAGTGCTTAGCGGCTTTCCATCCAAAAGCGTGAGGTCTTGGGCAAAAATTCGATCTGCGCCCGGATTGGTTGAGACGACGTTGTAATTTTTGTCAAAAATACACACTCCTGCAGTAAGACTTCCCAATACTCGCTCTAAAAATGCCTTTGATTCTTGAAGAGATGTGCGGGTATCAGCCAACTGTCTCGTCATGACATTAAATTGTCTGGTGAGCATTCCAAGTTCATCGCCCGTATCCAACTCTGGCTTGGGCGACAAGTCTCCCTGTGCAACCGCCTGAGTTCCTCTCAAAAGCATCAAGAGAGGGCGCGCAAGCTGTCTGCCCAACATTAAGGCCAAAGTAATGGCAACGAATACCGCAAAAAAGAGAGTGAGAGTCAAGGTGCCCACAAACATTTTGCGAAGCCCAGTACGGCCCAATGCTTTTTCTTGATATTCAGTGTAAGCAGATTCCACCGCAAAGATATTTTTTGCCAATGGAGTTGGTATGTAACGAACTAGCTGTAAAAAATATTTATCTTCTACATCTTTTCCAGTATCTGATTTACTAATGGCGGCTTTTTTACGTACAACCGGCACAATAGCTCTTATACGATATCCGCGTTGACCGCCCTCAATTTCAATTTGATCTAAAAAAGTAATCCCTTTTTTATTAAAAGCCTCTTGCACAACATCAGCACTGGGAGGAGGAATATATTTTTTAGGCTTGGCCTCGCTTGTAAAAATTAAATCGCGATGCACATTAAAAAGACTAATCTCTTGAATACCAAATTGGTTGCGAATCTTCATCACCGCTGAAGCAACCTGATCTGCAGTAGCGCCCGAGGGGAACTGCACTATTTGCTCGGCAATAAAATTACCTTCACCCAGGATTTCTTCTTGCGCAACACGCAGCGTTACTCGCCCTAACTCCAAGCCCGAATTCAAGGCTGACTCAACCTTTACGTCGAACCAGGACTCGATACTCCGTGAAACGAACTGCAGAGAAACGCCATATAGAATGAGGCCAGGAACGATACCGACCAGCGCAAAAATCATTGCCAATTTGGCAATCAATCGCGTACCAAAATGGCCTCGATACCAACGAACAGCGATGACAACAACTAAAATCAATATTACTAACGTTAAGCAAATGCCAATAACTATATTGGCCGCATACAGCCAAATAAAGTAGTTATCAAAAAATTCCGTATTCGACGATGCGATTGCAAGCAAAAATAAAAGCAATAAAGCAAAAACACCAATTGCCCCAATCGTTATTGGGATCGCTTTTTTGTTCCAAGCTTTCGATGTAAAAAAACTTGCGTCCATTAGGGCTGAAATCGCTTTCATCTTTTTATCTGATTCGGCCCATTAGCAACAAATGGAAAACGATACCAATCGCTTGAAACATTCCAGTCGCGATTATTAAGTGCATTCACTTGAAATGGTTTTGGCAATTTACTAAGATCCAGGGTCATACGCAAAGCTGCGGTATATGCTTTATTAGGATCGAGTTGGGCATTGTCAATGACATGCCACCCACCAATACTTCCTACCGCTTGTAATGCTTCAGAGATAGTCTTTGCAGAAAAAGTGAAGCCTTCGGAAGCAATCCGATATTGCTGGGTAAGAGGTTGATAAGACAAGCGAGTTTGTCTTTGTGCAAGCGCAGACTTTTCATCAAACCAATACCAGCGTGAACGCGTTAAATCAAAGTCCGTTTGGAAATGCAAAACAACGCCTTTTTGTACGGCATCTTCTAAACCCGGGGATAACTCAATCTGAAAAGTGGCATTCAGGAGCCAATCGTTATCCACCTTCTCGAGCTCAAAGGATTTAATCTTGATGCCTTCTGCACTAACGTTGGCCGTCAGAACACCCAAGGCCATCAAACACAAAAAGAGAAATTGTTTAATTTTTCGGCTCATGGCCCATTTTTTTTAAACAAGGCATAGTAAAAACCATCATTTAATTCGCTGGGCAAAAGTTGGCCAGGCGCATCTAATCGTAACGCATTGGTGTGCTGCTGAGCAAACCAAATTGCTTGCTCCTCTCCTTCTTCAGGAAAAATAGAGCAGGTTACATACAAAAGCGCACCTTGTGGCCCGAGCATTTTCCATGCCTGATCCATAATTGCGCGCTGCCTTGCTTGAAGCGCCCTCACGTCTGCTTCACGTCTTAAGAATGGAATGTCTGGGTGTCGAGCCACTATCCCCGAGGCTGAACAAGGGGCATCTAGAAGAATCTTGTCAAACTGAACACCATCCCACCATCCTGCTTTTGAAGCATCACCTCGAATGACTTGCACCTGATTTGAATGCAAACGAAGGCGATCTAAATTTCCGCTTATTTTTCCAATTCGATCACCATCCAACTCTAGAGCTCTCATCGAACAATCTGCCAACTCCAATATATGCGCTGTTTTACCCCCGGGCGCAGCACAAGCATCGAGCACCAACTCACCAGCCTGAGGATTTAATAAAACTGCGGCAAGTTGCGCTCCGGCATCTTGCACAGAAACGGCGCCCGTATAAAAACCAGGTAAATCAGATACAGGGGCTGCCTCTGGCAACAGTAGTGCGGAAGACAAGGAGACGCTGGCCAGTTCATCGATAGGTATGGATGAAATTCCTTCGTCGGCTAACAAAGATTGGTATTGATCACGCGTATATTGCCTTTGATTTACGCGCAGGATTAATGGTGCGCGCTTAGCTTGATGAAACAAAATAGATTGCCACCGCTTAGAGTAATTGCGTTTTAGATTAGCGCGCCACCAAGCGGGCACATACATGGGAATAGGATCGGGCGGATAACTCTTTTCGCCGGGGGATGGTTGGGTCAAGAGACCGACCTTACGCAGGACTGCATTAACCAGTCCTTTTGCATACATTGTTTTATCGTACTCGCCACATGCCTTCACTGCCTGATCAACAATAGTATGTGCTGGATAGCTTTTGCCATCTACCCCAGTTTGCAAGAATAGTGCTATCGCAACGCTGAGCAAATGATCAACTTCTGATGGCGGTGGCTTGGGAATAAATTGCTTGATTAACTCATGGGAACGTACCCATTTACGAAGCGCATCAAAGCTTAAACTTTGGACTATCGGACGCTCATGCGCCTCCAGTTGATCCAAAACTTCTGTTAGCGATCGGCCGCTCATTACCTCGCTAATCGCTTGGGCGGCAATGGTGATTGCTTCAGAAAGCGGGAGACTGCGTGGTGTTTTTTGATCAGTCAAATTGTTATGCTCCGGGATATACCCCGTTTTTAGCCATACTCATTAAGCGTGCCACACGATCTTCGGTAGGTGGATGGGTTGAAAAAAGTTGCGCAAAGCCACCCGCACTTAAAGGATTAAGAATCATCATCTGCGCAGTCTCAGGATGCTGTTCAACCGCATGAAATGGGATTCCTTGAGCATAGTTGTGAATTTTTTCTAATGCTTGTGCGAGCGCCTCTGGATCCGAACTAATTTCAGCGCCACCTCGATCAGCCTCATATTCCCGCGCCCGCGAAATACTCATCTGAATCAGACTTGCTGCAATTGGCGCCAAAATTGCAACCATGATGCTCGCTATTGGATTATTAGGCCTACCTTCAGAATCGCGCCCACCAAAAAACATAGCAAAATTTGCGAGCGCAGAAATGGCGCCAGCCATCGTAGCTGCAACCGTTGATATCAAGATATCTCGATGACGAACATGTGCGAGTTCGTGTGCCATGACACCACGTAGCTCGCGATTGGAGAGAATCTTCAGAATCCCAGTCGTTGCCGCTACCGAGGCATTGTCTGGATTGCGCCCGGTTGCAAATGCATTTGGCGCATCTTCATCAATCAAAAAAACTTTTGGCATTGGCAAGCCCGCTTTTTCGGAGAGCTCTTTTACTAAACCATAAAATTGTGGTGCAGATCTTTCATCAACCTGTTGTGCATTGGTCATTCTCAGAACCATCGTGTCTGAAAACCAATAACTAAAGAAGTTCATTCCTACAGCCATCAATAAGGCCATCAACATGCCTTGTTTGCCACCAAGCATGCCGCCTACGACAATAAATAAAGCGGTAATGGCCGCCATCAAAACAGCAGTCTTTGCAAAATTAAACATTCCTACTCCTTTGACTGAAAGCGCAACAATTTTTCATTAGGGCTGATTGATTGCAAGCATGTTTTGGCATCCATTTTTTTGCCACCCGGCTTTTGCATTTCCAAAACCTCAATTACCCCATGCCCGCACTGAATGTATCCGCCACGCTCACTAAATCCAAGTACGTCACCAATTTTTCCGGCCCCATCTAAAGACTTAGTGTTCGCCAGTTTTGAGTTCCAAAGCTTGATGACAAGCCCATTGAGATTGCTAGTTGCCCCTGGAAACGGATTGAAGGCTCGAATACGTTGATCAATTTCTTTGGCGCTTAAATTCCAATCTATCTCTGCCTCGTTTTTCAATATTTTTTCAGCATAACTTATGCCATCTTTGGGTTGCTGGAGACGAATTAAGTTTTTGCCTTGCTGCAAAGAATCTAACACTTGAACAATCAAATTAGCGCCCAGATTAGCCAGTCGATCATGCAGACTTGCGCTAGTTTCATCGCTTGCAATTTCAAGATCGGAAGTTAAAACAGTATCTCCAGTATCTAAGCCCGCATCCATTTGCATGATGCAGACCCCTGTTCTAGAGTCTCCTGCTTCAATTGCACGCTGTATGGGTGCTGCACCCCGCCAGCGTGGAAGTAGTGAGGCATGAATATTGAAACTACCGTGTCTTCCAGTCTTCTCACAAATATCTAAAACTTCTTGCGGCAAGATTAGGCCGTAAGCAACCACGACCATTGCATCAAACTCTAGTTCTGATAAATGCTTATAGGCAGCTAAAGCCTGTGCTCTTTTATCAGGATCCGTGCTTGTTTGTCTTAATGTCTCTGGTTGCAATACTGGAATGTTGTTTTGCAAAGCAAATTCTTTAACAGGGCTTGCATGCAAGTGCATGCCCCTCCCTGCACGACGATCTGGTTGCGTAAGCGCCAAGACAATTTCATGGCCCGCATCATAGATGGCTCGCATTGCTTGCGCAGCAAACTCAGGAGTTCCAGCAAAGACAATTTTCATTGGGGCGCTTAGCGCTGACCTACTAATTCTTTTGCGCGCTTCTTCATTTTCTGTGAGATACGTGTTCTCTTAAGTATTGATAAATACTCTACAAATACTTTTCCTTGCAAATGATCTAACTCGTGCTGCAAGCAAACCGCCAATAGACCATCCGCATCTATTTCAAATTCTTTACCGTGGATATCCAAAGCCTTGACCCTAATTTCAGCAGGCCTCTCAACTTCGTCATAAAACTCAGGAACAGACAAACAACCTTCGCGCCAAGATTTTTTCTCTTCGCTTGCCCAAACGATTTCTGGATTAATAAAAACCATCAATTCATTTTGTTCGTCTGATACATCAATTACGACAATTCGTTCATGGATATCCACTTGTGTTGCCGCCAATCCCACCCCTGGAGCGTCGTACATCGTCTCAGCCATATCGGCAACAATTTTCTTTATACGAGCATCCACTTGTGCGACAGGTTTAGCAACCTTGTGCAAGCGGGGATCTGGATAACAAAGGACGTTCAATAAAGCCATGTAGGAATTATCCAACATGGCTATCAGTCTGTCCTGATTGCTCTCATTCCCCCAAAGAACAAAATAGGTTTATGTCCAGCCCCCTCGCGCCAAATTACCCCATTCAAATAAGTCACAAAAACAGTCTTTACCCCGCTCGATTACGCGATTTATATGATCCCCCCAGCTCACTCTATATATGTGGAAACATCAGCCTATTGAAAATGCCCATGATTGCCATCGTGGGCTCCAGAAATGCCAGCCCTGAGGGCATAAAAAACGCAAGACTCTTTGCTAAGGCCCTATCAAAGGCTGGAGCGTTGATTATCTCGGGCCTGGCGAGGGGAATTGATAGTGCGGCCCATATTGCGGCAATAGAGCTCGGTTCAAATCACTTTACCGCCGCAATTTTGGGAACTGGAATTGACATCGTTTATCCCAAGGAAAATTTTGGTCTTTCTCAGGCCATTTCTAGACAGGGTTTATTAATCTCCGAATTTCCCTTGGGGGCTGGACCCCAAAAATGGCATTTCCCAAAGCGAAATCGCATCATCGCTGCTTTAGCACTTGGAGTGGTGGTGATAGAGGCGGCAGAAAAGTCTGGATCACTCATTACCGCTCGCTTAGCCGCAGACCTTGGAAGAGATGTTTTTGCGCTGCCGGGGTCGATACACGGCTTAAATTCTGCTGGATGCCACCGTCTTATTCAGCAAGGGGCTAAATTAGTCACTACCCCAAGAGATGTGCTTGAAGAACTACATTTTTAACCAAAACCCTTATTTAAATAGCTAAAAAGTGGGTTTTTAGTAACAAAACAGGTGCTCACGCAAGAGCAAAACAGGCAAAAAATGGGGGATTTTGGACTTTTTTTAATTTCTCGGTTAATAATAAAAAAGGGGTATTTATGAGACCAAGCCCTATTTTGGTTTAAATTGGTCATCCCTTTTACCCCTTAAAACATCATTTCTAGCTCAAATTTAGGCAAAACGCGTGGCAACCAAAGCAACTACCAAGAAAAGCAGCCCAAAGACAACCGCTGGGGATCACCCTAAGGCGCTCATCATTGCCGAAAAACCCTCGGTTGCCAATGACATTGCCAAAGCCTTGGGTGGCTTTACAAAATACGAAGATTATTTTGAGAGTGATGAATTCCTAATCTCGTCTGCCGTGGGCCATTTATTAGAAATCGCTGCTCCAGAAGAGTTTGATGTGAAACGCGGCAAATGGTCTTTTGCCAACCTGCCTGTGGTACCCCCCTATTTCGATTTGCGACCAATTGCTAAGACAGAGTCGCGTCTCAAGGTTTTGCAAAAACTGATTAAACGCAAAGATGTCACTACGCTTATTAATGCTTGTGACGCGGGACGGGAAGGCGAGCTGATTTTCCGCTTAATTGCGCAACATGCCAAAACATCTCAATCTATTAAACGCCTTTGGTTGCAATCGATGACGCCAGCAGCAATTCGCGATGGCTTTGAGCATCTTCGTACCGATGAAGATATGAAACCGCTTGCTGATGCGGCCCGTTGTCGCTCTGAGGCTGACTGGTTGGTTGGCATCAACGGCACGCGTGCAATGACTGCTTTTAATAGCAAAAGCGGTGGCTTCTTCTTAACAACTGTAGGTCGCGTACAGACTCCAACGCTTTCTATTGTGGTTGAGCGCGAAGAGCTCATCCGCAAATTTGTTTCTAAGGATTACTGGGAAGTCAAAGCAGAATTTATCGCTGCTGCCGGTGTCTATGAAGGTCGCTGGTTTGATCCAAAGTTTAAAAAGGATGTCTCAGAACCCGATGCACGTGAAAACCGTTTATGGAGTGAGGCGGCGGCTCAAAGCATTGTTGCCGCATGCCGTGGCAAAAAGGCCAATGTCACAGAGGAAGCAAAACCGGCCACCCAACTAGCCCCGCAATTATTTGACTTAACCAGCTTGCAGCGTGAAGCAAACGCTCGCTTTGGTTTTTCTGCAAAAAATACCCTCGGTCTAGCTCAAGCCTTATATGAACGACACAAGGTTTTAACCTATCCTCGTACTGATGCAAAAGCACTCCCCGAAGACTATCTCGATACCGTTAAGCAAACGATGGAGAATTTTGCTGAGCATTCTCAAGATTACAGCGGTTTTGCAAAGCAAATTCTGCAGGGTGACCCGAAAGATCCAAAAACAAAAGCTGGCTATGGTTGGATCAAACCTAACAAACGCATTTTTGATAATTCAAAAATTTCAGACCACTTTGCAATTATCCCAACTCTAGAAAAGCCAAAAAATTTAAGTGAGCCCGAAGCAAAACTCTACGATTTAGTTGTGAGGCGATTCTTGGCAGTTTTTTATCCTGCCGCAGAGTTTCGTGTCACCACTCGAATTACCGAAGCATCTGGTCACCACTTCAAAACTGAGGGGCGCGTCCTTGTCAATCCAGGGTGGCTAACGGTATACGGCAAATCCAACCAGGCAGATGACGAACTAGTTCCGGTCCAAGAAGGCGAAACTGTTCAAACTGAATCAATAACAGCGGTGCCTTTAAAAACAAAACCTCCAGCACGCTATACAGAGGCTACTTTGCTCTCAGCAATGGAAAGTGCTGGCAAGTGGGTTGATGATGATGAAATGCGCGAGGCAATGGCCGAAAAAGGTTTGGGGACTCCCGCAACAAGGGCGGCCATTATTGAAGGCTTGCTTGCTGAAAAATACATTGTGCGTGAAGCGCGCGAGCTCATTCCGACAGCCAAAGCTTTTCAGTTGATGACTTTGTTACGTGGCTTGGATGTTGAAGAGTTAACTCGTCCTGATTTAACTGGTAGCTGGGAGAACAAGCTTTCCCTCATCGAGCAAGGCAAGATGAATCGCGATACCTTCATGCAAGAGATCGCTCAAATGACTCAACGCATTGTGAAGCGCGCCAAAGAATACGATAGCGATACTATTCCTGGCGAATATGCCACCATGGCCACGCCGTGCCCTCACTGCAAGGGTCCAGTAAAAGAAAACTATCGTCGTTTTGCTTGCGAAAAATGTGGCTTTACCATCAGCAAAACGCCAGGTGGTCGCGCTTTTGAATACCCAGAAGTTGAAGAGTTATTGCGCGAAAAAACTATCGGACCATTGCAAGGTTTCCGCAGCAAAATGGGTCGTCCTTTTGCAGCCATTATTAAGCTAAGCGAAATTCCAGAAGACGATAAAGACTATCCAAATGCAGGCTTCAAACTGGAGTTTGATTTTGGCAACACTCAGGATGATGAATCTGAGGCGGTAGATTTCACAGGTCGTCAGGCCTTGGGTGCTTGCCCTAAATGCTCTGGTGCAGTTTACGAAGATGGTATGCGTTATGTTTGCGAAAACAATACCGGACCCAATAAATCTTGCGATTTCAAAACGGGGAAAGTTGTTTTGCAGCAAGAAGTTTCCGCTGAACAAATTCAAAAATTGCTCAAGGAAGGCAAGACAGACCTTCTTGCCAACTTTAAATCTAATCGAACTGGGCGTGGATTTAAGGCTTACTTGGCCTTAGATGCTTCAGGCAAAATTGGTTTTGAATTTGAAGCAAAAGCGCCCAAAGCTGACGGCGCAACTAAAGCCCCTGCAAAAAAACGGGCGGGGGCTAGCGCAGCAACCAAGTCTGCCGCAAAGCCAAAACGCGCAAGCACAGCAAAATCATCCTCTAGTAGCTGAGCGCTAATCAACTTAGCCGCTAGAGCGGACCATAAAATTCCTCTTGATCCTAGGGCGGTTGCCAAGAATATTCCTGGGCGCTGAGAGAGAGTGCCGATGATGGGCAGGCGATCTCCTGCAACACAACGAACACCAACAAACTCACCAACCTTTAAGAGTGAACGCGGATCGCCTTCTTCAAAATCTATTAAACGCAGAGCTTGCTCTCGATTGAAATCATCACTAGACTTTCTTGCCGCAAGGTCGTCTTCACCTTCATCAAAACTAGATCCGACAATCCACTGATAACTTCCATCTTCCAAATATATTGCCGGCAAACAATATCCATCACCAGATATACCAACGCTCGGTAATTTTTCAACCCATGGATCATTTTTTGGAATCGAAAAAATGCTGAGTTGCCCACGAACAGGTTTTAAAGGTAAGCGTATATCAATAGAAGCCAACAAAGCCTTTGACTCTATCGCGCAAGCCACAACCACTTTATCGGCAGAGACAATCGATTGATTTGCGTTATCAAATAAGTGCCACACGTCTCCAGACTTTTCTAGGCGTGCAACTCGAGTGTTCCACATACAAGTTAGACGGTCATGGCTTTGCAATAGCCGTCTGCTTGCTTCATTTAAATTTAAGCAAGCGCCGCGTGGCAACCAAACGCCACTTTGTGAAATCCCGCAAACCTTTTGAGCATCTTGAGCATCTAAGGCAATTGCCATATCACTATCAAGATTTAAAGATTGAAGATGCTCTATTGTTTGCACCCGATCAAAAACTTTATCCTTTTTAGTTGGCTGAAATATCCCATGCTGTCGCCAAACATTACCCCAACGCTCTTCAGCTAACAAAAATGCAAGGCGGGTTAAACGCAATAAGCGGGGCGAACCTTTTCCAATGTGTGGGTGAGCTATGGCATAAGCATGACTAGAGCAAGCAGTGGCAGGAGAGGAGGCGGCGTCGATAATGCAAACCGATCTACCGCGCTCGAGCAACTCATTTGCAATGGTTGCTCCACAAATGCCTGCCCCAATCACCACTATTTCATGGTGTTGGGGTTTGGTCATTAATAAATATTACTTGATTGAATGGTACTGCTTGCTACACATTAAGCATTGAGGCGCTTCTCAATTTTTGCACGCATTTCTAACAACTCTTTTGGCAAACGCTCGCCAAGATGCTCGAATAACTCTGTATGCAACTTGAGTTCATTTTTCCAGTCATCAACTTTAGCGGTAATGACTTTATCGAAGTTATCGACTGAGAAATCTAAGCCCTGCCAATTCAAATCTTTATGCTCTGGTGAGATACCAAATACAGTCTCAACTCCGTTAGCAGTGCCTTCGGCGCGACCCAAGATCCAAGAAAGAACACGCATATTCTCGCCGTATCCAGGCCAAACAAACTTGCCATCATCACCCTTGCGGAACCAATTCACACAATAGATCTTTGGCAACACTGCGCCTTCAGCTTCAAGCTTCTTGCCAATATTGAGCCAATGCTGGAAGTAGTCGCTCATGTTGTAACCAGCAAATGCAATCATTGCAAATGGATCGCGACGCACCACACCAACTTGACCAGTAATAGCGGCAGTAGTCTCTGAACCCATTGTGGCTGCCATGTAAACACCCTCTACCCAGTCACGGGCTTCGCTTACCAGAGGAACTGTTGTTGAACGGCGTCCACCAAACAGGAATGCATCAATAGGAACCCCTTCAGGATCATCCCACTTAGGATCAACCGCTGGATTGTTTGTGGCAGCCATAGTAAATCGCGAATTAGGATGGGCAGCCTTACGACCTGCAGCTCCATCAGCTGGGGTCCAATCCTTACCTTGCCAGTCAATTAAGTGTGCTGGTGGCGTATCAGTTAAACCTTCCCACCAAACATCACCATCATCAGTCAATCCGACGTTTGTGAAAATCACATCTTCATTCAATGAATCAATGCAATTTGGATTGGTTAAACGATTCGTTCCTGGAGCAACACCAAAGTAGCCAGACTCAGGATTAATCGCAAACAAACGAGTTTTGCCAGTAACAGGGTCCTTGCGAGGCTTAATCCAAGCAATGTCATCACCAATTGTTGTCACCTTCCAACCATCAAATCCTTTTGGAGGAATCATCATGGAGAAGTTTGTTTTTCCGCATGCGGAAGGGAATGCTGCGGCTACGTGATATTTTTTTCCTTCAGGCGATGTAACACCCAAGATCAGCATGTGCTCTGCAAGCCAACCTTGCTCGCGCCCCATATTGGATGCAATACGTAATGCAAAACATTTTTTACCCAACAATGCATTACCGCCGTAACCAGAACCAAAAGACCAAATCTCACGAGTTTCAGGATAGTGAACAATGTATTTAGTTTTGTTATTTGGCCAAGCCATATCCTTTTCGCCTGGGCTCAAAGGCTTGCCAACAGTGTGAACACATGGAACAAACTCTCCATCAGCGCCCAATTGATCAATAACAGCTTTGCCCATGCGGGTCATCAGGCGCATATTGATAGCGACGTACGGGCTGTCGGACAACTCAACACCAATGTGTGCAATTGGAGATCCGATTGGGCCCATGGAAAATGGAACAACATACATAGTTCTACCGCGCATCGAACCATCAAACAACGGCTGAAGTGTGCTGCGCATTTCGGCTGGATCAACCCAATTGTTTGTTGGACCAGCATCTTCTTGTTTTGCTGAACAAATGAAAGTGCGATCTTCAACGCGCGCAACGTCATCCGGATCAGATAAAGCTAGGAATGAATTTTTGCGTTTTGCTGGATTCAGGCGCTTGAAAACGCCTGCCTTAACCAACAACTCGCAAAATTCGTCATATTCTGCTTGCGAACCATCACACCAACGAATGGCATCTGGCTTAGTTAAGGCGGCAACTTCGCCAACCCACTCAATTAAACGCTTGTTTTTTACATAAGCTGGCGCATTCACATTGATCTGGCCGCTGGTAGTTGAAGTCATATGTTTCCCTATGAAGATTGAATTTTTTAATCAGACAATTTTATCATTTTGGTTAATTTTTTATGCCCAACCCCACACAGCACAAACCCTTTACTTGCCAATACAAAATTGGCTAAAGATTTTTCCTAAAAGGTCGTCGGGCAGGAGTTTTCCAGTAATTTCGCCAAGGTATCTTTGCGCCAAAGATAGCTCTTCTGCAAATAACTCCAGCGAATTGTTGCCATTTGCTGCAAACTGCTCCGATCTTTCAATATGCTCTTTAGCTCGCTCAATACAATCTAAGTGCCTTCTGCGGGCTAAAAACACCCCCTCTTGAGAGCCGCCCCATCCAACTAACCCCAATATTTTTTGCTTAAGCCGGTCTATTCCTGCCCCAGTTTTGGCAGAAATAAGCAAGGCTTCGCCCGTCGTCAAATTAGTGGAATCCCCCAACAAGTCGGCCTTGTTCATTACCTCGAGAACAGCACATTTAGGCGGTAGTTCTTTCAAAATCTGGGCTTTTAGTTCATCTTGTTCATAAGTGGTTTGGGCATCTGTTAAAAAAATCACCAGATCCGCCAAACGAATAGCATCCCAAGATCTTTCGATGCCCTTTATCTCAACTAGGTCTGATGTTTCACGCAATCCTGCAGTATCAATAATGTGCATGGGAACGCCTTCGATAGTGATGCTTTCCCTAACTCTGTCCCTAGTTGTGCCCGCAATAGGGGTGACGATTGCCACCTCTTCCCCCGCCAAGCGATTAAGCAATGAGCTTTTTCCGACATTGGGGGCGCCAACTAACACCAACTGAATGCCATCACGCAATATCTTTCCTTGCTTGGTGCCTTCAAGCAGGGTTTTTAGTTTTTCTTTGACGGTGCTCAGACGTTGTCGAGCTTGAGCGTTTTCAAGAAATTCAATTTCTTCTTCTGGAAAATCCAGTGTTGATTCAACCAAAATTCTGAGCTGTGTAATTTCTTCAATCAGGCTATTAATATCATCCGAAAAAGCGCCCTGCAATGAGCGTGCTGCGCCAAGAACGGCTGCCTCACTTTGTGCGTCAATTAAATCTGCAATTGCCTCTGCCTGAGCCAAATCAATCTTATTATTTAGATAGGCTCGCAAAGTAAATTCGCCAGGTTCGGCAATTGCCAACCCATCGTCTTTACCCACCTCAAGACAGCGCTTCATTACTAATTCAAGAAGTTGTGGGCCGCCATGGCATTGAAGCTCCAGAACATCTTCACCCGTAAAGGATGCAGGACCGGCAAAATAAATTGCGATTAACTGATCAATAGCTTGACCATGCTGATCGTGCAAAGTTAGGAGGTTTGCTTGCCTTGGCGCAAGATTTTTTTGAAATAGGGCGTTCGCGAACGAGCTTAAGTTCTGACCGCTTATACGTATAACTCCAACACCGGCTTTTCCTGGTGCCGTGGCGAGAGCAATGATGGGTAGTTTTCTAGTCATCATTGCCGTCAATTTATTACTAGCTTTTTATACCGCGATCAAACTACTTGGCGGGCTTCTTTCCAAACATTTGGTTAATCTGCCATTGCTGTGCAATAGACAAGAGATTGTTCGTAACCCAATACAAAACCAAGCCCGAGGGGAAGAAGAAGAACATGATCGAGAAAACAATCGGCATGTACATCATTACTTTTGCCTGAATTGGATCTGGTGGCGTTGGATTTAGTTTGGTCTGCACAAACATCGACACAGCCATAATGATTGGCAATATGTAGTAAGGGTCTGGAACCGAGAGATCATGAATCCACAAAATCCAAGGCGCACCACGCATTTCAACAGAAGAAAGTAGAACCCAATACAAGGCGATAAATACCGGTATCTGTATAACCACTGGCAAGCAACCGCCTAATGGATTGATCTTTTCTTTACGATACATCTCCATCATGGCTTGATTTAGTTTTTGCGGTTCACCCTTGTACTGCTCTCTCATGGCAGTCAATCGCGGTTGAACCTCCTTCATACGAGCCATGGATTTATAGCTTGCAGCGGACAATGGGAAGAACACTAACTTGATCAAGATAGTCAGCAGAATAATTGACCAACCCCAGTTACCAACATAACCATGAATTTTTTCTAACAACCAGAAAATAGGTTTGGCAATGATGGTGAGATAGCCATAGTCTTTAAGCAACTCAAAACCAGGGGCAATTGTTTCTAAAACTTTTTCTTCTTGTGGCCCAACAAATAATTTGGCTTTTTCTACAACTGCCGCGCCCGATGCAACCACTCCAAGCGGGGTTTGCATACCGATTCGATATAGGTTGTTATCGATTCTGCCAGCATAAATATCTCGAGCAGTTTTATCCCCCGGGATCCAAGCGCTTGCAAAATAGTGCTGCACCATGGCAATCCATGCAGGCTCACCGGCTGCAACCTGAGTTGGAATGGTAATTTTATTTTTATCTATCGCTGTGAATTCCAGCTTATTAAACTTTTCTTTATCTGTATATGCCGCTGGTCCAGTAAAGGTGCTGGCTGAAAAGGCGCCGCCGAATGGGCCGATTTTTTGTTCTTGACTAGCATCACGAACGATCTCTGTATAGAGAACAAGTGGGTTTGGATTGTTGGTGGTCTGTGTCACTCGATGACCCACGTCCACAACATAGCTTCCTGGATTTAGGATGAAAGTCTTTTCAAGCTTTACTCCATTGCGCTCACTGGCTAAAACAGCAAACGGGCGACCAGATCCATCCTTACCAGATTGGACTAATTTGAATGTACTTGTGTGGTTCGGAAGATCGCCGTTGTTTAAAGAAATCAAACCAGATCTTGCAAAGTATTTATGTGTTGGCGTGTATTGAAAAAGTTCAATCGGCTTATTTTCCGAAGTGAGTGATTTCAATAATTTCGCATCAATAACGTTCGCACCGCTTGCGCTAATTTCCAATACCAACACATCATTCTGTAGCGTGAACTTTTCAGCACCTTCAATAGCTGTAGCATTTACCGCTGGCGTAGCGGCCACATTTGATGATCCAGATATTTGAGTAGGCACATCAACTTTATTTCCTGCGGCGGTCTTATCTGACGCTACGGTAGCTGTCGCTGGCGCACCCGCGAACAAAGAAGGTTTTCCTTCATGAACCTGCCAATTGTTATAGAGCAAGAGACCCGACATCGAGAATACCGCCCAAAGAATTGTTTTTTTAAAGTCCATTTACATTCACTTAATTTGATGTTGCGTTTCTTTTACGGCAGGATCATGTCCGCCAGATGACCATGGGTTGCAACGCAAAATTCGCCACACCATTAGCCCGAAGCTTTTAAAAAATCCATAATGGCCAAAGCAGTCACAAGCATATTGCGAACAGCTAGGCACAAATTTACAGTGCATACCAAAATATGGGCTCAAAGCTAGTTGATAAATTCTTACTAGCTTTATTGCCACATTATTTAATGCGCGCACCTTAAATTAATCCTGATATTTGTGAGCGGAGAATTTCTTTTTCTTTTTTTCTGAGTCTGCCCCGAGTCTCGCGTCCAATTGGTTTTTTGAGCTTAACCACAACATCTTGATTTAATGTTTTGGCTTGAGCCGCCCAAACTAATTCGCGAATCATCCGCTTTAGACGGTTTCGATCAACCGCTCTTTTGGCCAACTTCTTTGCTACAGCAACACCAAGATCCGGCTTAGCATCCTCTTGGGAAGGTGCTACATAAACACCCCAATACAAACTTGTCTTGGGACGCGTCTTCAGTAGTTCAGAAATTCTTGCGCTATTCAATGGCTAACTTAAACAGCCAAACGCTTACGGCCTTTTGCACGACGAGCATTCAAAACGGCACGTCCACTTTTAGTTTTCATACGAACGCGAAAGCCATGTGTACGTTTACGACGGACTACTGAGGGTTGGTAAGTTCTTTTCATGATAGATCCCTGGAAAACCAAGTATTTTCCTTGTTGCAGAGCAAAAGGTCAATCCATCTCAACGAATATGTAGGTGTTTTTCTCTATTTTTAGTGAAATTTCTCATAAATCACTAATTTAAATAGAGATTTTTCTATTATTCACAAGTTATCCACAGGATTTCCACGTTTTTCTAGCTTGTGGATAACTTTGGAGCATCGCTACAATGGATCCTCCAAAAAT